>CAYXJZ010000003.1:0-85755 GCA_964465355.1 uncultured bacterium | reverse complement strand
GCGTGGTCCTTGTTGTCCTCGCCCACCACCACGGGTCCGAGTCGTTCCCAGGTCACGAGGTTGTCGCTCACCGCGTACATGGGGGTGATGCCGGTGGGGGTGGTGCCCACCTCGGGGTGGGCACCGGCGCGGCCGTAGGCGGTGTAGGCCATGTAGAAGCGGCCGTCCATCTCGGTCACCCGCGGGTCCTCCACCCCGCGGGCGTCGACCTCGGAGGCTGGCACGAAGACCGGCTCCTGCAGCCGGTTCCAGTGCAGGCCGTCGGCCGACACGGCGTAGCCGATGCGCGAGACGTAGTCCGTGCCTTGGGCTCGGTAGTGCATGTGGAACAGGCCGCCGTGCACCACCACCGATGGGTTGAAGACGTTCAGCGCCTCCCAGGCGTTGAAGGGGTTGGGGCGCAGGACGGGGTTGGCGGGGTGGCGGACGAGTTTCATGGCTGCTCCAGCTCGGAAGTTGCGTGCTGCAGGGTGATGGCGAAGAGGTGCATGGTCTCGCGGTCGGGCAGGTCGATGCGCAGCAGCACGCGGTCGGGATCCACGGCCAGGCGCTGTGTGAGGATACGGCAGGTGATGCGTTCCGCGGCGCCACTGGCGCCACGACGCTGTTCGAAGACCACCGCCACCTCCTCGCCGAAGCGGGGGATCTGGCACCAGTCGCTGAAGCCGAGCTGCAGTTCCTCCGTGCCGCCGTCCTCGTAGACCAAGGTGACCGCAGCCTGGTAGTTGCCTTGCTCCGACGAGCCCATCAGGTGCAGCGCCTGGTAGTGCCCGGCCGGCACCTCCAACCGCTGACCGAGAAGCGCCACGTTGTTGAGGTCCTGATCGGTGGGCGGGAAGAGGTAGGGCACGCCGGCCACGCTCACCTCGCTGGAAGCGGCGGGGGCGCGCTCGGCCGGGTAGGTGGCGCCGAAGACGCCGGAACGGTTGTCGAAGTTGCCTCGCTGCGGCCTGGAAGACAAGGAGAAGGCATCGGCGTTGAAGGCGGGACCGAGGTCGAGGGCCAGGTGACCGTCCTGCTCGAAGGCAGGCTGCAGGACGGTGACGGGACCGAGGCGCGCCGGGGCGTCGAGGCCCTGCGGCAGCGGCTCGTCCGTGGCCCAGCGGATGAGCGCGAAGCCGTAGGCGGGCAGGTCGACGGTGGCGACCTCACCCAACGGTCCGCTGGCCACCGCTTCGGCCATGGCGTCGAAGCTGCGCAGCTCGGCGTGGGCGGGAACGGCGACGTTCAGCGGATGGGGGCCGTTCTCGGACGCCCAGCTCTTGAGCAGCAGCAGGCGTTCCCCTGGTTGCCCGTAGAGCTTCCAGCTGGTCTCGGGTCGAAGCACCAGTGCGTCGAAGCGCAGGTCGCGGCCGCCTGCGTGGCGCAGGGTGAAGGCCAGGTCGCCGGCAGGCAGGTCCACCGTTCCCAGCTCGGTCATGCGGAAGCGCGAGGTCTCTGCGCCGCCGGTGCTCAGGGTGGCCAGGCGCTCCTGGCCGATGAAGACGTCGACCGCGGCCTCCCATGGATCGTCGCGGTGCAGCGCGTAGACGCGGTAACGGGCCTCGGCGGGGATGGTGGCGGCGATGCGCAGGCTGGCGCCCGGGCTCAGTACCGCGGCCACCTGCCCGCTGGCGGTGGCGTCCACCTCGGTGCGGGGCGGTTCGCCGAAGTCGCTGCCGGTCTCGGCCTCCACCACCACGTCGCCTTGGGCTTCGAGCCACAGCAGGTCGAGCACGGCCTCGGCGGCTGGGCGGGCCTCGGCCTGCATCAGGGCCATGAGCCCGGTGATGGTGGACTCGGCCCCTGCGTTGCGGTTGACGACGCCTCGCTCGAGCCCGTCGTAGATGCGACCGGTGGCCGGGTCGTACATGGCCTGGCGCAGGGGGTTGTTGCCGAGCAGCCAGCTTGTGGTGAGGCCACCCAGCTCGTCGTAGACCGTCTTGCCCGTGGCGTCGGCCAGGGCGAAGTAGCCGCTGGCCAAGGATTCCATGCCGTAGGCGATCTGCGGGTACGCGCGGACGGCGGGGTTCATGTTCGAGACCGGGCCTGGCCCCACCAGCAGGTGCACGAAGAAGTGGCCTGCCTCGGCTTCGGCGGAGGCGAGGCGTTCAGCGGTGAGCACGGGGTCGCCGCCGGCCAGGACGGCTTGGGCAAGAGCCTGCGTCTGCCTGCTACCCCATGCGTGCCAGTCGAGCGGGTCGCGGGCGAAGGATGGGTGGGCAAGGAAGGGGTAGCTGCCGGCCGGGCCGTACTGGAAGAGGGTCAGCCCATGCGCCGTCTGGTCGAGCAGGTCTCGAGCGCCCGCGTGCTCTTCCTGTTGCAGGAAGACGGCAAGGGCCAACACCAGGTTGGCGGTCACGTCGGCACCGTCGTCCGGCAGCCAGTCTGGCACGCTGAATCCGTGGCGCCTGACGAAGCGGCCGTAGGCGGGGGCCACCTTGGCCTCGAAAGGCGGCAGGCCACGCAGGAATGCCTCGCGCAGCTCGGCGGCGTATACGGGATCGGCCTCGCGGAACACCCGGAAGCCTTCGGCCAGCGCCCACAGGCCTCTGGCCGCCCAGAACCCGGCGCCCTTGCGGCTGGTGATGCCGAGGCGGTTGATGCGGCCGTCGGAGAAGACGAAGTTGTAGAACTCCCCGTCATCGGCCTGCATGGCCATGGTGAAGTCGAGCAGGCCCCTGGCCAGCGCCAATGCGCTGGGGTCGCCGTGCAGGTCGTACCACCACAGGTAGGCGATGGCCGCCCTCGCGACGTCATCGATGTCGGTGGCACCCTCGGCGGCGACGTCGCGCGGCTCGTAGGCGTCGGGGTCGGTGGGGCTTGGCTCGGCGTAGATCCACACGCCGAGGTGGCGCTCGCCCTCCACCTCGAACTCGTCGGTGAGGAAGCGCAGGTGGTCCAGGTTGGTGCGTCCGCCGTCAGGCGGTGCGTCCTGGCCCCATGCAACGCCGAAGGCCAGCAGAGAGGCTGCCAGCCAGATGGTCAGCGCATGGCTGAACCGGGGGGCGCGGTTGCCCGCGCCCCCTCCGGTCATCGGCATGGCCTTCAGTCCAGTGCGACGGACGCCAGCTCCGCCTGCCGGTCACGGGCGTAGCGGACGGCGGCGTCCACGTCGGAGGCGGCGAAGGCGCTGTAGCTCAGGTGGAAGGTGAAGCCGTCGCCAGGCAGGTGATGGTTGGCCTCGCTAGGGGTGATCGAAGAGGTGGAGGGGTAGGTGCCGAACTCGTCGGCCGTCCACTTGAAGACACCGGTGCGGAACTCCTGCGACTCGAACACCCAGGTGCTGCCGGAGAGCCAGGCGTCGTAGTCCTGCTCGATGGTGGGCGTGGCGTAGGCAAGCTCTGCCACGCCGAGGCCGAGCGCAGGGCTGTAGTTGGCGCGCCAGGGCTCGGCCGAGGCGAAGATGTAAGTGGCACCCCAGTACAGCGGGCTGAGGTTGTCGTCGGCGCGGAAGGCAAGGTAGGGCTGAGCGTCGACGGTGATGACGGCGTCGCGCTCGGCGAAGTAGTCCTCGGCCGAGATCTCCAACTGGTCGGCCCACAGCAGGCGGCGGAAGACGGGCATGACGTGCAGGGCTTCCAGGTCGGCCTGACTCATGACCGAGGTGGCCATGCTCTGCAGCTTCATCATGTCGCTGTAGCCGCCGAAGCTCACCGAGTTGACGATCTCGACGTCACCGGTGACGTAGACGTGGGTGACAAGGCGCTGACGAAGACCGACGAAACGGTCGCTGGCGTACTCGGCCACCACGGTGACGCGCACCGGGCCTGCAGGCAGGACCTCGGTCAGCACATGCCGCATGCCGCCGGCCTCGAGGTTGGTGTACTCCTCATGGGGCCCGAGCTGCTCGTTGGCCCAGTAGGTGCTCTCGGGGAAGCCGCTGAAGCGCAGGATGCCGATCTCGTTGGCCAGCACTTCCTGCGTGCCGCCGAAGCCGACGATGCGGCTGAGGCCGTGGGCGGGCACCTCGACCGCGAAGCCCTCGGTGCTCAGGCTGCGCAGGAGCACCGGGTCGTCGCCGCTGACCTCGAAGCCGGCCTCGAAGGCGAGCGCCGTGCCTGGGGTGTCGCTGACCTCGATGACGGCGTCGCCGCTGGCGAGGAAGGCGAGCTGGTCGGCGGCGGAGACGCGGCCGTTGAGGTCGACGTCGTCGAGCTGGAAGGGCACTTCCTCCCCGGCCACCAGCACCCGCAGGCTGCTCCAGTCCATGGGGAACTCGGCGCCGATGTGGTCACGCAGGGTGAGCAGGTCGACCGAGACCGGTACGGGGCGTCCGGTGAGGTTGTCCACCGAGACCGTGGTGCTGCGGGTCTCGGCCAGGGCGAAGCCCGCCAGACAGAGGGAGAGGAGGAGGATCAGGGTACGTCGCATGCTGTGCTCCTTGAGGGGGTCGCTGACCCCAGGTCGAGACGGGAGGCTAGTAGAAGCCGCTGATGATGTCGCGGGCGCGTTGGGCGGCGCGACGCAGGCCTTCTTCCGGGCTGCGCACGCCTTGCACCACGGCCGCCTCGTACTCGCGGCTGATGGCGCTGAAGATCTCGATGAGGTAGGGGGTGTCGTCCACCCCACGGCTGCGGGCGCTCTGCTCGAGGAAGGGCGGCAGGTTGGGACGCTGGGCCAGGATGGGGGCGAAGAGCGGGTCTTCCTCCATGCCAAGGCGGTAGGGGATCTGGCCGGTGATGTCCATGAACAGCGCGTCGTTCTCGGCGCTGAGGATGTGCTGGATGAACTGCCAGGCAGACTCGGCCTGGCGGGTGTTGCTGAAGATGGCGATGTTCTTGGGATCGCCGTAGGTGTAGACCGGCTCACCTGCACGGTGATCGGGGACGGGGACGGGGATGAGCGCGAAGCGGAAGCCTTCCGGCGCGTTGTTCTCGTAGAAGGGCATGGTGAAGGGCCCCGCCTGCTCCAGCAGCACCACGCCCTGGAAGAAGCGGTTCTGCGCCGACTGCCCCTTCAGGGCGTAGCCCTCGCGGAACAGGGTGGCGAGGAACTCGAAGACCTCAAGCCCGGCCTGGCCGTCGAAGATCACCCGACCTTCGGCGTCCAGCAGCGTCTGGCCGCCCGAGGCCGCGATGTAGAGGGTGTAGAAGTCGAAGAAGCGCTGCCACCATGTGACGTCGACGGTGGGTGAGTAGAGGTGCTTCTGCCCGCCCCAGTGCTCGTGCACCTTGCGGGCGGCCTCGAGGAAGCCGCTGTAGGTGGCGAGGTCGCCCGGCTCGATGCCGGCCTCGGCCAGCAGGTCGACGTTGTAGGCGAACATGACCGGGTTCGACTTCCAGGGGATCTGGTAGACGTGCCCGCTTGGGTGGGTGTAGAGCGAGAGCACGTCCTCGCCCGAGCGCGCCTGCATGAAGTCCATGAAGCCGGGCAGGCTGTCGTGGGCGTAGAGGCCGCCTGCATCGACGTACTGGCTGATGGCGCCTGGGTAGATGTTGGCGGCCACGTCGGGGGTGGTGCGCGCGGCGATGGCGGCCAGCAGCACCTCCTCGGTGGAGCGGCTGGCGGGCAGCGGCTGCATCCGTACCTGCAGCCCAGGGTTGGCGGCGTTCCATGCGGTCACGATCTGGTTGGCGAAGGCGATCTCTTCAGGGTTGGACGACGGCCAGAAGGTGATGCTGTCCTGCGCCGCGGCCAGCGGCAGGCTCAGGATGCAGGCCGTGATGGCGAGGGTGCGGATCCAGGTACGGCGGGTCATGGGGGCCTCCTTCCGGATGGTGGCGTGGTGGGTGGCAGGTGCATGGGGTCGTGCCTCCTTCAGGGACGCGTTGCCGGGGCGGGGGCGCCTCATCCCTTGACCCCCGTGCCGGCGATGCCTTGCAGGTAGTAGCGCTGGAACACCAGGTAGACGACGATGATGGGCAGCACCGCGATCAGCGATGAGGCCATCACGGCACCCACCTGTCCGCCCGCCTGCCCGCCGATGCCGTAGAGCGTGACCATCTGGGTGAGGGTCTGGTACTGGATGTCGCGGTTGATCAGCGATGGCCAGAGGAAGTCGTTCCAGCCGCCCATGAAGGTGAAGATGCCGACCGTGATCAGCACCGGCGCCGACAGCGGCCAGATGATGCGGAAGAGGATGGTGAGGTCGGAGGCGCCGTCCACCCTGGCGGCGTCGAGCAGCTCCTGGGGGATGGTGCGGAAGTGCTGGCGGAACATGAAGATGCCGAAGGCACTGATCATGCCTGGCACGATGATGCCGGTGTATGAGTCGGTCCAGCCCAGCCGCACCACCAGCACGTAGAGGGGGATGAGCAGCAGCTGGCCGGGGATCATCATGGTCAGCAGGATGATGTTGAAGACGAACTCGCGGCCGAAGAAGCGCAGGCGCGAGAGGGCGTAGCCCACGATGCTGGAGAAGACCAGCACGCTGGCGGTCTGCAGCAGGTAGACCAGCATGGAGTTGCCGAGCGCGCGGACGATGGGGATCTGGGTGAACACCGCGCGGTAGTGGTCGAGGGTGGGCTCGCGCGGGATGAGGTTGGTGTCGAAGAGCTCGCGCGCGCCCTTGAAGCTGGTGGAGATCATGTAGAGGAAGGGCAGCAGGAAGGTCAGCGCCCCGGCGGCGAGCAGGGCGTAGAAGAGCAGCTGCCGCAGGACCAGCGGCCAGTCGGTGGTGCCGATGGTGATCCGCCTGCGCATCAGTAACCTACTTCCCGTTCGAGGTAGCGGCGCTGGATCAGCGTCACCAGGAAGATCAGCAGGGCGAGCACCACGCCGATGGTGGCCGCGTAGCCCATGCGCAGGAATTGGAAGGCCTGCTGGTAGAGGTAGAGCACCAGGCTGAGGGTGGCGTCCAGCGGCCCGCCGCCTGTCATGACGAAGGGCTCCACGAAGAGCGAGAAGCCGCCGATGGTGGAGAGGATGACCACCAGGATGAAGGCGGGGTTGAGCAGCGGGAAGGTGATGAAGCGGAAGCGCTGCCAGGCGGTGGCGCCGTTGAGGTAGGCCTCCTCGTAGAGCTGCGCTGGGATGCTCTGCAGCGACGCCAGGAAGATCATCAGGTAGTAGCCCACGTTCTTCCATGTGGCCATCACCGCGATGCTGACCATGGCCACGCTTGGATCGGACAGCCAGCCGACCGCGCCGAGGCTGACGCTCTGCAGCAACTGGTTGAGCAGGCCGTCGTCGGCGTAGAGCCGCAGCCACACAAGGCTGATGATGGCGCCGGAGGTGACGTATGGCAGGAAGAAGGCGGTGCGGAAGAGGCCGCGGGCGCGGATCTGCTGGTTGAGCACCACCGAGAGCAGCAGGGCGATGATGATCTGCAGGGGGATGTGCACAGCCAGGAACACGGCCGTGTTGGACAGCGCCTTCCAGAACAGTGGGTCGCTGAAGAGGATCTCGTAGTTGCGGGTGCCGACGAAGGGTCGTTCCGGCCGCACGATGTTCCAGTTGTGCACCGTCAGGTAGAAGGCGAAGCCCAGCGGGTAGGCGATGAAGACGCCGAAGAAGAGCAGGTAGGGGAGGATGAAGAGGTAGCCCACCGGGTTGGAGCTGCGGATGCTGCGCCAGGTGCGGCCGAGCACGCCGTCGGCACCGCCGGCCGGGGCGCGGGTCATGACGCTGCCTCGGCGCGGGTGGTGGCCCTGGCCACCAGCTCGGTGGGCAGGGTGGTGCGCTCTGGCACGTCCTCGCCCAGCAGACGCTTCAGCAGCAGCTCGGCGCCCATCCTGCCGAGGCCCTGCTTGTCCACCCGCACCGTGGACAGCGGCGGCGCGTGGTAGGCGGCCAGATGGATGTCGTCCACGCCGATCAGGGCGACGTCATCCGGCACGCGAAGGCCGCGTTCGGCCAGGGCCTTGGCTGCGCTCATGGCGGCGGGGTCGTTGGCGGCGAACACCGCGTCTGGCGGCAAGGGCAGTCGCTCGAGGACCTGCTCCATGGCGAAGAAGCCACCGTCCCACGCGTCACCGCCTGCGGCCACCGCGGCCGGGTCGAGCACCACCCCGCCGCGCGCCAGCTCCTGGCGGAAGCCCTCCAAGCGGGCGCCGAAGTTGGGGTTCTCGAGGTTCTCCGCCACGAAGGCGAAGCGGCTGCCACCGCCGGCGAGGAGGTGGCGTGCCGCCGTCCTGCCCGCCTCCAGGTGGTCGCTGACCACCGAGGGGATGCCTTGGTAGGCGTTGTCGATGAGCACGACCGGCACCTGGCTGTCGCGCAGCTGGGCGAGCACGTCGTCGCTCACGTCGCAACCCACCACCAGCAGACCGTCCACCCGGCCTTCCTGGGCCAGGTCGAGCAGCTCCTCGCGGCGCTTGAGGCTGCTGAGCAGCAGATGCTTGTCGGCCCGCTCCAGCACTTCCTCGATGCCGCCGATGACCTCGGTGTAGAAGGGGTTGAGGATGACGGGGGCGTGGCGCGACATGACGGCCACCCCCACGTTGTCGGTGGTGCCGACCTTGAGGCTGCGCGCGAGGGAGGAGCGGCGATAGCCAAGGGCCTCGCCGGCCTGGAGCACCCGCTCGCGGGTGGCCGCTGCGATCTCTGGATCGTCGTTCAGGGCGCGGGAGACGGTGGCGATGCCCACGCCGGCCCTGGCCGCGACTTCGCGGATGGTGACCTTGCCGTGCGAGTTCCGCCTGGCCATGAGCCTCCTCGGATCGCCGAACAACACACAGGATCGCTGAACGACACGCGATCGGAAACGTTTCCGGAAGCATGACGACCGAAAGTCGCCTGGTGATCCAGCTTCCACGTCGAACCGGGAACGTTTCCGACAGCTTAGCACGGAGCGACGCCGAAGTCATGCGCGAATCACGCCCGGCTCATGCGGCCTTCGTTAGCTTCCGCCTCGCCGCACGGTCACGTGCGTCAAGGAAAGGAAGAGAGAGACATGCGATGGAAGTTGTTGATGTGTGTGTTGCTAGGCCTGCTGACCGCCTGTGGGCCAGGTCAGACGCCGGTGCCGACGAACCCCAGCCTCGGTGGGACCCTCATCGCGCCGCCGGGAGGAAGCGTGGAGGGCTCGGTCGTCGCCGCCTGCCGCCTTGTTGGCGACGACTGTGACGAGGAGGACTTCTTCGTGGTCGAGATCGAGGCAAGGGGAGGCGAGGCCCCCTTCCGCTTCGACGACCTCCCGCGAGGGAGCTACCTGGTGGCCGCGGTGAAGGACACCAACCTCGATGGCCTGCTGGGAGAAGGCGACTATGCCGCAGAGTTCCAAGGCCCCATCCAACCACCGGCCACCGGCATCCGCCTGCAGATGGAGGTGCTAGGAGGCGAGCCACCGCCGCCACCACCCCCGCCGCCAGAGGGCATCGAGCCGGGCATCGTCAAGGGACGGGTGGTGGGCAGCGACGGCCGGCCGCTGGTCGGCGCCGAGATCGTGGCCGACAACACCCTGTTCCACAACAGCAACGTCATCGGCTACACCGATGCGGACGGCCGCTACCGCCTCGACGTCAGCCAGCCGGTGGGCACATGGGCGATGACCGGCAAGGTCACCTTCGCCTACGACGGCCAGACCTTCACCGTGGCGCTGGAGCCGGAGGACCCTTCGCTGTTCGCTGGCGTCGATGGGGCCGTCCGCGACTTCAGCCTCTCGCTGCGCAGCGTCAGCGGCCCTGCCCTCATCATGAGCGGTCTGGGGGACTACACCCCCTACGAAGAGATCGAGATCACCCTCGAACCGGTCGGTCCCATCGTCGACGGCAGCGACGGCGAGACCATCGTGAGCGGCCTTCGGCCCATCGGTGACGGTTGGGCGGTGACCGGCGTGCCCTTCGGCCGCTACCGCGTGACCGCCAGGCACGTGCCAAGCGGCGAGACCATGCTGGTCAGCCGCCCACTCACCCAGACCCAGGACTACATCTGGGCCGAGAGCTACACCACCGGCTTCTCCTCGATGGGCCTCGGCATCTACCAGTTGCGCGCCGAGGTCAGGCGAAGCTGCGATTGGCCATGCGAGTGAGGGGCCTTCCCGCCGCCGTTCTGGTCGTCATGGCCTTGCTGCTGCTGACCGCTTGCGGCCGCCAACAGCCGGACCCCGACGGCGGGCCACGGCCCAGCCCGGTGGGCACGCCGTTAGCCGCTCCGGTCAACGCCACCATCGGCCCGGAAGGTGGCGTCTTGACCAGCGCAGACGGACGCCTCAGCCTGACCGTGCCTGCCGGTGCCCTGGCCGAGGAGACCACCCTCAGCGTCCAGGAGCTCAGCAACACCGCACCCCACGGCTACGGAAGCGCCTACCGGCTGGGCCCCGATGGCCTCCGCTTCGCCTCGCCCGTTGGCATCGCCTTCGCCTACGCCGAGGCCCTGCCGACGGCCGGCGGGCCGCATGGTGCCGCGGTCGCCTTCCAGGACGAGGACGGCGTCTGGCAGGCGGTGCTCGACAGCCGCCTGGACGAGGAAGCCGGCCTGCTGCAGGCTCAGATCAGCCACTTC
Organism: uncultured bacterium; assembly: GCA_964465355.1. Classification (GTDB taxonomy): domain Bacteria; phylum Deinococcota; class Deinococci; order Deinococcales; family Trueperaceae; genus JAABTL01. Next base: position 75,390 of record CAYXJZ010000003.1, on the reverse strand, counting down.
AGCGACTGGACCTTCTTCCAGGCCTTGCGCATCGACCCCGCCGCGGCCACGGTCATGACCGGCTCCTCCCTGGCGCTCACGGTGCAGAGCTGCTTCGCCGTCAGCGAGGATCCAGAGGACTTCCTTGCGCCCTTGCTGCCCACCTGCCGACCCCTGAGCCTTGCGCCCCTGATCCGTGAGGTCGCCGTCAATGGCGTGCAGGACGGCGACGCCGTGGTGGGCAGGGTCAGCCGCATGGAGGGCCAGCCGCTGCTGAGCTATGTGGCGCCTGGCAAGGCACCAGCCGCCAACCCGGTGGCGGTCAGCGCCCAGATCCAGCTGCCCGGCCCCGGCCGCTACCTGCTGGTGGCGAACGTGCTGGTGCAGGACGGTGCCTGCGACGACCCCTGGCCAGGCGCCTGCACCTACGACCTGGTGAGCGTCAACGGCGACGGCCTGCCATACGGCGAGCTGCCCCGAGAGAACCCCTTCGACAACCCGGAGTTCATCGTGGCCGGTCGACTGATGCTCGACGACGCGGACGGTGATGGCATAGGCAACTACACCATGCGGCTCACCGTGCGCGAGGACAGGGAAGGCGACCTGCCCCTCGAGCACGTGCTTGGCGGCGCCGGTGCTTTCTTCACCGAGGCGGGCGGCAGCATCCGCTTCGAGCCGCTGGACGACGAGGTCCACGGCGGTCGGATCGCCGGTCGCAACGTCACGGTCGACAGCTTCCCGCTGTGGACCCGCCACGCCCATCTCATGGTCGAGCTGGCGTTCGCGCGGTGAGGCGCGACCGAAGCCTGCTCCACACCAAGGAAGGAAGGACCCCGATGAGACCCGTCCGAAGCCTCTGCCTGCTGTTGACCCTGCTGGCATCGACCCTCGCCGCCGCGCAACCGGACACGGCCGCAGCCGAAGAGGCGCTGCGGCGGGCCGCAGCAGCCCTCGATGGTGCCAGCTTCCACTTCAGCTACCGTTTCTGGCCCGACACCGAGGCCACCAGCGCCGTCAGTGGTGAGGGCGTCGCGGACCTGGACGCGCAGCGTTGGCGCTACACCGTCCACAGCGACCCCGCCGACCCGCGAGCCGACGTCGGGGCGGATGGCGAGTGGATCATCGTCGCAGGCAGTTGGTACCACCGCCCATCCGGCAGCGCCTGGACCATCGGTGCGCCGGACTTCACCTTCGCCGGGGTGTCCGCCATCCTGGCGCCCTTCGCCTCATACGACAACCTCCGGCGCCTGGCGGGCGACGACCAGGACATGCTCGACGAGCTGCGTTGGCTTGGGCGCGAGACCTTGGACGGGCTCGAGGCGGACCACTACGCCTTCGCCACCCACGGCATCGCCTTCTACGGCAGCTCGGCCTTCGAGGCCTGGCTCAGCGAGGACGGGCGTGGCGGCTTCGAGCGCATCGTCCTCGTCTTCACGCCGGAGGGTGGCCAGCCCAACCGCGTCAGCTTCAGCCGCATCGCCGAGCCGGTGGAGGTCGAGGCGCCGATGTAGGCCGTCGGGAAGGCCCCGGGGGCCGTGCCCCACGTCCTCCAGCGACCGGGTGATGCGGTTGGCGGCGGTAAGATGCCTCGTTAGCGAGGTGGCGTGGCCGGCTGGACGCTGAAGGTACTCAAGGCGAACATCCTCGGTGATGGCGAGCAGGTCAGCAGCCCCGACCGCAAGACGGCGGGGTTGCTGACCTACTTGGCGTTGGAGGGGCCGACCAGCCGTCGCAAGCTGGCCGGCCTGCTGTGGCCAGAGGTGGAGGAGGCCAAGGCGCGCAACAGCCTGGCCCGGGTCCTGAGCCGCCTACGCAAGGCCAGTCACCCGCAGATCGTGGTGGGGGGCGACGTGCTGCGCCTGAACGACGCTCTGGAGGTCGACGTTGCCCGCCTCAAGGTGCTGGCCTTCCAGAGCGACTGGGTGGCGCTGCTCGACCTGGCCGGCGAACTGCTTCCCCACTTCGAGTACGACGACAGCAGCGAATTCGCCGACTGGCTGCACAGCGAGCGCAGCAGCGTCGTGGAGCTGACGGCCCAGGCCCTCCAGGCCCGCATTCGCGAGCTGGAGCAGCGTGGTCGCTACCAGGAGGCGATCGACCTGGGTGGCAGGCTGATCGACCTCGACCCCATGCTCGAAGCCCCCTACCGACTGATCATGCGCCTGCACCACCTCAACGGTGACCGGGCAGCCGCCCTCAAGGCTTTCACTGAGGTGCGTGGCATGTTGCTACGCGAGTGGGGTGCCGAGCCGAGCCAGGAGACCCGTGCCATGGCAGAGCGGATCGAGCGCGGCGACGAGGGGAGAGGTTTGCGCGGGGCTGGGCCTGATCCTGTGGCCAGGACGCGTTTGGCGATGACCATGCCGGTGTCCGTGGCGAAGGCCCTCCCGCTGGTGGGGCGCGAGCGGGAGTGGGCGCTGATGGAGGAGGCTTGGCAGCGAGGCCACGCCATCATGCTGCACGGCCCGCCAGGCGTGGGCAAGACGCGGTTGATGATGGACTTCGCGGCCAGCAAGGGGACCGTCTTCCTCACGGCAGGGCGGCCGGGCGATGCGGCCGTGCCGCAGCTGAGCCTGGCCCGTGGTCTGCGGCGCGCCTTCTCCGAGCGGCGTGACCTGCGCCTGCCCGACTGGGTCCGGGGCGAGCTGACCACCCTGATCCCGGAGCTGGCTGGGGACACGCCCGCCTCGCATGCACCACGCGATCTCAGCACCACGCTGCGTTTCGAGGAGGCGCTCTCACGCTTCTACGACGCCATGCTTGAGGTCTTCGACGTGGTCGTCGTCGACGACCTGCAGTTCTACGACACCGTGTCCTTCGAGGCGGCCAGCCGTTTCGTCAACCGCCTGCCCGCCGAGGGCGCGTCGGCGCGCACGATCTGCGCCTTCCGCAGTGACGAGGTGCCCCCGTCCTACCTGCGCCACATGGAAGACCTGTCAGGCAGGGGTCTGCACACCATCATCCGCCTGCAGCCCCTCGCCCCTGAGGCCACCGGCAGGCTGCTCGCTCAGGTCGTCTCGGGCTGCAGCGTCGATGTCGCCGATGTCGAGCGCCTGGCCACCGACCTGCACCGCTACACCGGGGGCAACCCCTTGTTCATCCTCGAGACCGTCAAGCACCTGCTCGAACGGGAGCAGCTGGGCGGCGCCTTCCCCGACAGGCTGCCGCCCATGGACAGGGTGGGTGCCGTCATCCACCAGCGCTTCAGCCGACTGTCCCAGGAAGCCCAGAGGATCGCTCAGGCAGCCAGCGTTCTGCAGAGCGACTTCGACCTCGAGATGATCGCGGCCTTGCTCGAGGTGAAGGCGGCTGCGCTGCTCACACCATGGCGGGAACTGGAAGACGCCGGCTTCCTTGCCACCGACCGCTTCAGCCACGACCTCATCTTCGAGGCGGTCGACCAGACCGTGTCGCAGCCTGTGCGGGCGGTGCTGCAACGCAGCGCGGCCGGGCTGCGGCCCGAACGCAGGCCGCTCAGGCCGGGTCCGTCCTCCTGAGGCCCTTGGGGTAGTGGTTGTTGAGCTCCCCGCCCTTCGCCTTGGCCCAGCCGATGGGCTTGCCTTCGGCCCGCAGCAGCAGCCAGCCGTCCTCCACCTTGGCACTGATCGCCTCGCCACGGAGGTAGGCGGCCAGGCGCTCGTCGTCCAAACCGAGGTCGAGGCGCGCCGCGCCCCCGCCGGAGGCGGGCAGCAGGCGGGAGAGCGCGTGGTGCGGCTCGAAGCGGCCCTTGCCGAGGCGGCCGAGTTGCACACCCGATCGCCGCAACCGCAGCCCCGTGTCCGGCAGCGCCTCCGGGATGGCCAACAGCCACTCGCCCTGACGCCGTAGACGCCCACCAAGCTCCGGCGTGCCCCCGAGGACGGCCTCGGCGAAGGCCCGGTAGCTGGCCAGGTCGGCGGGAGCGAGGGGCTCGCCCCAGGCGCCGGTGCCGCCCCGACGGGTGGCAGACCACAGTCCGTCCTCCTGCGCCTCCTCGGCCACCGACGCCTCCAGCCTGCGCAGGCGGGCGACGAAGTGCCCCTCTCCCAGCTGCCTGTGCGGCCACCAGCGGGCGCATGCTGCGGCCAGCTCGGCCGGCGCCCCTGCAGGCAGCAAGGCCGGGCTTGCGCCCCTGACGTCGATCGCCTCAGGCGCCACGTCCCCACGCCGCGCCAGCAGACGGGCGATGGCGCCCTCGTCCTCGTCACCGGCGAAGGTGCAGGTGGCGTAGACAAGCACGCCACCTGGCCGCAGCAGGTCAAGGGCCTGGTCGAGCAGCCGGTCCTGCAAGCTGGCGAAGCCGGCCACACGCTCGGCCGACCACAGCGCACGTGCGGCAGCCGACTTGCGGAACATGCCCTCGCCGCTGCACGGCGCGTCGAGCAGCACCCGGTCGAAGGTGCCGCGCAACGGAGCCAGCAGAGCCACCGGCCCCTGGCTGACCACGGTGTCGATCGCCCCCCAACGTTCGAGGTTGCCGACCAGGGCGTCCACCCGCCCGGCATCCGCGTCATGGCTCCACAGCAGACCCTGAGTCCTCTGCCCCTGAGCTGCCATGCGGTCGGCGATGTAGCTGCTCTTGCCGCCAGGTGCAGCCGCCAGGTCGAGCACCCGCTCACCCGGCTGCGGATCCAGCACGGGCACCACACCCATGGCCGAGGGGTCCTGCAGGTAGTAGACGCCTGCTTCCTGCCATGGGTGCCGGGTCGCGGGATGGCGCAGGCCGTCCGCCGGCGCTGCTAGGACCACGCCTTCCTGGCTCCAAGGCACGGGCTTCGAGGACCAGCCAAGGCGCTGGGTCAACTCCTGCACCGGACCGTCCCGCATGCGCACCCGCAGGCCGGTCAGGGGTGGATGGGACAGCGCCTCCAGCAAGGCCTCGGCATCATGGTCACCCAGGTCGCGGCGAAGCCGGCCCTCGAGGGCGGTGGGGACGGGGATGTCGGCCGGAAGGGCGCCGTCCTTGACGGTGGGCGGCCGACCACGGCGCTTGGCCATGCGGCTCAGCCCTTCACTCCACCCGTTCGATGGTCTCGCCCAACTGCTTGATCTCCTCGATGAAGCGGTCGACCGAGTCGAAGTCGCGGTAGACCGAGAGGAAGCGGATGTAGGCCACGTCGTCGAGGGCCTTGAGGAACTTGAGGGTGCGACGGCCGATCTCGTCGCTGGCGATCTCTGGCACCTGCACCTCGTCCTCGAAGCCGTAGGCGAACTCGCGCAGCTGCTTCTCGGTGATCGGACGCTTGTTGCAGGCGATGCGCAGCTTGTCGAGCAGCTTGTCGGGGTTGAAGGCCTCGGCGCGACCGGAACGCTTGCGCACCATCAAGGCCTCGAACTGGGCCCGCTCGTAGCTGGTGAAGCGGCGGTGGCATCCGGCGCACTCACGCCGTCGGCGGATGGCGGCGCCCTCGTCGGAGGGACGCGAGTTGACCACCTTGGTGTCGCTGGATGAGCAGTACGGGCACCTCACCGTTCGCCGCGCCCTCGGGAGATCGCGCTGCTGAGGCGCAGCAGGGCCAGCTCGGCCGAGCTCAGCGAGAGATCGTCGAGACCCTCGTCCAGCACCGGGTCCAACTCCTCCTGGAAGACGCTGTCGTCGATCAGGAAGATGTCATCGTCGTCGTCGCCGTCCTCCGACTGGCGCACGGTGTCATCCAGTGCGGCCTGCACCTCGGGCAACAGCGCCTCCACCACCCTCGGTGGGGGTGGCAGGGTGACGGGGAAGCTGCCACCGTGCACGCCGATGGCCGCCTGGCCGCCGAGCATGCGCACCATGTGCACCAGGGCGGCGTCGTGGCGGGGATCGGCAGGGCTGCGGGAGGGGATGACCACGTTCACCCTCAGGCCCCCCACCTCGGGCGCGCCGTCGCCACCGTCGTCGTCCTCCTGGCTGGGGACCCGCAGGCGCGGAGCTGGGTAGGCGGCCGCCAGCTGGGTCAGGGCCCCGATGACGATGGCGGCCTGGGGTCGATCGTGGCGCTGCGGTGGTGCGACGAGCACCACCCAGCCACCCGGCGTGGCCCGCTGGGCGTTGCGCAGCACGAGCACGCTGCTCTTGAGGTTCTCGTCGAGCAGCTCGCTGAGCTCCGCCTCGCCGAGGCGGTCGAAGGGGGTGGCGCTCTCGTGCGCCGCCACGTGCACCACGCCGCTCAGGGTGCCGAAGATCTCCAGCACCTTGCTGAAGGCCGCCTGCACGTCCAAGGAGGAGGTGGGGTCGGCCTGCAGCGGGATGGCCTGACCACCCAGCTCCTCGATCTCGGCGGCCGTGCGGGCCGCCAGGTCGACGTCGCGATCAGCGCAGACCACGTCGTAGCCGGCCTGGCCATAGCCCAGTGCCACGGCACGGCCGAAGCCTTGCCCTACGTCGGTGACCAGGACGACCTTGGCCTGCTCCATCCCACCATGATACGACGCACCAGGGCCCGCCGGCCTTCAGGGGCGGCGCAGCCGGGCGCCGACGGGGTAGCATGGCGGATGGGCCGGCATGGCCCCAGCGGAGGAGAGAGACCATGGCACTCGAGCGCTGGTTCAGACGCCAACGACCGACGCGCCGCGAGGACGATCCCAGCCCCGCCGGCCTGTGGGTGAAGTGCCCCGCCTGCGGCGCCCAGCTGTACCGCAAAGACCTCATCGCCAACAAGTACGTCTGCGCGGAGTGCGGCCACCACGAACGCATGCCGGCCAACGCCAGGGTGGACATGCTGGTCGACCAGGGCAGCTTCGAGCGCTGGTCCGGCCAGGTGGAGCCGGTGGACGCCCTCGGCTTCGTCGACGTCGAGCCATACGCCGAGCGCCTCGTCGCCATGCAGAAGCGCAGCGAGCGTCCCGATGCCATCCTCACCGGTGCCGGCCTGCTCGAGGGCCTGCCCATCGGTCTTGCGGTGATGGACTTCTTCTTCCTGGCCGGTTCCATGGGATCGGTGGTGGGGGAGGAGATCGCCCGCGCGGCCGAGCGTTCGGCCGACGAGGACCGCTCCTTCATCGTGGTGGCCGCCTCGGGCGGCGCCCGCATGCAGGAGGGCGCGCTCTCGCTCATGCAGATGGCCAAGACCACCGTGGCGCTGGAGCGGCTGGCCTCGCGGCGCCTGCCCTTCATCTCGGTGCTCACCGACCCCACCACCGGTGGCGTCACGGCCTCCTTCGCCACCCTTGGCGACGTGATCGTGGCCGAGCCTGGCGCCCTCATCGGCTTCGCCGGGCCGCGGGTCATCCAGCAGACCATCAAGCAGGATCTGCCCGCCGGTTTCCAGCGTGCCGAGTTCCTCCTGAGCAAGGGCATGCTCGACGACGTGATCCCACGCGGTGAGCTCAAGGCGCGGCTGGCCGCCTACATCGGCCTGTTGCGCTCGGGCCTTTCACGGACGTCGACGGGCAAGGTGAACTGAGGCGTGGGTCTGCCCTTCGAGAAGCCGATCGAGGAACTGGAGGCCAAGGTGCGCGACATGCGCGCCTACGCCTCTGAGCAACAGGTGGACATGAGTGAGGAGATCGGCCTGCTCGAGCAGCGGCTGGATCGCCTCAAGCGCGAGACCTTCGACAACCTCAGCCGCTGGCAGCGTGTGCAGGTGGCCCGCGCGCCTGGCCGGCCGACGGCGCTCGACCATGTGGGCGGCCTGGTGGAGAACTTCGTCGAGTTGCATGGCGATCGTGCCTTGGGCGACGACCCGGCGCTGGTGGGCGGCCTAGGCAGCATCGAGGGCGTCGGCGTGGTGGTGCTGGCCCAGCAGAAGGGCCGCGACACCAAGGAGAACATCCATCGCAACTTCGGCATGGCCCACCCCAGCGGCTACCGCAAGGCCATGCGGCTCATGGACCTGGCCGACAGGTTCGGCCTGCCGGTGGTGGCCTTCATCGACACGCCTGGCGCCTACCCCGGCATCGCCGCCGAGGAGCAGGGCCAGGCCTGGGTCATCGCCGAGAGCATCCGCCGCATGAGCCGCCTACGGGTGCCGGCTGTGGCCGTGGTCGTCGGTGAGGGCGGTTCGGGTGGCGCGCTGGCGGTGGGCGTGGCCAACCGCGTGCTCATCCTGGAGAACGCCGTCTACTCGGTGATCAGCCCCGAGTCCTGCGCCGCCATCCGCTGGCGCGACGCCGCCGAGGCGCCCCGCGCCGCCGAGGCGCTGAAGCTCACGGCCATCGACCTGCTCGGCCAAGGCGTGGTCGACGAGGTGGTCCCCGAGCCCCTTGGTGGGGCGCACAAGGACCCATCCGCGGCGGTCAACGCCACCGCCATCGCCGTGCGCAGGGCCCTGTCCAGCCTGCTCCCGCTGTCGCAGGGCGAGATCCTGGCCCAACGCTACGAGCGTTTCCGTCAGATGGGGCGCATGCTCGAGACCAGCGCCTGACGTAGCGCCCCCATACCTGCAGCTGCGCCGCCTGGCGCGCCGAACACCGCGCTGCCAGCCACCAGGATGTCGGCACCGGCCGCAACCGCCCTCGGCGCCGTGACCGGGTCGATGCCGCCGTCCACCTGCAGGCGCACGGCCAGCCCGCGCTGGTCGATCCAGCCACGCACCGTGGTCAGGCGCGCGTCACTGCCCGGCAGGTAGCGTTGCCCTCCGAAGCCAGGGTCCACAGACATGATCAGCACCAGGTCGACCTCGTCAAGGGCAGCGTCGACCACCGACAGGGGCGTGAGCGGGTTGACGGCAAGACCCACCTGCAGTCCTCGGTCGCGCACCGCCTGCAGGGCACGATGCAGGTGCGGCGTGGCCTCGGGATGGACCGTGATGCCGTCGGCGCCTGCGTCGGCGTAGGCGTCCACCCAGCGCTCAGGGGCCTCGATCATCAGGTGCACGTCGACGAAGGTGGAGGTGGCGCGCCGTACGGCGGCCACCACGCCGGCACCGAAGCTGAGGTTGGGGACGAAGTGGCCGTCCATGACATCCACATGGAGGCTCTCCGCCCCAGCTTCCACGACGGCGGCGACCTCATCGGCCAGGCGGCCAAGGTCGGCGGCCAGGACGGAAGGGGCGATGGAGACGGGTCTCACGGCCTCAGCCTAGCACCGCCCATCGGTTCAGGCCGGCTGCAACGCACCTTCTGTGACAGCGAGGATGCAGGCCTCCAAAAGGTCGAGGCCCTCCTCGATCTCGGCGTCGCTCATGCGGATGGAGGGCAGCAGGCGGATGACGTTGCCGTAGCTGCCGGTGGGCAGGAGCAGCAGACCGCGCTCGCGGGCCAAGGCCACCACGGCTTCGACGGTGTCCGGATCGGGCGTCTTGGCGGCGTCCTTGACGAACTCGATGCCGACCATCGCTCCTGGACCGCGGACGTCGCCGACGTTGGACAGGCGCCGCCTGAGGCCCTGCAGGCGTTGGGTCAGCGCCTCGCCGATGTGGCGCGAGCGGGCCAAGAGGCCTTCGTCCTCGATGACGCCGATGGTGGCCAGCGCGGCTGCGCAGCCGGTGGGGTTGCCGCCGAAGGTGCTGCCGAGCATGCCTGGCTGCATCCGGTCCATGATCTCGGCCTTGCCTACCACCGCCGCCAAGGGGAAGCCGCTGGCCAGGGCCTTGGCGGTGCAGACGAGATCGGGCTCGAGGCCGAAGCGGTCAACGGCCCACCACTGCCCGGTGCGACCCATGCCGGCCTGCACCTCGTCGTCGATCCACAGGGCGCCGATCTGGTCGGCGTAGGCGCGCAGGCCGCGGAGGAAGCGCTCGGGCGCGGGGATGAAACCACCCTCGCCGGCCACCGGCTCGAGGATGAAGGCGGCCACCTCGCCCTCGCCGATGGTCACCTTGACCTGGTCCTTGAGCTGCGCCAGGTAGGCGTCGGCGACGGCGTCCTCGTCTTCCAAGCCGAAGGGGTTGCGGTAGACGTAGGGGTAGGCGGCGCGGTAGATCTCCGCCGCCCGCGGCGCGAAGCCGGCCTTGTAGGGGTTGGCCTTGCCGGTCAGCGAGAGCGCCATGTGGGTGCGTCCGTGGAAGGCGTGGGTGAAGGCGACGATGCCCTGACGGCCGGTGGCCACGCGGGCGATCTTCACCGCGTTCTCCACGGCCTCGGCGCCGGAGTTCACCAGGAAGGTCTTCTTGGGCGAGGGGCCAGGCGCGATGCGGGCCAGGGCCTCGGCCACCTCCACGTAGCTGGGGTGCATGCCGACGGCGAAGCAGAGGTGCTGGAACTCGCCGACCTGCTGCCGCACGGCCTCGACCACCTTGGGGTGGGAGTGACCGAGGTTCATCACCGCGATGCCGGAGGTCCAGTCGAGGTAACGACGACCGTCGGCGTCCCAGACGTAGCTGCCCTCGGCCCTGACGGGGTACACGGGATGCACGCTCTGGGCAGCGGGGGAGACGGCGGCCTGACGGCGGCGGGCGAGATCGGCGTTGCTCATGCGTCCTCCTGGAACGGTCGAAGCGCCCGCGGTGCGGTGCCCAGTCTTGGGTTGGGCCGACGATGCGACGGTGAGCTCGCAGATCGGCTTGCGCTTCTTAAGATTATGCAGCCCAGTGCCTACGGTCCGCAAGCGGGGGTGCACGAAGAGGCGGGCAGGCGGTGTGGGCCGCCGCCCGGCTGTCTTGGAGCAGCGGCGTAGGCTTGCGGTGTGGACCTCCAGCCCAGTCCATACCGTTCCCCTGCCGTGAGTCCTTTGTCGGTGGTGGTCGACCCGACCGCTGGACTGGAAGCAGAGGCCGAGCGTGTGGCCGCCGAGCTCGGGGTGCCGAGGCTGTCGGCGGATGCATGGCGGGCGGGGTCCGGCGGCGAGGTGGTGCTGTGGCTGGACCAGGACGGCTGGGGGCTGCGCGGGCCGGCGGCCTCGCGCGCTGCTGCCGTGCGTCCGCCGGCACCCGAGCGGCGCCATGGCTCGGAACCGCTGCTCAGGGCCGTAGGGCCATGGACGCGGGTGGTCGACGCCACAGCGGGCTGGGGCGGGGACGCTGGCGTGCTGGCGGCCGCCGGCCGGCAGGTGCTCATGATCGAGCGTGATCCGGTGATGGCCCTGCTGTTGCGGGAGGCCCTGCTGAGGTGGCGGGCCTCCGGTCTGCCTGCGGCCGAGCGCTTGAGCCTGCTGCATGGCGACGCGCTTGAACTGTTGCCGACGTCGCGGCCGGAGGTGGTTTTGCTCGACCCCATGTACCCCCCGCTGCGCAAGCAGGGCCGCAAGGGCGAGGGCCTGCGCCTGACGCGTGCTGTGGTGGGCGAGGATCCCGACCAGGACGAGCTGCTGGCGGTGGCCATGGCCTCAGCCGAGCGGCGGGTGGTGGTGAAGCGCCCCCTCGGCGCGCCGCCGTTGGCCGGCCGCAGACCGTCTGGTAGCATCGACGGCCGAACGACCCGCTTCGACATCTACCCGGCGGGTCAGGGCTGACACCGCTCAGCCCGCCGTCCCCGGCTAGGCCCGCTGCCCCGGCACCAGCCGGTCAAGCGATGGAGGCACACCCTTGAGCGACCCAGCTACGCGTCCCGCCGACCAGGTCGTGGCCGTCCTCGGCGCCGGCACCATGGGCGGCGGCATCGCCGCCCTGCTCGCCGAGCACGGCTACCGCGTCCACCTTTCCGACCCATCGGCCAAGGCGCTGGAGGCTGCCAAGGCCCGCATCGAGAAGCGAGCTGCCGGCGCCGCGGTGAGCTACCTGGCCACGCCGGAGGAGGCGGTGTCCGCCGCCGACCTGGTCATCGAGGCCGCCCCTGAACGCCTGGAGCTGAAGCAGGATCTGTTCCGCCGCATCGACGCGGCTGCGCCCACCCACGCGGTGCTGGCCAGCAACACCAGCCAACTGTCGGTGACCGCCATCGCCGCCGTCACGCGCCGGCCCGACCAGGTCTGCGGCATGCACTGGTTCAACCCTCCCGAGCGCATGCGGCTGGTGGAGAACGTGCGTGGCCTGCTGAGCAGCGACGACACCATGGCCCGGGTGCGGGCGGTGGCCGAGGCCTGCGGCAAGACGGTGGTGGAGGTGGCCGACCGCCAGGGCTTCGTCACCACCAGGCTGCTTGCCGCCAACCTGGTCGAGGCCATGCGCACGTTCGAGGAGGGCGTGGCCTCGGCCGCCGACATCGACACGGCGGTCAAGCTGGGGCTCAACCACCCCATGGGGCCGCTGGAACTGGCCGACTACGTTGGGCTGGACGTCATGCTGGCCATCACCGAGTCGCTGAGCGCGGCGCTGGGCGAGCGCTTCCTGCCGCCGCAGGGCCTGCGCAAGCGGGTGGAGGCGGGGCAGCTCGGGCGCAAGACGGGCAGGGGCTACCACCTGTACCCGCCCAAGGAAGGCTGAGCGCCCGCACGACGGGAACGGGTGCACGCGATCTCCGCATGCACCCGCCCTGACTGGCTGGCCCTCAGGGATTCGAACCCCGACCGACCGGACCAAAACCGGTTGTCCTGCCATTAGACGAAGGGCCACCGTGGGACCTGGGTCCGGTCGGCGGCATGATACGTAGCAGGAGTGAGGCGCGTCAAATGCGCCTGCTGAAGAGCTATCGCCTGACCTGATCATCGCTGGCGGATGCCGTGCCAGAATCGGCCATGAAGCGCCTGGTCGCAGGCCTCCTCGGCCTCTTCTTCGCCTCCGCCATCGCCCACCACGAGCCCTTGCTCTCGGTCGCCGAGGTCACGGCCTGGCAGGAGGACATCGCTGCTCTGACGGCGGGCATCGAGCGTGTGCACCCGAACCCCACCTGGCGCAACGGCAAGGAGGCCTTCGACGCCGTGGTGGCTGAGGTCATGGTGGGGCTTCCCGGCATGACGCGCACACAGGCCATCCTTGGCGCGGCCCGCATCGCCAACGACATCGACGGGCACTCCTACTTCGCCGTCGAGCAGGCGGGCGCGGCCTTCGGCATGGCGCCTCTGTGGCTGTTATGACTTCGACGATGGCCTCCACGTGGTCAGCGCCCAACCGCCGTACCAGTCGGCCATCGGCCAGCGCCTGGTCGGCGTGGGCGAGCACGGCATCGACGAGGTGCTACGGGCCTTGGCGCCGCACTTCGTCTACGACAACGCCTTCTCCAAGCGGATCAACCACGGCGTCTGGCCGCTGTTCGGCGACGCGCTGCACGCCCTCGGCTTCACCGACGATCCGACCCGCATCCCCTTCGTCCTGGAGGACGCCGTCGGTGCGCGCACGGTGCTGAGCACCGGACTCGTCCCGCCGGACGATCACGCCGCCTGGACCGACTGGTTCTGGCCAGGGCGCATGCCGCAGAGGCGGGAGCAGCTCTACCTGCAGCGCCATCTGGACGACAGCTTCTGGTTCGGCCCTCTAGCTGACGGCGTGCTCTACCTTCAATACAACATGACCTACGCCACCACGGCCGGCGGCAGCACCATGGCCGCCTTCGCCCGCCAGGTAGGTGAAGCGCTCGCCGACGGGACCTACACCAAGCTCGTCCTCGACCTGCGTCACAACGGGGGAGGCAACAACACCACCTACCCGCCGCTGCTGGCCGTGCTCAGGGACTTCGCGCGGGACGGCGAGCTGGTCGTGCTGATCAGCCGGCACACCTACTCGGCGGCCGTCAACCTGGCCATCGACCTGGAGCGCTCCGTGCCCGTGACCTTCGTGGGCGAGGCGACCGGAGGGCGTCCCAACCTCTACAGCGACGCAGTCACCATGCGCATGCCCCGCAGCGGCCTCAGCGCCCAGATCTCGACGCGCTACTGGCAGAAGTCAGAGGCCGACGACCCGCGCGAGGCGGTCATGCCCGATGTGGTCGTGCCTGTCCTGGCGGTGGACTGGTTCGGAGGGCGGGACGCCGCCTTGGAGGTCGCCTTGGGGCTCTGACAGAGCGACGCCGGCTTGGAGGCCCGGACCAGGGCTGGAACCGTGGGGGCCGAAGAAGCGAGCCGCCCCCCAAGAAGGCGGGGGGCGGCTCGTTGCGTTGGCTGGCCCTCAGGGACTCGAACCCCAACCGACTGGACCAGAACCAGTTGTCCTGCCATTAGACGAAGGGCCAACGCAGGCGTTCACCAACTTAGCGCTCGGCCAGGGGCGAGGTCAAGCGGGGTCGGACGCAACGTCGCTTTACGGCCCCCTCGACCCGTGGTAACCTCCTGAGCGCTCCGGCGGTGGCCAGATCACCGCCAGGTCGGACCGAGGAGAGGTGCCGGAGCGGTTGAACGGGACGGTCTCGAAAACCGTTGTACTGCTATGCGGTACCGTGGGTTCGAATCCCACCCTCTCCGCCATCCACGTTTCGCCCGGGTGCCTTCGCCCGGGCGTTCCTGTGCCAAGCCCGCTCCAGGAGGGCCATCCATGCCGCTGACCATCGTCGACCACCCCTTGGTGCAGCACAAGCTCTCTGTGCTGCGCGACCGCGAGACCACGGTGCGCGACTTCCGCGACCTCTGCACCGAGATCAGCATGCTCATGGCCTACGACGCCATGCGCGACCTGCCCTTGGAGGAGGTGCTGGTGCAGACGCCGGTGGCTGAGGCGAAGGCCAGGCGCCTGGCAGGCAAGAAGCTCGCCCTTGTGGCCATCTTGCGCGCCGGCCTGATCATGGCCGACGGCATCCTCGGCCTTGTCCCCTCCGCCCGCATCGGCCACGTCGGCCTCTACCGCGACGAACAGAGCCTGCAGCCGGTGCAGTACTTCGTCAAGCTGCCATCCGACATCGCCGAGCGCGAGGTCTTCGTGCTAGACCCCATGCTGGCCACCGGCGGCTCTGCCGTGGCGGCGCTGGAACTGCTCAAGGGCCATGGCGTGAGCCACCCGAGGCTGCTGTGCATCCTCGGCGCGCCGGAGGGTGTGGCCGCCGTGCAAGCCGCCCACCCCGAGGTGGAGATCATCCTGGCCGCCCTCGACGAACGGCTGGACGAGCGGGGCTACATCGTCCCCGGCCTCGGCGACGCAGGCGACCGCATCTACGGCACGCGCTAGCACTGAGGGTGATCGCTCATCGAAGGCGTAGCTTCACAGGTACACTGGATCGTGCCTGACGACCTCGCCTCATACGCCGCCCTGGTCCTGGTGACCTCGTTGGTGGCTTTCGTCGTGGTGGTGTTCGCGGTGCCTTGGGTCAGCCGCACCGCCTCGCGTCTCGGACTGGTGCAGGAGGGCGGGTCGGCCCACGGCCGCGGCCGCCGCCAGCACAAGGGCCGCGTGCCCAACGTCGGTGGTGTCGCCATCTTCGGCGGCTTCCTGGTCGCGCTGATGGTGGGCAGCCTGGTCGCCCCTGCCTTGCTGGCCGAGTACTGGGCGCAGCTCCTCGCCATCGTGGTGGCCGGCACCCTCATGACCCTCGTCGGCCTGGTCGACGACGTGTGGGAGGTGGCGCCTGCCGCCCGCCTTGCCACCCAGTTCGCCGCCGCCGGCATCGTGGTCATCAACGGCGTCAAGATCGACTTCATCACCAACTACTTCGGCGACGCCCCCTTCCTCTTCATCCCGGAGGGTTTGGCGGTGGCCGTCACCCTGCTGTGGATCGTCGGCTTCACCAACGCCTTCAACTTCGTCGACGGGCTGGACGGCCTCTCCTCCGGCATCGCCGCCATCGCCAGCCTCAGCCTGCTGGCCGTGGCCCTGCAGTTCCCAGACCGCGGCGTCTCGGTGCTGCTGCTGGCGGCGGTCGTGGGCAGCGCCCTCGGCTTCCTTCGCCACAACTCCAACCCGGCCTCCATCACCATGGGGGACTCCGGCGCCTACTTCCTGGGCTTCCTGCTGGCCGCCGTGTCGGTGCTTGGCTCGCTGAAGGTGACAGCCGCCGTGACGGTGGCCGCGCCCGTGCTCATCCTCGCCTTGCCGGTCGTCAACCTCACCCAGGTGGTGTTCCGTCGCCTGCGGCGGGGCCAGAACCCCACCGTGGCCGCCAACGACCACCTGCACGACATGCTGCGGCAACGCTCCGGCAGCCCGCGCATCGCCGTCTACCTGCTGTGGGGCGCCACCTTGGTCTGCGGTGTGTTCGGCATGCTGCTGGCAGCCACCCCGTGGCCGCTGCTGCTGGCGACCATCCTTGGCTCGGTCCTGCTGCTCGGGCTCGTCAGCCTGCTGCGCTGGCGCGAAGCGCGCCGCGCCGAGGCCCAGCCGCGCGCTACGTGACCGAGGGCTGAGCGTGGATCAGGTGCGAGCGTGAACCCCGTGCCCACTGCGTCGCCTGCCAGCGTGCTGGTGGCCTTCGGCACGAGGCCGGAGGCCTCGAAGATGGCCCCGGTCGTGCAAGCCATCGAGGCGCACCCTGCGCTGACCCCGATGATCCTGGTCAGCGGCCAGCACCGGCAGCAGCTCGACCGCATGCTGCAGATCTTCGAGATGCAGCCAGACGCCGACCTGCAGGTCATGACCGAGCGCCAGACGCTGCCCGACCTGTTGGCCCGCATCGTGCCAGCCGCCGCCGAGAAGCTCAGGCGCTTGGCGCCCGACTACGTGCTGGTGCACGGCGACACGCTGACCACTTTCGCGGTGGCGCTGGCAGCCTTCTACGAGGGCCTGCCTGTGGCGCACGTCGAGGCTGGGCTGCGCAGCTTCGACATGGCCCAGCCCTTTCCCGAGGAGGCCAACCGCCGCCTCACCGACGTGCTCACCGACATCGACCTGCCGCCGACGCCACTGGCCAGGCGTCACCTCATCGCCGAGGGCAAGTCGGCTGAGCGCATGGTGGTCACAGGGAACACGGCGGTGGACGCCGTGCGCTGGGCGGTGCGGCGCGCCGCCCTGCCTGCCCACATCGACCCCAAGCGCCCGCGGGTGGCTGTCACCCTGCATCGGCGAGAGAACCTGGCGGTCCTGCCAGAGCTGGCCGAGGCCTTGGCCGATGCAGCCCGTGTGCACCACGACCACCTCTTCGTCCTGCCCATGCACCGCAACCCTGTGGTGAGGGCAGCCCTGCAACCTGCCCTTGGCGGATTGCCCAACGTGCTGCTGGAGGAGGATTGGGACTACCTCGCCATGCTGGCGCTGATGCAGGGTGCGCGCCTGATCCTCACGGACTCTGGTGGCCTGCAGGAGGAGGGACCGGCCCTCGGCGTGCCAGTTGCTGTGGTGCGCAACCTGACCGAGCGTCCCGAGGGCGTGGAGGTGGGGGCCGTGCGGCTGTTGGGCAACGACCCTTCCAGGGTGCGCGATGGGCTGCTCGAGCTGCTGGCTGACGAGAGCCAGCTCGAGCGCATGCGCCGCGCGCCCAACCCATTCGGCGATGGCAGGGCGGGCGAGCGGGTGGCGGCTGCGGTGGCCTGGCGCCTTGGGCTGGGCGAGCGGCCAGACGATTGGCCGGGGGTGGCGTAGCAGGCGGTAGACTCGCGGGATGCGCGTCTTCGCCATCGCCGACCCGCACCTCTCCGGCGCGCAGCCCAAGCCCATGGACGTATTCGGTCCCGGCTGGGCGCGACACCCAGACGTGTTCTTCGAAGGCTGGCGTCGCCGCGTGGGCGCCGACGACCTGGTGCTGATCGCGGGCGACATCTCCTGGGCCATGCGCCTCGAGGAGGCCATGGTGGACCTGCAGGCCATCGCCGACCTGCCTGGGCGCAAGGTGCTGCTGCGCGGCAACCACGACTACTGGTGGCCGTCTCTGCGCCAGCTCAGGGCGGCCCTGCCGGCCAACATGCAGGCCTTGCAGAACGACGCGCTGCGCATCGGCGATGTGGTGGTAGGGGGGACCCGCGGCTGGATCTGCCCTGGTGCCCACGGCTTCGGTGAACAGGACCAGAAGATCTACGAGCGTGAGGTGCAGCGGCTGGCGCTGTCGCTCGCCGCCATGCGTCGCGAGGGGCCGGGCTACCGCGTCGTCATGCTGCACTTCCCACCCACCAACCCCATGGGCGGGCCATCCGACTTCCTCGACCTGCTGGCTGCCGAGGCACCAGACGCGCTGGTCTTCGGCCACGTGCACGGTGACGGGCCGGTGCACCTCCCAGACCTGCCAGGCACCCGTGTGGCCTTCGTCGCCGCCGATCGGGTCGGCTTCGAACCGGTGCTGCTGCGTGAGGCGCCTTGATGGACCACCCCGACCTGCTCATCGTCAACGCTGGCAGCTCCAGCCTCAAGCTGGCGCTGCGTCCCACCGGCCAACGGCTGCTCATCGAACGCATCGGCGAGACAGGCCGCATCCCCGACCATCACCAGGCGTGGCGGCGGGCGCTGCTCGAGCTGGAACAGCAGACCGACCTAAGCCGTCTGCGCCTGGTGGTCCACCGGGTCGTCCATGGAGGCGAGCGCTACACCGAGCCCACCGTGATCGACGACCATGTGCTGCGTGACCTGGAGGGCATCGTGCATCTGGCGCCGTTGCACAACCCGGCCAACCTGGCGGCCCTGCGCTCGGCCAGGGAGTCGTTGCCGATGGTGCCGCACGTGGCCGTCTTCGACACGGCCTTCCACGCAGGCATGGCGCCGCGAGCCTTCCGCTACGCCGTGCCAGAGGCCTGGTACACGGAGCACGGCATCCGTCGCTACGGCTTCCACGGCCCTTCCCACGACGGCGTGAGCCGCCGGGCGGCCGAGCTGTTGGGCCGCCCTCGGGAGGAGCTGCGTATCGTCACCCTGCACCTGGGCAACGGCGCCAGCGCCGCTGCCATCGACCACGGCCGTTCGGCGGAGACCACCATGGGCTTCACCCCGCTGGACGGGCTCGTGATGGGCACACGCTCAGGCGCCATCGATCCAGGGGTGCTGCTGCACCTGCTACGCGGCGGCATGCCCTTGTCCGAGCTGGACAGCGCTCTGCACCGTCACGCCGGGCTGCGGGGCCTCTCCGGCCTCTCGAACGACGTCCGCGACCTGCGCGCTGCGATGGCGGAGGGGCATGAGGGCGCGCGCCTTGCGCTGGAGGTCTTCGCCTACCGGGTGCGGCTGGCGGTGGGTTCCTTGGCCTTCGCCATGGGCGGCCTGGACGCGATCGTCTTCACCGGCGGCATCGGTGAGCACGACGCGGCGACCAGGGCGGCCGCCCTGGCGGGCCTGGCGACCTTCGGCATCGAGGTCGACCCGCAGCGCAACGCCACCGGCGCCGTGCGCATCGACCGCGGCGGGCCGGTGGCCGTCATGGTCATCGCCACCGACGAGGATGGGATGATGGCGCAAGAAGCCTTGCGGGCCATGGGCCTGACCGAGGCTAGCGAGCAGACAGGGGAGGGACCGGCATGATCGCCATCGGCTTGGACCTGGGCGGTACCAAGATCGCCGCGGCTGTGGTGGAGGACGGCAAGGTGGTGGACCGCCGCCGCACCGACACACCGCAGACCGGTTTCCCCGACGTGCTGGCGGCCTTGGGTGAGGTCGCCAGCCCTCTGTTGCAGGCGCATCCGCAAGTGGACGTGGTCGGCATCGGCTGCCCCGGTCCGCTCGATTTCGAGCGGGGCCGGGTGCGCTTCGCCCCCAACATCGCCGGCATGGAGGACGCACCCCTGGTCGAAGGCCTGAGCCGCCTGCTCGGCCTGCCGGTGGAGCTGGAGAACGACGCCAACGCCGCCGGCTACGCCGAGCACCGCTTCGGCGCCGCCCGCGGCTGGCGTAGCAGCATCTACGTCACGCTGTCCACCGGCGTGGGTGGCGGCCTGTTCATCGGCCAGGAGGTCCTGCGCGGCGCCCATGGCATCGCTGGCGAGATCGGCCACATGGTCATCCTGCCCGGCGGGTCCATGGGCGGCGACGGCCATGCCGGCACCTGGGAGGCCATGGCGGCCGGTCGCTCCATCGCCAGGGAGGCCAGCTACGTCTTCTCCCGCGAGATGTCCACCAGGGAGCTGTTCGACCTGGCCCGCGACGGCGATCGACGTGCCTTGGCCATCGTCGACCAGGCAGCGCACTACACCGGCATTGGTCTGGCCAACCTGGCCAAGACCATCGATCCCGACGGCTTCGTGCTCGGTGGTGGCCTGGTGAGCGTCGGCGCCTTCTACCTCGACCGTGTTCGGGCGGCGACCGACCGGGCCATGGAGGGCTACCCGCCCACGGTCCTTCGGGTCGCGGAGCTGGGCGGCGACGCCGGGGTGATCGGCGCCGCCGCGGTGGCGCTGCACGCCAAGGAGGTAACACCGTGAACCCCGAGATGCTCTCCTTGCCGCTGGCCGCGCTGCTCATCTTCTCCTTGCGCATCCTCGACGTGACCTTGGGCACCTTGCGCATCACCTACCTGGTGCGCGGCCGTCGCACGGTGGCCGGCCTGCTCGGCTTCTTCGAGGCCCTCGTCTGGCTGACCGCGGCCGCCCAGGTGCTCGGCAGCCTCGACAGCCCCGTGAAGTTCTTGGCCTACGCCGCCGGCTACGCGGCAGGCACCATGCTCGGTGTGTCGGTGGAGCGCTGGATCGCCGCAGGCGACAGCCTGCTTCGGGTGGTGAGCAAGGTGGACGCCCCGCCACTGGAAGGCGCGCTGCGGCAGGCCGGCTACTTCGTGACCTCGGTCAATGGCCAGGGACGCGACGGCGACGTGCGCGTGCTGTTCACGGTGCTGCCGCGCCGCCGGGTGCCGGAGGCGCTCAAGGTGGTGCGCCGCATCAACCCGGCGGCCTACGTGACGGTCGAGTCCACCACCCCGGCACGCGACGCCCAGCTTCCCGCCCTGCGCCCGCGCAAGTAGGGCGGCCGCGAACCGCCGGCAGCGGCTAGGCAGGGGAGAGCCGCGTCAGCAGACCAGCAGCATCGGTCCAAGCCTTCAGCGGGAGGCCTAGCGCCTGACTGACCGCTGCCGAGGCGGCCTCGTCGGGTCGTGCTGCGGCGCCGTGGATCAACACAGGCGCCGCCACTGGAGCGAGTCCGCCGCCAGCGCCGAGGCGCATGGCCAAGGCCTCCGCCGTCCAATCAGCTGCCCAGAGGCGCTTGAGGGCCAGCAGGGCGGGTCGTCCGCGGCTGGCCATGATCCCGCTTGCGCCGACACGACGAACCTCCAGGTCATGCGGCAGGCCCACCATGGCTTCGTAGAAGGACTCGATCACCTCATCGAGCAAGGCGTGCTCACGCACGAGGCCGCCGGCGGTCGGTGCGAGGTCTTCCAGGTCCTCCTCGTCTGGATCACGCAGGTCCACGCCATGGAACAGCGACAAGAGGCGCCTCGGCAGGTCGTTGAGTCGGTAGAACTCGGCCTCCACCGACACCGGCACCACCGCCATCGGGGCCACGGCTACCCCCTGCTGCTCGGCCCGCTGCAACAAGGACAGCTCCGTCTGCCCGTCCTGCTCAGCTGCAGCCGATGTGAAGGAGGCCGGTAGACCGCCGATGTCCCGGATCATGCAGGAGTGTACCGACCCGGCTGGCGCCACTTCAGCCACCTCAGACCGCATGGACCCCTCAGGGTCGCGTGATAGCCTCCTCCCGATGGTGAACGCCTCGGTCACCCGCCTGGTCGCCCTTGGCCTGTTGCTCCTCGCGCTGCTGGCCGCGGTCGGCTGGGTGGGCTACAGCTATCTCGATGCCGATGAGGTCCGGTTGCCTGACGTCAAGGGCATGAACGTGGATCAGGCCAGCGCAGCACTACGCGAGCTGGGTCTAGAGCCGCGCGGCTTCCCAGAGGTCGACCCCAACGCTGCCCCGAACCAGGTGCTGTCGCAGTCACCCGCTGCCGGGCAATGGGTGCGCCCTGGCAGGCAGGTGTCCCTCGGGGTCAACGCCCTCAGCGAGGTGCGGGTGGCGCCGGCGCTGGTCGGCCTGAGCGAGACCGAGGCCATCAGCCGCGCCGGGGGCGTCGGTGTGGTCATCGACAGGGTGCTCTACCAGCCCTCCGATCGGCCCCTCGGCAGCGTGGTGAGGCAGGAGCCGGCTTCAGGCACCGCCTTGCCGATCGGCCAGGGCGTGGAACTGGTGGTCAGCCGCGGCCTGGTGGACGTGCCCCTGACCCTGCCCGACCTCAGCGGACAGCCACTCGATCAGGCGGTGGCAGCGCTCGAGGCCCTTGGCGTACGTCAGGTGGAGCGCCTTGCCGCCGATCTCAGCTTCGATCGCCCGGGCACCGTCACCGGCCAGCGGCCCGCAGCAGGCAGCCAGGTCTCACCCTCCACGCCCGTCACCCTGATGTACTCGCTTGAGGGCGCCCAGGTGGTGGCGGTGCCCGATCTGCACGGTCAGCCATTGTGGCAGGCGCAGCTCAGCCTGCGTGGGGCCCAGCTCATGGTCGGGGCCATCCGCCGGGTGCAGGACCCCAACCTGCCGGAAGGTGTGGTGGAGGTGCTGCCGCAGGGCTACACCTTGGTCGGCTCGCCCGTTGCCTTGACCATCAACGGTGGTGCCGATCCCCTCGACCTCGGTTGGTTCGGCTTGCCCGACCGCGATCCCGGCCCGAACCAGCCCTCCGATCCACTGGTCTTCGGCGATCCCGGCCGCGATCCTGGCCCTACGATCGACGACGATGACACGGAAGCCGACGCCGTGCCAGCGCCGGGCACCACCGCCCTGCAGGAGGACGGCAGTCGTGTCATCCCCTTCCGTTTCGATCCTGCCAACGTCGGCGTGGCCAGCCTCCTGCGCGAGCCGTACCGCCTCACGGTGGTGGTGGCCGACGCAGAGGGCGAGCGCACCGTCTTCGACCGGCAGCAGGCCGCTGGCGAGTCGGTGGAGATGCCTGTACGCATCGTGGGCGACGAACCTTTGTTGCAGACCTACATCAACGGCAGCTTCTTCCAGGCCTGGCGGCCCTGATCGGCTGCGTGAGCTGCTTCGCGTACGCCGAAGCTTCGGAACACGTACAATCGCGCGAACACCCTACGCGGCGTCGCTCCATGCGACCTGGCGGGAGGAGGACGCGTGAACGAAACCGACATCGCGCCGCTCGCACGACGTCTTGCGGAGGAGAACAACGTCGATTGGCGTCGTCTGCGAGGCAGCGGCGAGGGCGGCCGTGTGGTCGAGCGCGACGTGCTCGAGTTCCTGGCCAGGGTGATGGCCGGCGAAGAGGCCCTCGACCCAACGCCTGAGCCCTTGCCGGACGGCATGCAGGCTTGGCCGGAGGAGGACGTGGCCGCCTACCGTGGTGGGCAGTCCGCCGCAGCGCAGGCCGACGAGCAGGGTGATGACGACGACCTCTTCCTGCTCGATGATCCGCCTGCCGATGATGAACCCCTGATCGCGGCCGATGCCGCGGTCGGTGGGGTGGACGGCGGGGTCGACGAGGTCGAGGCCGCCGCCGACGTCTTCTTCGACATCTCTGCCGATGAGCCAGCAGCGTCGGCGCCCGTCGCCACCGCCGACGATGACCTGCTGCTGGCCGAGGACGGGACCGACGGTTTCGGTGCCGCGGCCGAAGCGACCTTCGTCGCCAGCGGGGACGAGGACGACCTCCTCTTGGTCGACGACGTGGTCGACCCCATCTCCTTCCAGGCCGAGGACATGGCCGACCTGACGCCTGTGGCGCGAGGGCAGGTCGACGAAGCTCCTGCCTTCTCCTTGGATGGCGCGGACGACGGCCTGCCCGAGCTGTTCTCCGCCGACGTCGGTGGCGATGACCTCGCCGGCGCCCCGCCGCCGGTGTTCGACGGTCTGAGTGACGACGAGCTGTCGGTTCAGAACCTCGATGCTCCGGCCGATCCCCTTGACCTGGACGTCGACGAGCTCTCGGCCTACGTTGAACGATCTGCCGTGGTGGAGGAGGCGCCTGCCGCGCCTACGCCAAGCTCGCACGTGGCAGCTGTGGCCCTGGCCACCGAGATGGCCTTGGTCCGCCACGGGCAGCTGTGGCGCAGGCGCTTGGACGATCGCCCATTGCGTGCCGCTGCTGCCGAGGTGGCCGCGGTGCTCGGTGTGTCGAGCGAGGTGGCCACGGTGGCCCTCCTCGCCAGGGCGGTGCGGTTGGCCGGCATGGTCGAAGGCGCCTTGGAGTCGTGGTCCTGGCAGGGGTCGGCTGGCGCCGAGCGGCGCACGCTACCCGCGGATGGCGGCCTGCGTGGGTCCATCGAAGGCAGTGTGGCCGCGGACGATGACGGCGAGGCCGCCAGCCTGGTGGTGACCGACCTCGCGCGCCTCGACGTCGACGAGGCCGTGCTGCATCTGGACGCGCCGCTCCTCGCGCTCGGCCGGAGCAGTGGAGACCAGGCCTGGCTCAGCCTCTCGGGTGACGATGTGCCTTCGTCCTTGGTCGACGCCCTCGCCCCGGTGGCCGAGCTGCTGGGCAAGCCGATCCGCCTTCTGCTCTAAGGCTCTAGCACGTGTGGCCAACGCGGCGCCGCCAAGCGGCGCCGCAAGCTGGCATGCACACGCGCTTCGAGTTCACGCACGTCCACGCCACCGTAGTGGTCGGGCAACAGCGCCAGGTGCCTCAGCGCCTTGGCGTAGTTGCGTCTGCCGCCCCGATCCGAGCCCATGACCAGGGCCTTGTGCATGGCGGCGCATAGCAGGATCACGCCGGCGGCCAGCGTCTTCTCGCCACCGTCTGAGGCCATCCAAGGCCCTTCGAGGACCTCGTGGGCGTCCCAGTAGCGACCATCCTCGAACAAGGCGATCGCCTCGTCCCAGGCCTGCTCCTTGGCTCGCTGGTCCATCCATCCACCTTAGCTGCTGCTGCCGCTGCGCGTGTCGGTGGCATGCGGCCGGGCGTGGCGCCCCACGACGGCCGCGTGGACCCACACGGTCTCGTGGGCCCACGTGGTCGTCGTGGGGTTGTAGCCTTGAAGCATGGCTGCGGCGAGGCGCGTGGTGGTGGCGGTGAGCGGGGGCTCGGGGATGATCTACGCCGTCGACCTGTTGCAGGCGCTGTCGGTCCTACCCGGGGTCGAGACGCACCTGGTGATCACCGCTGGGGCCAAGCTGGTCCTGCCGAGCGAGTCGGACCTGAGCCTCAAGCAGCTCGAAGCCATGGCCCATGTGGTGCACAAGGACAGCGACCTGGCGGCCCCCATCAGCTCAGGCAGCTTCCGCGCCCACGGCATGGTCATCGCGCCGTGCTCGGCCGGCACCTTGGCGAAGGTGGCGCTCGGCCTGGCCGACAACCTTGTCTCGCGCGCCGCCCACGTCAGCCTGAAAGAGCGGCGTCCCCTGTTGCTGCTCGTCCGCGAAGCACCTTACCCGCGCCCCATGCTGCAGAACATGCTGGCCGCCCACGACGCCGGCGCCGTCATCCTGCCAGCCTCACCGGGCTTCTACCATCGGCCGGAGAGCGTGGATGACCTGGTGCATGGCATCACCGCCCGCGCGCTCGACCTCCTGGGCTTGGAGCATCGTCACGGCCGACGCTGGAAGGATGATGACTGAGCGACTGGCGGGTCTTCTGCCGGCGGCCGGCGAGGGCCAGAGGCTGGGCCTCGGACCGAAGGCCTTCGTCGAGGTGGCCGGTCGCAGCTTGCTGGCCTGGTCGGCCATGGCCTTGGCGCAGGAGGTCGAGGAGCTGGTCGTGGCCTTGCCCAGCGGGACGGTGGAGCGCGCCAGGAGACTGCTGACCGAGTTGCATCTGCCGCCCCATGTCGATGTGCGGCTCATCGAGGGACGCGGCAGTCGCCAGGCCACCGTCACGGCGCTGCTGGAAGCCACCGAGGCCGATTGGGTGGTGGTGCATGACGCCGCCAGGCCCTTCCTCGACCTCCGCACGCTGCGGTCGGTGGTGGCTGCTGCGCGGGAGCGTGGTGCAGCCAGCGCCAGCATGGCCGTGACCGACACCCTCGTGCGCGTGCAGGACGACGAGCCGGTGGACCGCACCATGCTGCGCGCGGTGCAGACCCCTCAGGCCTTCCGGCGCGAGCTGCTGTCGGCCGCCCACGCCGCCGCCGGTTCAACTGGCTGGCTGGCCACCGACGATGCCGGCCTCGTACGGCGGCTCGGCTTCGGCGTGGCCTGGGTGGAGGGCGGCTCCCACCTGCTCAAGGTCACCACCGCTCATGACCTGGTCTTGGCCGAGGCCATGGCCGGTCCCGGCGCAGACCAGGGGTCCGGGCCGACGCCGCATGGGCCTACCGGATGAGCCTGGCCCAACCGCCGAGGTGGACGCGGGATGCGCCTGCCAAGCTCAACCTCGGCCTGCGTGTGTTGGGCCGCCGTCCCGATGGCTACCACGCCATCGACTCGCTCTTCCTGCGCTTGGACCTGGCCGACGAGCTGAGCGCGGACCCGCTCGGCGATGCAGCACAGCCTGAACCGGACCGACTGGACCGGCTGCCTGGGGGTGACCCGCTGCTGGACGGCGAGACACTGGACCTGGGGCCGACGAACCTGGTGTTGCGTGCCATGTCTGCCTACCGAGCGGCGGCGGCCGCCGTCGGTGTGAGCTTGCCGCCGCTGCGGCTGACGCTGCGCAAGCGCCTGCCATGGGGTGCTGGCCTCGGCGGCGGCTCGGCCGATGCCGCCGCCGCCCTGCGCCTGGCCGAGGAGATCGCGCCGGCCGGGCTCGACCTGCAACGGCTGGGGCGGGGGATCGGCTCCGACCTGCCCTTCTGCCTCAGCGGCCGGCCAGCCGCGCGGGTGAGCGGCCGCGGTGAGGAGCTGGATGGGGTCGATCTGCCGCCCGTCTGGTTGACGCTGCTGTCGCCGCGGGTGCCCGTCGCCGCCGCCGACGCCTACGGCTGGTGGTCCGTCCGACCAGTGGACGCCGCCTCCGTGCCGGAGGTGATGGCGGCGCTGCGAGGGGAGCGGCCGTGGCCTGGTCAGCTCAACGCCCTGCAGCCTGGGGTGGTCGGCCACGTCCCCAAGGTGGGCGAGGCCTTGGCGCTGCTGCAGGAGCACGGAGCCGGTCCTTCGGCCATGAGCGGTTCGGGATCGACCTGCTTCGCGCTGGCGACCGACCGTGATCAGGCGCAGGCGCTGGCGGACCGCCTGCGTGCGGCACGTCCTGGCTGGTGGCTGAGGGTGGTGCGGGCGGGCATCTGAGCGATGAAGGGTCCCCCGGTGGCCGACCTCGTCATCGGCCGCCGCGACAGCCGACGCGGCGGCCTCCCTAGTGAACCGGGACGGCTTGGCCGAGCTCCGCGCTGCGGTAGCTGCTGAGCACCAGCCGCACCGCCTCGAGACCGTCCTGTCCGGTGCAGACGACCTCGCGCTCGCCACGCACAGCTTCGACGAAGGCCAGCACGTGTCGGCTATGCGGCGGGAGGCCACCGAAACGAAGCTCGGCCAGGTCGGGCTGGTCCCATGCCGTGCCGGCTGAGCTGCGGAAGCTGTGGCGCAGCAGCGGCGTGCCGCTGCGGTTGCTGTACTCAAGCGCCCCCTCGCTGCCGTAGATCCACCAGCCCTCCTCCCAGCCCGTTGCGGTCCAGGCCACCTCCACCGTGCCGATGGCGCCGCTGGCGAAGCGCATGGAGACGTGGGCCGTGTCCTCCACCTCGATGTCGAACTTGCGGTGCGCCAGCCGAGCGTAGACCTCCTGCACATCGCCACCGACGTAGCGGGCGAAGTCCATGAGGTGGCAGCCGTTGTCCAGCAGGGTGCCGCCGCCCGCCACCGCGTAGGTGGAGAAGCTGGGACCCACCGTCCGGCTTCCCGACCAGTCATGCGCCTGACGCAGCCGCAGATGGCTGATCTCGCCTAGGACGCCGGACGCCAGCTTCTCCTTGGCCCACACGGCAGCGCCATGCGAGCGCATCTGATGGTTGATCATCAGCACCACGCCTGCCTGCTCGCAAGCGGTGATCATCTCGGCGGCCTGGCCGAGGTCGAGGGCGATGGGCTTCTCGCACAGCACGTGCAGGCCTGCCTCGGCCGCGGCCAAGGTGGCGGGATGGTGCACCACCGTCGGTGCGCACACCGACACGGCGTCCAGACCGCCGGCTGCGAGCATCTCGCGGTAGTCGGTGTAGCTGCGGTCCACCGACCACTCGGCCGCACGCCGGGTCAGGGTGACCGCCTGGGGATCGGCCAGCGCCACCACCTGCGCGCCAGCGGCCAGGTAGCCGTCACGGTGGGCCTTGGCGATGCCGCCTGCGCCGATGAGTCCGATGCGCAGAGGCTGGCTCATCCCACGTGCACCTTGCCCTCGTTGGGCACGCTCTCCAGTGCCTTGGCTTCGGGCGCCTCCTTGGTGGAGGCGCGCACACGGCGGCGGGCCCAGCCGGCGGCGTTGGCGACGATGCGCCGCACGAGGGGGTGGTGGTAGCTGGGGTAGCTCTCGTGGCCGGGCCTGAAGTAGACCACCTGGCCATGGCCGCGGCGCCATGTGCAGAGGCTGCGGAAGACCTCGCCACCCTGGAACCAACTGATCATCAGCAGCTCGTCCGGCTCAGGCACGTCGAAGCGCTCGCCGTACATCTCCTCCGGCTCCAGCTCGAAGTAGGCAGGGATGCCGCTCAAGATGGGATGGCTCGGCTGCAGGTTCCACAGCCGTTCACGCTCGTCTGCCTCGCGCCACAGCAGCGAGGCGTTGCTGCCCATGAGGCGCTGGAAGGGCTTGGAGAAGTGGCCGGAGTGCAGCACCACCAGGCCCATGCCGGCCAGCACAGCCTGCTGCACGGCGTCGGCCCAGCGATCCTCCACCTGCTCATGCGCCAGATGACCCCACCACAGCATGACGTCGGTCTCGTCGAGCAGCGCTTGCGACAGACCGTGGTCGGGCTGCCGCAAAGTGGCGACGCGCACCTCGGCCCCAGGGTGGACCTCACGGATGGCATCGGCCAAGGGCTGGTGGATGCCGTCAGGGTAGACGGCCGCCACCTCCGGGTGCTCGAGCTCGTGGATGTACTCGTTCCAGATGGTGACCTTGAGGGGGGCTGCCATGCCTCATCCTACGGCGCCACCAGGCCTTGGCAGGCGACGGCGACGGGGCCCATCGCCTACCAAGGCTACAGCCGGCTCAGCCGGTGACGGCCCCCTCCGATGCGCTGCCTACCAGCTTGGCGTACTTGGCCAGCACACCCATCTTGTAGCGGGGCTCGGGCGCTATCCAGGCGGCGCGACGCGCGGCCAGCTCCTCGTCCGTCAGATCGACGGCCAGCAGGTTGCGTTCCGCGTCGATGATGATCGTGTCGCCTTCTTGCAGCAGGCCGATGGGGCCGCCCAGCGCCGCCTCCGGGGCCACGTGCCCCACCACCAGGCCGTAGGTGCCGCCGGAGAAGCGGCCGTCGGTGATCAGCCCGACGGAGTCGCCGAGCCCCTTGCCGATGATGGCGCTGGTGGGGGACAGCATCTCGCGCATGCCTGGCCCGCCGACGGGGCCCTCGTAGCGGATGACCAGCACGTCGCCTGGGCGGATGCGATCCTCCATGATGGCCGCCATGGCCGCCTCCTCCGACTCGAAGATGCGGGCAGGACCGGTGATCTTGGTCTGCTTCAGGCCGGACACCTTGGCGACCGAGCCATCCGGCGCCAGGTTGCCGCGCAGCACGTTGAGGTGCCCCTCGGCGTAGATGGGCTTGTCGAGGGGGTGCACCACGTCCTGGCCGGCTGGCGGCGTGCCTGGCACATCGGCCAGGTTCTGGGCCACGGTCTTGCCGGTGACCGTCATGCAGTCGCCGTGCAGCAGGCCGGCGTCGAGCAGCATGCGCATGACCAACGGGATGCCGCCGACCCTGTGCAGATCGGTGGCCACGTACTTGCCGGAAGGCTTCAGGTCGCAGATGACCGGGGTGCGCTTGCGGACGCGTTCGAAGTCCTCGAGCGCCAACGGCACCTCGGCCGCGCGGGCGATGGCCAGCAGGTGCAACACGGCGTTGGTGCTTCCGCCGGTGGCCATGGTGACGGTGATGGCGTTCTCGAAGGCCTCCTTGGTCAGCAGGTCGCGTGGCCGCAGGTCCTCCTCGATCAGGCGCAGCAGCACCTTGCCACTCTCCTCGGCGTTCTGGCGCTTCTCCTCGTCCTCGGCGGCCTGGGTGCTGGAGTACGGCAGGGCGAGACCGAGGGCCTCGACGGCGGAGGACATGGTGTTGGCCGTGTACATGCCGCCGCAGGAGCCGACGCCGGGGATGGCCTTGCGCTCGATGGCCTCGAAGGTCTCCAGCGGGATGCGCCCGGCCGAGTACTCGCCGACGGCCTCGAAGACCGAGACGATGGTGAGGTCCTTGCCGTCGTGGTGGCCAGGCTTGATGGTGCCGCCGTAGACGAAGATGGCAGGCACGTTGAGGCGAGCGAGGCCGATGATCGCCCCAGGGATGTTCTTGTCGCAGCCGCCGATGGCGATGACGCCGTCCATGCTCTGTCCGTACACCACCGTCTCGATGCTGTCGGCGATGACCTCGCGCGAGACCAGCGAGCACTTCATGCCCTCCGTGCCCATCGAGATGCCGTCGGAGATGGTGATGGTGCCGAAGGTCTGGGGCATGCCGCCCGCCTCGCTGATGGCCCCCACCGCGGCATCGGTCAGCCCGCCGAGGCCGGCGTTGCACGGCGTGATGTTGCTGTAACCGTTGGCCACGCCAACGATGGGTTTGCGGAAGTCGTCGTCGCCGAAGCCGACCGCGCGCATCATGGAGCGGTTGGGCGAGCGCTGCACCCCCTGGGTGACGATGGCGCTGCGGCGGTTGAGGGCGGGGCGGTCGGGCATGGCGTGGCCTCCAGGATGATGGGCGGGCGGCTGGGCCGCTGCGCGGTCGGCGCCACCCGCAGGACGGACGTCTCGTTCAGGTCGCAGCAGTGGCTCGGTCGCCGACCAGGCTACGCAGCCTGTTCAGCCGCTCGATGCCTGCGTCGACGGTGGCGTCACCGCGGCAGTAAGCGAAGCGTACCCAACCGCGGCGGGCGGCGGCGAGGGGATCCAAGTGGAATGGGCTGGCCGGGATGGCGACCAGGCCGGCCAGGCTCGGCAGCGCGTCGCATAGCTTGACATCGCTTCCCATGCCGAGGCCGGAGGCGTCGGCCAGGACGAAGTAGCCGCCGTCTGGCAGGGTGGGTGGCAGGCCAGCCGCCTCGAGGCCGCGGATCAGCCGATCGCGCCTTGCGCGCATCCCGTCCCGTTGCGCCAGCAGGCTGCGGTCCACCTCGCCATCGCTGCCCACCTCCGCCAGCAGTTCAGCCACCGCGGCCTGCAGAGGTGTGGCCACCGCGAAGCTGACCCACTGCCGCAGCGTGCGCATGGCTTCGACCAACGGAGCCGGCCCGCTGACCCAACCCACCTTCCAGCCGGTGACACCGAAGGACTTGGCGGCGCTGCCGATGACCAGCGTGCGAGCGGCGGCCCCCGGCAGCGTGGCGAATGGCCTGTAGGGACGGAAGGCCAGGTGCTGGTAGACCTCGTCGACCACCACCCAGGCCCCGTGCCGCTCGACGGCGGCCAGCAGGGCCAGCCCGGCCTCCTCGCCAAGCAGCGCGCCGGTGGGGTTGTGCGGCTCGTTCAGCAGCACCAGCCGTGTGCGCGGCCCGACGGCCGCGGCTAGGCGCTCGGGGTCGAGGCGCCAGCGGCGGTCGTCGCCCAGCTCCAGCGGTACACCCACCGGCACGCCGCCGGCCATCCGCACGAGGGGCAGGTAGGCCTCGTAGAAGGGCTCGATCAACAGCACCTCGTCGCCGGGGTCCACCAGGGCGAGGACGGCGGCGTAGAGGGCCTCCGATGCGCCCACCGTCACCAGCACCTCTTGCTCAGGGTCGATGCCGCGGCCCAGCCTGACGCCTTCCTTGGCCGCCACCGCCTGACGCAGGTCGAGCCGGCCTGCGCTTGGCGCGTACTGGTGGGCGCCTTCCAGCGCCCGCTGGTAGGCCTCGAGGACCACCTTCGCCGGAGGGTCGTCGGGGAAGCCCTGGCCGAGGTTGACCACGTCGCCGCCTGCCGCCATGCGGGCGTAGCGGGCGAAGACGCTCTCGGGATGGTCGGCGATGCGCTCGGCCCGTATGGGCCGCGTCCCCACGGACCGCGTCTGCGCTTGGTCTGCAGCGCGGGCCGGCGGCTTCACGCTGCGCCGACCTCCTCGGTCACGACCTGAGGCAGGCCTTCGACCACGGCGCGGGTGAAGGCGGCCGTGCCGCGGCTGCCCCCCAGGTCGCGGGTAGGGTCATCGGCAAGGGCGCCGCGAACGGCGGTCTCCAAGGCCGTGGCTGCGGCGGGCGCCCCAAGGCTGAAGCGCAGCATCATGGCCGCGGAGAGCAGCGTGCCTGTGGGGTTCGCCAGGTCCTTGCCCGCGATGTCGGGGGCGCTGCCGTGCACCGGCTCGAACAGCCCGACCCTGCCGCCGAGGCTGGCCGAAGGCAGCACACCAAGCGAGCCGGGCAGTACGGCGGCCAGGTCGGAGAGGATGTCGCCGAAGAGGTTGGAGGTCAGCACCACGTCGAAGTCGGTGGGCGCGCGCACCAGCTGCATGGCGGCGTTGTCGACGTAGAGATGGTCAAGCGCCACCTGCGGGTACTCGCTCAGGTGCACGCCCACCACCACGTCGCGCCAGAACTGCGAGACCTCGAGCACGTTGGCCTTGTCGACGCTGGTGACCCTGCCGCCACGCAGCTTGGCCGCCTCGAAGGCGTGCCTGGCGATGCGCTCCACCTCGAAGCGTTCGTAGATGTCGGTGGAGACGCCGCGCTCGGCGTCCTTGAAGGACGGCTTGCCGAAGTAGATGCCACCGGTGAGCTCGCGCACGATGAGCATGTCGGTACCCCGGGCCACCTCCGCCTTCAGCGGCGACAGCTGCTCGAGGCCGGGGAAGACGGCCACCGGTCGCAGGTTGGCGAAGACGCCG
The DNA here is from genome assembly GCA_964465355.1 of uncultured bacterium. Classification (GTDB taxonomy): domain Bacteria; phylum Deinococcota; class Deinococci; order Deinococcales; family Trueperaceae; genus JAABTL01. The sequence continues at coordinate 43,049 of CAYXJZ010000003.1, read as the reverse complement.
AGGTGCTTGCGCAGCGCCAGCAGGCCCGTCTCCACCCGCAGCTCACGCGGCAGGCGGTTCCAAGGATGGTCACCCACCGGTCCGCCCACCGAGCCGAGCAGCACGGCGTCGGCCTCTGCCACCGCTGCCTGCGTCGCCTCGGGGAAGGGGTGTCCGTGCAGGTCGATGGCGTGGCCGCCGAAAGGCAGATGCTGGAAGTCGAAACTCAGGTCGGAACGCTCAGCGAGGGCGCCTAGCACCTCGAGGGTGGCGTCCGTCACCTCGGGACCGATGAAGTCACCGGCCAGCACCGCCACGCGGTGGGTCTTCGCTGCGCTCACGTGGCTGGCACCTCGCTGCCTGCGTGGACGGCGTCGCCGCTGCTGGCGCCACTGTGGCCGCCGGTGTGGGTGTACGGCAAGGCCGTCGCGGTGCGGTCGATTGCATCGGCGTTCTCCAGCAGCTCGGCCAGGGGATCGTAGCGACCGCTGAGCAGGGCGTCGCGGGCGGTGTCTGGCAGCCTGCCCTTGAAGCTCCGCCCACCTGCGCTCACCGTCTGCGCAGCGATGTCGATGACCAGCTCGAGGCCGGGGTCGGCTTCGGCCATGGCGCTGAGCTCGGCCAGCTCATCGGCCGGCAGGGCGATGCATGGCATGCCGAGGGTGGTGGCGTTGCCGAAGAAGATCTCGGCGAAGGAGCCGGCCACCACCGCCTGGAAGCCCGCGCGCACGATGGCCTGCGGCGCGTGCTCGCGTGAGCTGCCGCAGCCGAAGTTGCTGCCGGAGATCATCACCTTGGCGCCCGCGCGCTCAGGTGCATCGAGGGGATGACCGGTGGGGCGGCCGTGCTCGTCGAAGCGCACGTCGTAGAACAGGCCCTCGCCCATGCCGTCGAAGGTGATGGCCCTGAGGTAGCGGGCGGGGATGATGCGGTCGGTGTCGATGTCGTCGCCGGCGACGACCACGGCGCGTCCTTTGACCTGGGTGATCGGTTGCAGCGGCATCAGGCGTTCATCCTGTCCTGGGCGGGGGCGTGCTGGTCCTGGAAGACGGTGCGCGCGTCGGCCACCATGCCCGTCACGGCGGCGGCGGCCACCATGACCGGGCTCATGAGCATGGTGCGGCCGGTGGGCGAGCCCTGCCTGCCCTTGAAGTTGCGGTTGCTCGAGCTGGCGCAGAGCTGGTCGCCGATGAGCTTGTCCGGGTTCATGGCCAGGCACATGGAGCAGCCGGCGGCCCGCCACTCGAAGCCGGCCTCGATGAGCACCCGGTCGATGCCCTCGCGCTCGCATGCCTCCTTGACCAAGGTGGAGCCTGGCACGGCGATGGCGTGCACCCCGGGGGCCACCTTGCGGCCACGGATCACGGCGGCCACCTCGCGGAAGTCGCTGAGACGACCGTTGGTGCAGGAGCCGAGGAAGGCGACGTCCACCTTGATGCCCTGCACCGGCGCGCCGCCCTGCAGCTTCATGTGCGCGAGCGCTTCGAGCACGGCTACCCGCGCCTCTGGTGCGAGCTGCTCGGGATCCGGCACCTGCTCGGTCACGCCGACCGCCTGGCCGGGGTTGATGCCCCAGGTGACGGTGGGGGGGATGTCGGCAGCGTCGATGACCACCAGGTCGTCGTAGTGGCAGCCTGGCTCGCTGGCCACGGCCCGCCAACGCTCCACGGCCTGCGCCCATGCTTCGCCTGCCGGCGCGTAGGGGCGCCCCTGCAGGTAGTCGAAGGTGGTCTGGTCGGGGTTGACGTAGCCGCAGCGGGCGCCACCCTCGATGGACATGTTGCACACGGTCATGCGCTCTTCCATGGTCATGCGGTCGAAGACGTCGCCGCCGTACTCGTAGGCGTAGCCGATGCCGCCGTTGACGCCGAGGCTGCGGATGATGTGCAGGATGACGTCCTTGGCGTAGACGCCGGCCCCCAGACGGCCGTTGACCTCGATGCGCCGCAGCTTGGGCTTGCTCATGGCCAAGGTCTGCGTGGCCAGCACGTCGCGCACCTGGCTGGTGCCGATGCCGAAGGCGATGGCGCCGAAGGCACCGTGGGTGCTGGTGTGCGAGTCGCCGCAGGCGATGGTGGTGCCCGGCTGGGTGATGCCCTGTTCGGGGCCGACCATGTGCACGATGCCCTGCAGGCCGGAGTCCAGGTCGAAGTAGGTGATGCCGTGACGCAGGCAGTTGGCGCGCAGCGCCTTGATCATGGCGTCGGCCATGGGGTCGGCGAAGGGTTCGACGCGTTGGTCGGTCGGCACGATGTGGTCCACCGTGGCGAAGGTGCGGTGCGGCATGCGCACTGGCAGGCCGAGGTCATCGAGCATGCCGAAGGCCTGGGGGCTGGTGACCTCGTGGATGAGGTGGGTCCCGATCAGGAGCTGGGTGTGGCCGTTGGCCAGGCTGCCGACGGTGTGGTCACGCCAGACCTTGTCGAAGAGGCTGAGGGGTGGCTGCACGTGTTGGACTCCATGTTCTGCCGTTGTGGTTCCGGCGAGGAAGGCTGTCGAGGCGGGCGAGCAACGAGAACGGCCCCCGACCACGGAGGTCGGGGGCCGCCTGAGGGACCCGGGCGACGGCCTTGCGGCCAACCCGGGTTCGGCGAGACCCCTCAGCCCACTAGGGGCAGGACGCGACGCCGCCGGATGCAACGCACTCGCCTGCGGACCCTGGTGCATGACTGCATGGCATGAAGCCTACGGAAGCCGGCGGCCGCTGTCAACGTCCTCGTTGACTCAGCTCCTGCCACCGCGGCCGACGTTGCCGCTGCCCGGGCGCCCGAAACCGCTCGGCGCACTGCTCGGGCTGCTGCGGCTGACTTCCACGTTGCGTGTGGGACGGGCATCCTTGCCCTCGCCCGCGCCTTCGATGCCACCGCTGGTGACCAGGCGCTCGTACTCCTTCGCGTCCACCGAGCGGGCAAGGCCCACCTCGAAGCTGATGGCGCGCTTGAGGTGCAGCTCGGCCAGGCAGGCGTCCATGGAGATCATGCCCTCGCGGCCGCCCATCTGGATCTGCGAGAGGATCTGGTGGGTCTTGCCCTCACGGATGAGGTTGCGCACGCCCGGCGTGGCGATCAGCAGCTCGTAGGCCAGCACCCTGCCCTCGCCGGAGGCGCGGGGGATGAGCTGCTGGGTGAAGATGGCCTGCAGGTTGTTGGCCAGCTGGACCCGCACCTGCTCCTGCTGCGCCTCGGGGAAGACGTCGATGATGCGGTCCACCGCCTCGGCGGCAGTGTTCGTGTGCAGGGTGCCCATGACCAGGTGGCCGGTCTCGGCCGCGGTCACGGCCGCGCCGATGGTCTCGTGGTCGCGCATCTCACCGACCAGGATGACGTCGGGCGCCTGCCTGAGCACCGAACGAAGCGCGGCGTGGAAGTCGCGGGTGTCCTCGCCGATCTCGCGCTGGTTGACGATGGACTGCTTGTGCTGGTGGAAGAACTCGATGGGGTCTTCCACGGTCACGATGTGCTTCTGCGACTCGCGGTTGATCAGGTCGATCATGGTGGCGAGGGTGGTCGACTTGCCAGAGCCGGTCGGCCCCGTGACCAGCACCAGACCGCGCGGGAGGCGGGCGATGTCGGCCACCTCGGTGGGCACGCCCAGCTGCTCGAAGGTGATGACCTCCTCGGAGATGGTGCGCAACACACCGCCTACGGAGCCGCGCTGCTGGAAGCAGTTCACGCGGAAGCGACCATGGCCGGAGAGGCTGAAGGAGAAATCGAGGTCCTTGCCCTCCTCGAAGTTCCTCTGCTTCTTCTCGTCCATCATCGAGTACATCAGCCGCCGCGTCATGTTGGGTGTCATCGTCTCGTGCTCGGTGGGCCCCCACTCGCCGTGGATCTTGATCATCGGTGGCAGGCCGACGGTGAGGATGAGGTCGCTGGCACGCCGTTCGACGGCCAAGCGGAGGAGGTCGACGATGTCGACCTGTGTCTGTGTCGCTCTGATCTGGTCGGCCATCTGGACCGCCTCCTCAGTCGGCTGTTCTCGCCAGGACCTCTTCCAGCGTCGTGATGCCCTCGAAAGCCTTCAGTACGCCGTCCTCGCGCAACGTCCGCATACCGCTCCTCTCGGCGATCTCCTTGATCTCGAGCGCGGACGCTTCCTTGACGATCGCAGATGCGATGTCATCGTCCACCGTGAGAAGCTCATGGATAGCGTAGCGCCCGTTGTAACCGCTGCCTCCGCATTTCTCACACCCGACCCCGCGGTACAGCATCTTGCCGCGGACCTCGTCGCCCGAGAGGCCCAAGCGGCGCAGCACGTCGGGCTCGGGGGTGTACTCCACCCGGCAGTCCCTGCACACCCGTCGTACCAGGCGCTGGGCCAGCACCCCGATCAGAGAGGCGGAGACGTTGAAGGGCTCGATGCCCATCTCGACGAGGCGCACCACGGCGCCGGCGGCGTCGTTGGTGTGCAGCGTGGCGATCAGCAGGTGGCCGGTGAGCGCGGCCTCCATGGCGATCTTGGCGGTCTCTTGGTCACGGATCTCACCGACCATGATGATGTCGGGATCCTGCCGCAGGAAGGAGCGCAGCGCACGGGCGAAGTCGAGGCCCGCCTTGACGTTCACCTGCGTCTGGTTGATGCCGGGGATCTCGTACTCCACGGGGTCTTCCACCGTCGAGACGTTGTTCTCCGGGGTGGAGATGCGCTTGAGGATGGAGAAGGTGGTGAAGGACTTGCCCGAGCCGGTCGGCCCGGTGATGAGGAACATGCCGTACGGCTTCTGGATGACGTCGGTGAAACGCTGGAAGTTGTGGTCGGCGAAGCCGAGCTGCTCGATCTCGGGGATCGATGCCGCCTTCTTCAGGATGCGCATGACGCACTTCTCGCCGTAGACGGTGGGCAGGGTGGAGAGGCGAAGGTCGACCTCGGCGTTCTTGTCCTTGTAGCGGACGCGACCGTCCTGCGGCATGCGGCGCTCGGCGATGTTGAGGCCGCCCATGATCTTGATGCGGGCCGCCATGGCGCTGGCCGTGGCCTTCGGCATGGTCATGTACTCACGCAGGCTGCCGTCCTTGCGCACCCGCACGACCACCTTGTCGGGCCGCGGCTCGATGTGGATGTCCGAGATGTCGTTGAGGACGGCCTCGCGGATGATGTTGTTGACCACCTTGACCAGCGCGTTGTCGTCGATGGCGCTGGTGTCCTCTTCGACGCTGGTCTGGCCGCCGACCTCTTCGAGCACGGCCTTGGCCAGCTCGTCCATGTCCGCACCGTCGCGGTAGAAGCGGTTGATGAGACGCCCGAGGGTCTCCTCGGTGGCCACAGCAGGCTGGATCTCCTTGCCGGTGATCAGCCGCACGTCATCCAGCGCGAAGACGTGCCTCGGGTCCTTCATGGCCACCACCAGGGTGTTGCCCTCCACCCGGATGGGCATGGCCTGGTAGCGACGCACGGTGGGCTCTGGCACGAGCGAGACAACGAAGGGGTCGATGCGGGCGTTGCCCTCGTCGATGTAGTCGTAGCCCAACTGCATGGCAAGGCTCTTGGCCAGCATCTCTGGCGAGATCTTGCCCGACTGCACAAGCGTGTCTTCCAGCCTGCCGCCACCCGAGCGCTGCTTGTTGAGCGCTTCGTCCACGTCGCCCTGGGTGACGTAGCCAAGGTCGATGAGGATCTCGCCGAGCGGCTTGACCTTGCCGAGCTTGGCCTGCTCCTCCAAGGCCTTGCGCAACTGTTCGCGCTTGAGCTTCTTGTTCATGAGCAGCGTCTCGCCCAAGCGGCCCTTGTCGCTGGCGTACATCTGCTCGATGCGCTGCTGCACCTGGGCGTCGGGGCTGGCGACGAAGCTGACCTGGGCTTGCACGATGGCCTCGACGTCGGCCATGCGACGCGGATCGGCCACCGCCACCACCACCGTGTCGCCCTCCATGCGCAGCGGCACGGCGCTGAACTGCACCGCGTCAAGCCTCAGCAGATGGCTGGCCAGCCGTTCGTCGAAGGGAAGGCCTTCCAATCGCTCCAAGTATGGCAGGCCCATCTGCTCGGCCAGCAGCTGCGCCAAGCGGTCCTCGCTGATGCGGCCCTGGCGCACGAGGATGCGGCCCAACAGTCCGCCGGTGCGCTGCTGCTCGGCGACGGCCTCGGCCAGCTCATCGGCGCTGAGGTCGCCGCGCTCCACCGCCAGCGCGCCGAGGCGCTGGCTTGTGTCGATCTGCAGGTCGGAAGGCGGCGTCAGCCCCAGCTCGGGGTAGTAGGTGGCCAGCGCCCACTGCAGCTCCTTGTGCATGGCCTGGTACGGCTCCACCACGCAGCCGCTGACGTCCTCCACCTCTTCGAGCGCGAGGGCGTCGAGCGGGTCGTCGAAGGCCACCCGCAGGCGGTTGCCGTCCAGCGCGAAGGGAAGGGCGCCCACCTCGTACGCGGTGTTGGAAGGGACCTTGGCGAGGGCCTCTGGCATGACGTCGACCCGCGGCAGCATGACAAGCGGGATGCCGATCGACTCCTCGACGGCGCGGGCGATGCGCTGCTCCGAGATGACGCCGATCTGGACGAGGACCTCGGCCAGGCGGCCGCCGACCTCGGAATGACGGCTGATGGCCTGCTGCAATGCATCGTCGTTGACGTAGCCCCGTTCCAAGAGGACGGCGCCGAGTCGCTTGTCACCGATCGAGAGTACGGTCACGGTCGCCTCCTAGTACCCATCTTTCCAGCACGCGAATCGCCCGGGTGTGTGGGTGGCGACCCGGGGTGAGTGGCCTGACGAGCACCGATGTCAGGCCGGCGCAGTTGGCGCCGAGCACGTCGGTGAACAGTTGGTCGCCGACCATGGCGGTCTGCGGCGCCTCGGTGCCGATGGCTCGCAGGCCACGGCGGAAGGCGATACGAAGGGGCTTGCCCACCAACGAGAGGTAGGGGATGCCCAACATCTTGCCCAGACGCTCGATGCGGCCATGGGTGCCGTTGGACAGCAGCGCCACCTTGATGCCGGCGGCGTGCAGGTCCGCGATCCAGCCCGTGACCTCGTCGCTAGGGGCATCGTCGCCTGCGATGATGGTGTCATCGGCGTCGACGAGCAAGCCGCGCACACCCCGCGCACGCAGCCAATCCAACGGGATGCGCGTCACAGAGGCAACTTGTAGGTCAGGTCTCAGCACTTGACGATGCTATCACGGGGTCTCCGATCTCCCCGAGAAGCCCTTCACGCCGGAGCAGGGGTGCTGGGCAGCTGCCTAGTCGTCCTGATCAGTTGGGGCAGGGGCCTGCTCTGCTGGAGCAGGTGTTTGCTCCGCCGGAACAGTTGGTCGCAGCTGCGCGCCCGCGTGGGCAAGGGCCTGGCGCAGGGTGGCCAGGAAGTCATCTGCCTCTTCGACGTAGGGATGATGCCCGCCGTCGAGCAGGGCGGTGACGGCGTCTGGCCTGGCCTGCAGGGCCGCCTCGGCCTGGTCGGGGTAGCTGGTGCCGTCGCGGGTGGAGACCAGCACGGCGGCGGGCTGACGCAACTCGGCCCACTCCGCCACCACCTGCAGCCCCCACGGCGCCTCCAGCTCGGCGGTCTCCGTCGGGCCGAGCAAGGCGGTGGCGTCGGCATGCTCCAGGTGCATCCTGGCGGTCGGGTCGGGGAACTGCAGCTGGTCGAAGAGCGTCTTCGGCGCCACCCAGGAGAAGGCGGCGTCGACCAGGACCTGAGGGTCGAGCGCATCGGCCTCGGCGAGGGCCGACTCGGGCGGCAAGGCCTCATCGCCGCGGCCGGAACGGTGGGCGGCTTCGCGCTGCAGCGCGCGCGCCAGCATCGGCATCGACAGCCAAGGGTTGATCAGGACCAGCCCGCGCACCGACTTGGGGTGGCGGCCGGCAGCCCTCACCGCCACGATCGCGCCGAAGCCGTGGGCCAGCAGGGTGGCCTGGCCAAGGTCGAGGCCGCGCAGCACAGCAGCCACGTCGTCGGCCATGACGTCGAGGTCGAAGGGTTGGTCGGCGTAACTGCGGCCACCACCGCGCTGGTCGGCGTAGACCATGCGGTAGTCCTCCAGTTCCTCGCCCATGAGCTCGCGGAAGGCATGCGCAGAGTAGCCGGGGCCTCCGTGCAGGTAGTAGACCACCGGCGCGTCCCGTGGACCGACCTGTTCGACGTAGAGGTCGGCGCCCTCCAACACAAGATGGGCGGCCTCGTCGACGAAGTGGTCGCCCTGGCGACCGTCGCCATCCCGATCCTGGCTCAAGAGGCGGCCTCGAAACGCCAGCGCCGCGTGCCAGACGGAAGAGGCAACTCGGGTTCGTTGCCTCGCACGATCAGCAACCAGACCTCTTGCTGGTCTGACGACCGCCAAAGGTCGGCCGACGCGCCTTCGGCCCGGTAGGTCTCGGCCAATCCCTGCAGCAGCTGCCTGGCATCGGGACCGCTGTGCTCGAGGAAGAGCAGCCCCAACCCTGTAACAGGCGGATCGTTGCCGCTGGGGACGTCGTTCGTCATCATGCTCAGCATCCTACAGCCGGCCGGCTCGGCGCTTGGTCTCAGATGGGCAGGCCGAAGGCGCGGATGGCGTTGGCGTCCAACGTCGCCTCGAGCGCCAGAGGATCGCTGCCGCGAAGGCGCGCCAGCTCGGTCGCGGTGAAGCGCACGTAGGCTGGGAGGTTCTTCTTGCCGCGGTAGGGGACGGGCGCGAGGAAGGGGGCGTCGGTCTCCACCAGCAGGCGTTCCTCTGGCACCCAGACGGCCGCCTCGCGCACAGCCACCGCCTTGGGATAGCTGAGGTTGCCAGCGAAGGACACGTACCAACCCAACTCGAGGGCTGTCTCCAGCAACTGGGGGTGGCCGTTGGTGCAGTGCAGCACGCCCTTCGGTGGGCGCAGCTCCTGCAGGAGGTCGACGGTGGCCATGGAAGCGGCCGCCTCATCGCCATCGGCGTCCCGCACGTGCAGCACGAGGGGCAGGTCGTGCTCGGCCGCCTTCTGCGCATGCCAGGCGAAGCTGCGCTGCTGCAGGTTCAGCGGCACCCTGTCCCAGTAGAGGTCGATGCCGGTCTCGCCGACGCCGACCACCCGTGGGTGGCGCAGCGCATCGGCGATGGCCTCCTGCTCCTCGGTCAGCCGGTCGGCCTCGTTGGGGTGCAGGCCGACCACGGCGAAGACGGTCGGCTGCTCCTCGCAGATCGGCCTGACCTGCGCCCACGATGCGCTGCTGGTGGCGATCGTGAGGATCGCGGCAAGATCGTGCTCGAGGGCCTCACCGAGGTCGTGGACGCGGTCTAGGTGACAGTGCGTGTCGATCACAGGCCATGCTACCGGCTCGCCGTCGGCTTCTGTGAGGTTTCCGTTAGAGTGCTCGCGCTACCTTCCGTTCAGCGCAAAGCAATGGGTCGAGGCCGTCCCCCGTGCACATCGACCCACCACACCCTGCCTACGGAGGTGACGGACAGAATGCTTCACGAACCTTTCAGCCAGCCAGACCCGCTACGTGACCTGTCGGACGAGGAACTGAGTGGCATCGTCGAACGCTGTGAGAGCGTCATCGCCGACGGCAGCGCAGCCATCGACGACTACGAGGCCTTCGTCCTCGCGCAGAAGGAACTCGCCAGGCGCACCTGGGCCTGAGGGACCCGAGCTTGAGGGACCTGGGGCGCTTCTCACGCCCCTGAACACACGAGATGGCATTCTGGGGCGGTGAAAGCCGCCCCAGCGCTTGCTTGTGTGACGGTCCTATGGCTGTTGGGCGCCTGTGCGCCGAGCAGCGTCACGCAGGGTGGTGATGCGCCGACCGCCCTTGCGCCCGAGGCCCCCGGCCTGGTGGTGGCTGGCGCCGCCTTCCAAGGGCACGCCTCTTGGTACGGCCCCGGCTTCGCCGGTCGAAGGACCGCCAGCGGCGAGGTCTTCGACCCGGAGCAGCTCACCGCCGCGCATCGCACCCTGCCTTTCGGCACCCGGGTCAGGGTGACCCATCTGACGACCGGCCGCAGCGTCGATGTCCGGATCACCGATCGTGGCCCCTTCATCGCCGGCCGGGTCATCGACCTGTCCCGCGGCGCTGCCGAGGCCATCGGCATGCTGGGCAGCGGCGTGGCCGAGGTGCGGGTGGAGGTGTTGGGCAGCATGGCCGGGGCCATCCGTCTAGCGGTCGCCGCCGACCTGCATGGCTATGACGCACGCTCGTCCAGGCATCAGGTCGGCCAGCTGCTCCTGCTGGTCTCCGAGCGCACATCGGACCCGGTGTTGGTGCGCATCGTGCCTGGCGACCCCGGCTCGGGCGCCGACCTCTTCGTGGCGCCCGAGCTCTACCTGGCCCTTGGGCCGGTGGTCCAGCTTCGCGGCGAGTGACAGCCGGCCGTCAGCTGGGCTAGGTCCGGCGGGTGGCCGCCTTGAGCTCAGCGGCGAAGGCCTCCAACTCGGCCACGTCATCAGGCGTGCGCATCCGCGCCACCCGTTCCACCAGCGCAGAACCCACCACCACACCGTCGGCCATGGCAGCCACCTTGGCAGCCGTGTCGGCCGACGCCACACCGAAGCCGACGGCCACGGGCAGGCCACCGGCCACGCGGGTGCGCTGCACCAGGCCGGCCAGCTCATCGGGCAGGTGGTCGCGGACGCCGGTCACGCCGGTGACCGATACGGCGTAGACGAAGCCGCGGCAGTCGGCCGTCACCCTGGCCAGCCGGGCGTCGGTGGAGGTGGGGGCGACGAGGAACACCGTGCCAAGACCGACCTCGCGGGCCGCCTCGATGAGCTCTGGCCCCTCGTCAGGCGGCAGGTCGGGCAGGATCAAGGCGTCAACACCGGCTGCGGCGGCCTCACGCACGAAGGCGACCTCCCCCTCGCCGGTCTCGCCTCGGTAGGTGTAGATGGGGTTGTAGTAGGTCATGACGGCGATGGGCACCTGGCTGTGCCGCCGCAGCTCGCTGACCAAGGCAAGGGTGCTGCGGGTGCTGGCGCCGGCCGCCAAGGCGGTCTCGCTGGCGCGTTGGATGGTGGGACCATCGCCAAGTGGATCGCTGAAGGGCAGGCCGACCTCCATCAGGTCGGCGTGACGAAGCAGCGCGAGGCCTGCGGCCAAGGCTCGCTCGGCGTCGGGGAAGCCGGCGGTCATGAAGGGCATGAAGGCCGCCCGGCCCTCTGCGGCGGCCGCATCGAAGGCCGAGCGTATACGTGCGGCGCCCTCCAGCGCCTGATCGACGGGGCCGCTCATGCTGGCACCTCCTGCCGTCGGGCGGCCTTGCTGCCCGGGTCATCGGCGCGGGTGGCCTCCGCGCGCAGCCGCGCCACCTCGGCCACGTCCTTGTCGCCGCGGCCGGAGAGGTTCAGCACCACCAGTTGATCGGGCCGCATGCGAGGAGCCTCCTCGAAGAGGTAGGCCAGCGCATGGGAGGACTCCAGGGCGGGGATGATGCCCTCCAAGGTGGCCACCCGCGCGAAGGCGGCCAGCGCGTCGTCGTCGCCCACCGCCACGTACTCGACAAGCCCCTGGTCATGGTAGTAGGCGTGCTCTGGGCCGACGCCGGGGTAGTCGAGGCCGGCCGAGACGCTGTGGGCCGGCTCGATCTGGCCGTCGTCATCCGACAGCAGGTACATCAGCGAGCCGTGCAGCACGCCGCGCTTGCCGCGGCTGATGCTGGCGGCGTGAGCGCCGCTGCCGAGGCCATGGCCGGCGGCCTCCACGCCCACCATGCGTGGCCGCTCGCCGTCGGGCAGGTAGGCGTATGGGGCGAAGAGGCCGATGGCGTTGGAACCGCCGCCGACGCAGGCCACGGCCAGGTCGGGCGCCCTTCGCCCCTCGGCGGCCTGCAGCTGGTCCATGGTCTCCTGGCCGATGACGCTCTGGAAGTCCCTGACCATCATGGGGTAGGGGTGGGGGCCCACCACCGAGCCGATGATGTAGGCGGTGTCACGCACGTTGGTGACCCAGTCACGGATGGCCTCGTTGGTGGCGTCCTTGAGGGTGCGGGTGCCGCTCAGCACCGGCCTGACCTCGGCGCCTAGCAGGCGCATGCGCACCACGTTGAGCTCCTGGCGGCGCACGTCTTCCTCGCCCATGTAGACCACGCAGTCGAGGCCGAACAGGGCTGCAGCCGTGGCGGTGGCCACGCCATGCTGGCCTGCACCGGTCTCGGCGATGACCCTGCGCTTGCCCATGCGCCGCGCCAGCAGGGCCTGGCCGACGGTGTTGTTGATCTTGTGGGCGCCGGTGTGGTTGAGGTCCTCGCGCTTGAAGTAGATCCTTGGCCCACCGAGGTGCTCGGTCAGGCGGGCCGCCAGGGTGAGCATGCTGGGTCGGCCGACCACGTCACGCAGGTAGCCGCTGACCTCCTCCTGGAAGGCGGGATCGGCGGTGGCGGCTCGGTAGGCCTCGGTGAGCTCGTCGAGCGCAGGGATGAGGGTCTCTGGCACGTAGCGGCCGCCATAGGGACCGAAGCGGCCACGAGCATCGGGCAGGGGGTACATGACGCCTCCAGCAGGGGTGGTTCGTGGGTTGGGAAGGGTGGGACGGGGACAGCGGGTCGTCAGGGGTCGGGTCTGGCCTGGCGGTGCGCCGGGTCGCGGCTGGGCCGCCACCGGACTCAGGCCGACGTGCGAGGCCACCAGAACTGATGGCGGACCTTGAAGGTGCGGGGTGTGCGCACACGGGAACGCATGTGGGGCGATCTTAGCGTAAAGGCGCGGGGTGGTGCGGCTCTCAGCGGCCGGCGCGGACCCAGTCCTCGAGTTCGGCTGTCCAGCGGCTGGCCGGGGCCAGGCCTTCGAGGGCGAGGCCCTCGGCAGACAGCAGCCCAAGCAGCTCAGCAGGGGTGGCGGGTCGCAGCTCAGGGAGCAGGCCGGCGCTGTAGGCCAAGGCGCCAACCAGCCTGCCAGGGGCAACACCGGCATCGCGGTAAGCGCTCAGCGTGCCGCTGCCGCGCCGCTTGGCCAGGCGCTGGCCGTCTGCGTCGAGCAGGAGGGGCACATGCACGTAGTCAGGCAGCGGCCAGCCAAGGCAGCGGTAGATGGCCGCCTGTGTGCCAGTGGCGGCCAGCAGGTCGTCACCCCTGACCACCTCGTTCACGCCCATGAGGTGGTCGTCGACCACCACCGCGATGGCGTAGGCCCACAGGCCGTCGCTGCGGCGCAGCAGGACGTCGCCCACCTCGCTGCGGGGATCGACGGTCTGCGCGCCGAAGCGGCGATCGTGGAAGATCAGTGGCAGGTCACCGCCCGGCGCGTCGGTCGCGCGCAAACGCAGCGAGGGGTGGCGAGCGGCGCCAGAGGCACCGTCGGTGCCCGCCGCAGCCGCGGAGGCCTCGCGCTCCGCCGGGCCGTACACCGGCCCAGCGGGTCCGTGGGGCGCCGAGGCCAGCTCGCGCAACTCCTTGCGGGAGAGCCAGTCGTCGGCCAGCAGCCCGGCGTCCGCCAGCCGGTCGAGCGCGGCTTGGTAGTGGTGCCCCCGCTGGCTCTGCAGGTAGGGCGCATGCGGGCCACCCACGTCTGGCCCCTCGTCCCAGTCGAGGCCGAGCCAGCGCAGTTCGGCCAGGTTGCCCAGCACAGCAGACGGCACCGTGCGCGGGCCGTCCAGGTCCTCCACCCGCAGGACGAAGGCACCGCCCTGCCCCCTGGCGGACAGCCAGGCGAGCAGGGCGGTGCGAGCGTTGCCCAGGTGCAGCGCGCCGGTGGGGGAGGGCGCGAAGCGGCCGCGAAGGACGGAGGTGGCGTCCAAGGAGCAGCGCTCAGGCCCTGGCCGGCGGCCTCAGAGCTTGCCAGCGCGGCGCATGGCTTCCTGCATGGCGGTTGCCATGTCGGTCGGCGTCGGCGCGATGACGGCGCCTGCGCTCTGCAAGGCGGCGATCTTCTCGGCAGCTGTGCCCTTGCCGCCGCTGATGATGGCGCCGGCGTGGCCCATGCGTTTGCCCGGCGGCGCGGAGGTGCCTGCGATGAAGGCGGCCACGGGCTTGCTGAGGTGCTTGGCCATCCAGGTGGCCGCCTCCTCCTCCGCGCTACCACCGATCTCGCCGATGAGGATGACGCCCTCGGTGGCAGGGTCGGCCTCGAAGGCAGCGAGCACGTCGACGAAGTTGGTGCCGTTGACCGGGTCGCCGCCGATGCCGACCGCCGTGGTCTGGCCAAGGCCGACGTCGCTGAGCTGCTTGACGGCCTCGTAGGTGAGCGTGCCGGAGCGGCTGACCACGCCGATACGGCCGGCCTGGTGGATGTAGCCGGGCATGATGCCGATCTTGCACTGGTGGGGGGTGATGACACCGGGGCAGTTGGGGCCGACCAGGCGGCTGCCCTTGCCCTCCAGGTAGCGCTTGGCGCGCACCATGTCCTGCACGGGGATGCCCTCGGTGATGCAGATGACCAGCGGGATGCCGGCCTCGGCCGCCTCCATGATGGCGTCGGCGGCGCCCGCAGGCGGCACGTAGACCACGCTGGCGGTGGCGCCGGTGGCGGCCACGGCCTCGCGCACGGTGTCGAAGTATGGCAGGTCGACGGCGTAGCTGTCCGGCCGACCGGGTACGCCGCTGTGGTCCGTCTCGCCCTCGAAGCGCGCGGTGGTCCCGCCCTTGCCCGGGTGGACGGCGCCCACCATCTGGGTGCCGTAGGCGATGGCCTTGTCGGTGTGGAAGTGGCCGGTCTTGCCGAGGCCTTGGACCAGCACCTTGGTGTCGGCGTCGACGAAGACGCTCATCGGGCCAGCTCCACGATCTTGCGGGCGCCGTCCTTCATGTCGTCGGCGCTGACCAGGCCGGGGATGCCGGCTGACTGGATGATGGCCTTGCCCAGCTCCACGTTGGTCCCTTCCAGGCGCACCACCAGCGGCACCTGCAGCCCCACCTCCTGCACCGCTGCCACCACGCCGTTGGCGATGGTGTCGCAGCGCATGATGCCGCCGAAGATGTTGACGAAGATGCCGCGCACGTTGGGGTCGCGCGTGATGATCTTGAAGGCGGCCGTGACCTTCTCGGTGGTGGCGCCTCCGCCGACGTCGAGGAAGTTGGCCGGCTGGCCCCCCTCGTGCTGGATGATGTCCATCGTCGACATGGCCAGGCCGGCGCCGTTGACAAGGCAGCCGATGCTGCCATCGAGCTTGATGAAGGAGAGGTCGTGCTCCGAGGCAAGGATCTCGGCCTCGTCCTCCTCGCTGAGGTCGCGCAGGGCAGCCACGTCGGGGTGGCGGTACACGGCGTTCTGGTCGATGGACATCTTGGCGTCGAGGGCAAGCACCCGGCCGTCCTCGGTGACCACCAGCGGGTTGATCTCCACCATGTCGGCGTCCAGCGCCACCGAAGCGCGCTCCAAGGCGATCAGGAAGCGCACCGCCTCGGCGAAGGCCGGCCCGCCGAGCCCCAAGCCGAAGGCCAGGCGCCTCGCCTGGAAGGGGGTGAGGCCAACAGCAGGGTCCACCACCTCGCGCAGGATGGCCTCCGGGCGCTCCTCGGCCACCTCCTCGATCTCCATCCCACCCTCGGTGGAGGCCATGACGAGGTTGCGACCCACGCTGCGGTCGAGCACCACCGATAGGTAGAGCTCGCGAGCGATCGCGATGCCCTGCTCCAAGTAGAGGCGTTGCACGGCCTTGCCGTCAGGACCGGTCTGCACGGTCACCAGGGTGCTGCCGAGCATGCGCCCGGCCAGGTCGCGCACTTTGGCCTCGGCGGCGGCGAGGTCCCCGCCCCGGCCGTCCAACACCACTTGAACGCCGCCCAGCTCGGGATGCTCCTTGAAGCGACCCTTGCCCCGCCCTCCGGCATGGATCTGCGACTTGAGGACCACGACGGGGTTGCCGCTGGCTTCCACCAACGGTCGCACCGCGGCGGCGGCTTCCTCGGCCGTGGTGACCAGGTGGCCCTTGGGGACGCTCAGGCCATGCACGGCGAGCAGCGCCTTGGCTTGGTACTCGTGGATCTTCAAGGCAACCTCCGGTAACGGGCTGTTGGCCTGCCTGCATCGGCAGTCAGGCCAACAGCAGCGACCCAGGCTAACATCGCCAGTGATATGGAGATTGCGGCCTTGGTGCTGGCTTGGGTGTTGGTGCTGGTCTCGCTGCTGGTGGCGGTGGCCAGCGTGGTGATCCCGGTGTTGCCAGGCACGCCCGTCGTGCTGCTGGCCACCGTGCTGGCCGGCTGGCTCACGGGCTTCGAACGGGTGGACGCCAACATCATCATCTGGGTGGCCGTGCTCACGGCCGTGGCCATCGGCATCGACTTCCTCGGCAACGTCATCGGCGCCCAAGGCTTCGGAGCGGGTCGCGCAGGCATCTGGGGCGGGGTCATCGGTTCCTTCGTCGGCCTCATCGTCTTCCCGCCATGGGGCTTCCTGTTGGGTGCCCTGCTCGGCGCCGTGCTGTTCGAGCTGTTGGCCGGCCGGCCGGTGGAACAGGCCTGGCGGGCGGGCATCGGCGCCTTGATCGGCACCGTGGCCGGGGTGGCTGGCAAGGTGGTGGTGCTCGTCGTCATGGCCTGGGTGGTGCTGGGGCGCCTGGCCGGGGGTTGAGCCGTCCGGCAGCCGCGCACCGCCTCGTTGGCCCGGCGGTCGCGGTCGCCTTGGTAGCATCGGAACCACATGGACCCCATCCTCATCTCCATCGGCCCCCTGGAGCTGCGTTGGTACGGCGTGCTCATCGCCCTCGGCGTGGTGGTCGGGACCGCCTGGTCGCTACGTGCGGCCAAGACCCGCGGCCTCGACGGCGAGTGGTTGTTGGACGCCGCCCCCTGGCTGGTGGTGGCCGGCATCATCGGCGCCCGCCTGCTGTACGTCTTGACCAGCCCATCCGCCTACTTCGGTGCGGGCGGTCAGCCGCTGCGCGCCCTCTACCTGTGGGAGGGCGGGCTCAGCTTCCACGGCGCGGTGATCGGTGTGCTGCTCGCCCTGTGGTGGAGGGCGCGCATCAAGCGCTACGACCCATGGGCCTACCTCGACCTGCTCTCGCCCATCGCCGCCTTCGGCATCATCGGCGGCCGCATCGGCAACTTCATGAACGGCAGCGACACCGGTGGTCGACTCACCGACTGGGCCATCGGTTTCCGCTGGCCGGATCTGGGCACACCCACCTTCGGCGCCTTCGGCCGCCTGGTGTTCGGGGAGCCGCTGTGGCAGTACGCCCCACCGGCCTGTGCCCAGGTCTTCCCTGGCCAGGACTGCGTGGTCCACCTCGCGCCCCTGTATGGCGGGCTGGTCGGGGTCCTGCTCATCTTCGTCATCGCCTGGGCCTTCCGCGCCACCACCGCGCCAGGGGCGGTGTTCCTGCACATGGTGCTGTGGTACTCGGTGCTGCGGGGCGTGCTCGAAGAACCCTTCCGTGACAACCCGCTCAGCTGGCAGCTCTACCTCAACGACGCGGCTGGCATCGGCATCTTCACCCTCACCCAGCTGGTCAGCATCCCCATCGTGTTGGTCTGTGCCTACCTGCTGTGGACCAGGGGAGCGAAGCAACGTTGAGCCAGGCGCCTGCAGTGGTGGTCATGGCGGCCGGCATGGGCACGCGCATGCGGTCCGACCTGCCCAAGGTGCTGCACGAGGCTGCCGGCCGGCCGCTGCTCGCACATGTGCTCGAGGCGGCGCGGGCCTTGTCGCCCGACCCCTTGCTGGTGGTGGTCGGCTCCGGCGCCGACGCCGTGGAGACGCGCTTCCGTGACGCTGGCGTCGGCTTCGTGCGCCAGGCGCAGCAGCGCGGCACCGGCGACGCGGTGGCAAGTTGCGCCGATGCACTGCGCGGCCACCCTGGCCCGGTGGTGGTGCTCACCGGCGACTGTCCGCTGGTGACGGGGGAGACCCTGCAGCGCATGCTGAGCGCGCATCAGGACGCAGGTGGCGTTGGCATGACGCTGCTGAGCTATGAGGTGGACGACCCAACCGGTCTCGGCAGGGTGGTGCGCGGGCGAGACGGCTTCGTGCGCGCCATCGTGGAGCATCGCGACGCCGACCAGGCCACCCTGGCCTTGCATGAGGTCAACCCCGGCCTCTACGCCTTCGACACGCAGATCTGGGAACTGCTGCCCACCCTCTCGGTGGAGAACGCCGCCGCCGAGGTCTACCTCACCGACCTGGTGGTCGCCTACCTGCAGCGCGGCTTGCCTGTGCGGGCGGTGCGCGGGCAGGACGAGACGCGCCTGCTCATCGGTGTGAACGACCGGGTGCAGCTCGCCGCCGCCGATCGGCTGTTGCGCGACCGCCTTCGCCGCCGCTGGATGGTGGCCGGCGTCACCATGGTGCAGCCGGAGAGCGTCTTCCTCGACGCCGACGTGGCCCTCGCCAAGGACGTGACCTTGGAGCCGGGGGTGGTGTTGGCGGCAGGCACCCGCGTCGGCCAGGGGGCTCGCGTCGGCGCCTATGCCCACCTCCGTGCCTGTGAGGTGGAGGGCGGGGCCGTCGTGCCGCCCCATACGGTGGCCGATGGCCGTCATTTCGCAGCCGCCTGAACCAGGCCGTGCGTGCTACGCTCCTGCGCTGGAGGAACATGCTCCTCCGCTGGAGGAGCCATGGGCCTGATCCACAAACCGCCTGCCTTGCTCGCCCTCGAAGACGGCACCGTCTACTACGGTTACGCCTTGGGGCACCAGGGTCGCACCGTGGGCGAGGTGGTCTTCAACACCGCGATGACCGGCTACCAGGAGATCCTCACGGATCCCTCCTACCACGGTCAGATCGTGACCATGACCTACCCACACATCGGCAACTACGGCGTCTCGGTGTACGACATGGAGTCCAACCGCCCATACGCCCGCGGCTTCATCGTGCGCGAGTACTCGCGCATGGCCTCCAACCACCGTGCGCACCAGGATCTGCATGCCTTCATGACCCAGCACGGCATCGTTGGCATCGAGGGCATCGACACCCGTGCGCTGACCCGGCGCCTGCGCGTCGGTGGTGTGGTCAAGGGCGTCATCCACCACGGCGAGGCCGACGACGCCATGGAAGCCGAACTGGTGGCCATGGCCAAGGCGCACGAGGACATCGACGGCCGCGACATGACCCCCGAGGTCACCACGCCATTGCCCTACGCCCGCCCCACCTTCAAGGAGCACCCGCGGGTGGTGGTCATGGACTTCGGCATCAAGCACTCCATCGTCTACAAGCTGGAGCAGGCCGGTGCCGAGGTCATCGTGGTGCCGGCCCAGACCACGCCGGCGCAGATCATGGCGCTCGACCCGTACGGTCTGGTGCTCTCCAACGGCCCTGGCGATCCCGCCGGGCCCAAGTACGCCCACGACACCATCTGGCAGCTGCTCGGCCTTCTGCCCACCTACGGCATCTGCCTCGGGCACCAACTGCTCGGTCTGGCGGTCGGCGGCAGCACCTTCAAGCTCAAGCATGGCCACCACGGAGCCAACACCCCGGTCAAGAACGTCATCACCGGTGAGGTGGAGATCACCAGCCAGAACCACAACTACGCGGTTGACCTGGCCTCCATCCCCAACCGACAGTTCGTGGCCACGCACCTCAACCTCAACGACGGCACCCTGGAGGGCATGGCCCACCAGCGCTACCCGGTCTTCAGCGTGCAGTACCACCCCGAGGCCAGCCCCGGTCCGCACGATGCCGGCTACCTCTTCAAGCGCTTCATCCAGGAAGTGAACGCCTTCGAGGGTGCCTTGGCCCTGCCTGCCATCCAGACGGTGGCGGTGGCCGCCGCCGTCTGAGCGCCTCAGCCGGCCTGGGTCAGCAGCCCGCTGGCCGGTCGCCTGGCCGGCGCGGCCGCTGGTCGGTGTCGATCCACAGGCTCACGGGCCCGTCGTTGACCAGCTCCACCTCCATCGCAGCGCCGAAGACGCCGGTGCCCACCTCCAGGCCTTGCTGCCTGAGGCTCTGCGCCAAGGCCTGGTACAGCGGCTCGGCCACCTCAGGCCTGGCTGCGCCGCTGAAGCCGGGCCGCCGGCCGCCGCTCAGGTCGCCGAAGAGGGTGAACTGCGACACCAGCAGCACAGCGCCGCCCACCTGGTGCACGGAGAGGTTCATGCGGCCGGCCTCGTCGGCGAAGATCCGCATGTGCTGCAGCTTGTCGCATAGGTAGGCCACCTCGGCCTCGCCGTCCTGCGGCGCCACCCCAAGCAGCACCAGCAGGCCGCGACCGATGCTCGACACGGTCCTGCTGCCTCCGGGCAGCACCTCGCGCACCTCGGCCCGCGAGACGCGCTGGACGAAGGCCCGCACTCAGTTGACCGGTGACGAAGGCTTGTCGCCGTCCATGGCGTCGGTCGTGCTGGCGGCCTCGGCCAGGGTCAAGCGCTCGCGCACCACTTCACGCGCCCTGATCAGCGCCTCGCGCTCTGTGGCATCGAGCTGCCCGCGGGTCTTCTCGAAGAGCATGTCGAGCAGGTCCAAGCTGCGCTCGGCGGTCTTGCGCGCCAGTGCGCCGTCGCGGGCGAGCCGCGTGACCATGGGGGAGGCCAGGTCGCCGAGGGCGGCCTCGGCGGAGCTGCGAAGCGAGTGGACGAGGCCGATGAAGCGTGGATCGGGCATCAGCGTCCTAGAAGAGCGGGCTGGCGGTGGCGGTGTCGATGACCAGCACAGGCGGCTTGGGGCCGAGCTCGTCCAGCGTCTGTTTGAGGGCCTTGACGTCCTGCCAGGTCTGCCACTTCGGCGATCCGACCTCGCGACCGGCGTTCCTCAGCAGGTAGGCCGGGTGGTAGAGGGGCATCACCCGCACCCCGTGCCAGGTAGCCCACTGCCCGCGCAGCTTGGTGATGCCCTCCTTGGTGCCTAGGAACCACTGGGTCGGCACGTTGCCCAAGGTGACGATGACCTGGGGACGGATCAGGCGGATCTGCTCGAGCAGGATGGGGACGCTCACGTCGATCTCCTCCAACTCAGGCTTGCGGTTGCCTGGCGGGCGGAACTTGACCATGTTGGTGATGTAGGCGTCACGGCGGTCGATGTCGACGGCGGCCAGCACCTTGTCGAGCAACTGCCCTGCCCTGCCGACGAAGGGGCGGCCGCTGAGGTCCTCGTCCTCACCTGGCGCCTCACCCACGATCATGAGGTCGGCATCGGGATCGCCTTCGCCGAACACCAGGTTGTCAGAGAGGCCAGAGAGCTTGGGGTGTTTCTGCGCAGCCTCGACCTCCAGCTGAGCCAAGGTCACGAGGCGGCGGTACCCGGGGCCGCGTCGGGCAGGACCTGCCCGGCCTCCTGCCCGCGGTGGCTGAGAGGCTGACGCCGGCTACGCGCTTCGCGGCGCAGCTTGGGTTCCAAGCCGACCATGAGGAAGAAGTTCTCGAGGGCGTTCTCACGTCCACGGATCTCGACGTGCGCTGGGTCCTCGCTGCCGGTGACGAAGGGGAGGGACTGGTAGCTGGCCAGGGCGGCGGTCAGCACCTCGTCCGGACTCACCGACTCCGCCAGGCCGGCGAGTTCTGCGTATACGCCGCGTCTGGCCTCTGCGTGGCGTCGTAGGGAGTCTGGGTCATCGGTCTCTGGTGCGCGAAGCACGTCTTGTTTGGCGATCCTGCGGTAGTGCTTCAGTCCGCGAACGATCTCGTCGCTGCTGAGGACGACCTTCGACTCCATCGCTATGCCCCTCCTTCTGGTCACGACCCTGGGTCGTGGGTCCTCGAGGCGGACCGCGAGAGGGCCGCCGCCACGAGGCCAGTGGACACCCCCAGTCTAGGACGAAGGTTGAGGCTGGGGTGTGGGATACGCTCTGGATCAGGCTGAGGCGTCGTCCAGCTCGGGATCCGTCAGCAGCGTCCTGGCATGCTCGAGGGCGGCCTCGCCCTGGTCGCCGGCCAGCATGCGGGCCAGTTCCCGCAACCGCTCCACACCGGTCAGGGCGTGCACGCGGCTGACGGTGCGCCCCTCCAGCTCCTCCTTGTCCACCCGCAGGTGGTGGTCGGCGAAGGCGGCCACCTGGGCAAGGTGGGTGACGACCAGCACCTGCCTGCCCGCAGCCAAGCGCCTCAGCACCGAACCCACCGCGCGACCGCTGCGACCACCGATGCCGGCGTCGACCTCGTCGAACACCAGGGTGGGCGTGTCGCTGCCGGCAGCGGCGTTCAGGGCCAGCATGACGCGCGACAGCTCGCCGCCCGAGGCCACCTCGCGCAAGGGGGCCAAGGACTCACCCAGGTTGGCGCTGAAGGAGAAGGCCACGCTCTCTGCGCCCTCCGGTCCCAAGGACTGCAGAGGCGTCAGCCCCACCTCGAAGCGGGCATGGGGGAGGGCCAGCTCGGCCATGACCGCAGTGACGGCCGCCTGCAGCGTCAGTGCTGCCATGGCTCGCTGATGGCTGATGGCGGCGGCCTCTTCACTGAGCACCGCGGTCAAGGCCTGCTCACGCCCGCTGAGTGCTGCGTCGTTGGCGCCCATGTCGCGGAGCTGGGCCAGGGCCTCGCTGAGCTGATCGCGCTTGCGTAGCAGTGCATCCGCGCCCTCGCCATGCTTGCGCTCCAAGCCGCGCAGCACGGCGCGGCGCGCCTCGAGCCGGTCGAGCTCGCCCGGTTCTGCCTCGAGGCGGTCCATGGCCCGCTCCAGCTCGCTGGCGATGGCCTGGCAGGCGGTCAGCACGTCGGCCAGCTCCTGGCTCAAGGCCTGCAAGCCCGGATCGAAGCGGACGGCGCCCGCCAGCGACCTGCTGGCCTCCGCCAGGTGGTCGGCGGCGCTAGGCTCGGCTTCACTCAGTGCCGCCAAGGCCCCAAGCACGCCTTGCCTGACCTGGTCGAGCTGCCTGAGCAGCGAGAGGCGGGCCTCCAGGCTCTGGGTCTCGCCCGACTGGACGGCGGCCGTCTCGATCTCCTCCAGCTCGAAGCGCAGCAGCTCCTGTTGCTTGGCGCGGTCCTGCAGGGCGGCGCGCAGCCCAGCCAGCTCGGCGCGGACGGTCTCGCGCTCGTTCCAGTGCCTGCGGTAGCTCTCGAGCGCCCGCCGACCCTCCGCAGACAGGCCGCGGTCGAGCAGGGTGCGCTGCTCGGCGGCTTCCAGCAAGGTCTGGTAGGCGTGTTGACCGAAGATGGCCAAGCGTGTGCCCAACTCGGCTTGGAGCTCGGCGACGCTGACCACCTCGCCGTCAAGGCGCGCCATGTTGCGTCCCTCGCGCACCAGGCGCCTGGAAGCGGTCAGCGGGGACGGCCCACCGAAGGCGACCTGCACCAGGGCCGACGGACGCTCACCCCTGATCCAGGCCGTGTCCGCCCTGCGGCCGGCCAGCAGGGCCAAGGCGTCGACCAGCAGGGACTTGCCCGCGCCGGTCTCGCCTGTGAGCACGTTCAGGCCAGGCCGCAGCTCGACGAGCAACTGGTCGGCGATGGCGAAGTCCTGCAGCTCCAGGGTGTGCAGCACGCCGTTCATGCTATCTCGGGTGGACGGTGGCCGGGGCGGCAGCTAGGCCATGGCCTAGTGCTCAGCCCTGCAGCGCCAGCTCGGCCTCGATGGCCGCCAACAGGGCCGCCTCGGCCTCGGCCATGGTGGTGCCGCGCAGGGTGGCGCCAGCAGCCGAAGGGTGGCCTCCGCCGCCCAAGGCCACGCAGACGCGCTGGGCAGAGACCCCGCCGCGGGACCGTAGGCTCAACTTCACCACCCCATCCGCGCGTTCGCGCAGGCAGGCGGCCAGCTGCACACCCTCGGCGTAGCGCACCAGGCTGACGAAGTCCTCGCTGTCGTCCTGATCGTCACCGACGGCTGCGCGCATCGCCAGCGTCAGGTCGATGAGCACGGCGCGGCCACCGAAGTGGTAGCGAACGGTGTTCATCACCGCGCCAAGCATCTTGAAGTAGGCGGGATGGCGCCACTGCAGCCGGTCGCTGAGGAAGCCGTAGTCCACACCGGCGTCCATGAGCACGGCGGCGCGTTCGAAGGCACGGCGATCGGTGTTCGAGTAGCGGAAGGTCCCCGTGTCGGTCATCAGCCCGGCCATGCATGGGGTGGCCAACTCGGTGTCCCAGCTCAGCCCCAACGCCTCCACCACCTCGGCGACCATCATGGTGGCGGTGGCGTAGGAGGGATCGACCCAGGACAGTTGCGCACCGCCGGGGTTGGTGCCGTGGTGATCGACGTTGACGACCCCGACGCCACCGCTGGGGACGGGTGCGCCGTCCACCCGCGCCGTGTCGGTGTCGACCACGGCCAGCAGTGCGCCGTCGGGGAGCTCCGCCATGGGCTCGCTCAACTCACCGTCCTCGGCCAGGAAGCGAAGGTAGCGCGGCAGCGTCGGCATGGCGCAGCTGACCGTCTTGCCGAGGCGGCGCAGTGCTCGGCCAAGGGTCAGCACACTGCCGAGCGCGTCACCGTCAGGATCGGGATGGGCGACCACCACGATGGGGCCAGGGTGGGTGCGTAGGGCGGCAGCGACGGCGGCCGCGGCTGAGGTGGAGACGGGGGAGGGGACAGTCATGGGCCGAACCATATCAACCTGCCCGTGTATGGCGACTCGCATCCTCCCGCCGCCACAGCGCTTACGATCTCGGGCATGCACGACCCCTGGCGACAGCAAGGCGAGGCGCAGGCGGGGGAACCGGCGCAGATGCGGCGGTCCGGTCCAGGCTGGCTCACCTGGTTGCTGTTCGGCCTGTTGCTTCTGGTGGCCTGGCCTTGGCTGCCCATCGGTCGCTCGGTCCTGCCCCTGCCCGGCGAGCTGCAGCGCCTGCAGCAGCCTGGCGCCGGCCTTCCCGCCGTGGTGGCGCCCACCGGCGCCCTGCTCGACGCCTTCGAGCTGGCGCGGCCAGCCACCTTGCGCATCGAGGCGCGTTGCCCCACCAGCCCAGGCGGACGCCGGGTGATGGGGGTTGGCAGCGGCTTCTTCTACCAGGCCGACGGTCGTGTGCTCACCGCCTACCACGTGCTCGACGAGGCCAACAGCAGCAGCGCCTGTGCCGCCGTGTACGTTGGCGTCGACGCCGATCGCCGTGAGTACCCCTTGGCGATGGTGGGCTTCGACCACTACATGGACCTGGCGGTCCTGCAGGCCGAGGTCGACGGCCTCGTGCCCTACATCCCCCTGGCCGCACGCGCGCCCACGCCTGGCACCCAGGTGGTGGCCATCGGCAACTCGCGCGGCGACTTCCTCGAGGCCCGCGCCGGCCGGGTCACGCGCCTTGGCGTGCGGGCAGGCCGTGCCGACTTCGCCGACGGCACCATCGAGCTGACCAACGCCCTGGCGCCTGGCGACTCGGGTGGGCCGGTGGTGAACGCCCGCGGCGAGGCCGTCGGCGTGGTGTCGTACATCAGCTTCAACCCTGGCGGCATGAGCAGCGAGACCTACGTGCCACCCTTCCTCTTGGGCCTGCCCCTGCCGCGCGAGTTCGCCGCCTACGCCATCCCGGTGGAGCGCGGCTCCACCCTGGTGGAGGCGCTGGCTGCCGGCACACGCCGCGACGTGCCGGTGGTCGGCTTCAACTGGAGCCCCGGCCAGGACTACGACCCGAGACAGAGCGACATGGACCTGGGGCCGAGGCCAGGCCCCATCGTGAACACGGTCAGCCCTGGTGGGCCGGCAGACCGCGCCGGCTTGCGCAGCCAGGAGCTGCGGCCGCTGTTCGACGACAGCGGCAGACAGATGGGCCAGGAGCTCATCGCCGACGTGATCGTGGCCATCGATGGCCAGGCGACCCCAACTTTCTACGACCTGTTGGCGGTGGTGCGGTCGAAGTCCATCGGACAGACGATCACGCTCACCGTGCAGCGGGGCGGCGCGACCTACCGGCTGACACTGGAGCTGGCCGCCCGTCGCGACGTCTTCGCCAACAATCCCTGAACCTCGGGCAAGGGCCTGGCTAGGCCTTGGCCTGGTTGGAGCTGTCGGATCGTCGGGTTGGAAGTGCGGAAAGGGGGCGCCCCCCGGTGGGGGACCAGGGGGCGCGGGGTCGCCTCGGGGGTGGAGTCCCGAAGCGGGGGTGCCCCGGGGGGGACCGGGGATGGTGGGCGATGGTGGATTTGAACCACCGACCTCGTCGTTATCAGCGACGCGCTCTAACCAACTGAGCTAATCGCCCTCGCAGAGCGAAGAAGAGTGTACCCAAGGGCCCTACGGGGTGTCAAACAACTGTGCTGGTTCAGGTCGGTCGGCGATGGAGCTTCCGCATGAGTCGCTCGCGCCTCTGCTCGAGCAGGTCCACCTGTCCATCGGAACACTCGGATGCAGCGCTGACGGAGGCCAGTGCTGCAAGGTAGTCCTTCTGGCGGTGCTCCTGCAGCTTGGCCAGCTCCACCCATGCGCTTGCCATGCCCTGACGTCCGAGCTCCAGCCAGATGTCGGCAGCCGCAGGCAAGCGCCCCAAGCGCTTCAGCAGCAACGAGGCCTGCCAAGCGGCGTCGGTGCCTGCGTTGGCCGCCTCCAGGTAGCGCGCCAGCGCCAACTCGTCCTCGCCGAGCCGCTCCAGCCATGACCCGAGGGCATGCACCTCGTGGGGGCGTTCGGGCGATGGCTCGTCGATCAGCCGTTCGACCCTCGAGCGAAGCGCCGCGAGGGCGACGATGTCCGTCTGGTTGTGGCTGACCACGCCACGCAGACCCTCGGTGTCCTGATGCCTGAGGAAGGCGAGGTAGCGGGCTGGCACCTCGGCGCCTGGAACGTCGCCCGGCCCCCTCGGCGCGCTGAGGATGTGGCGCTCGACGGTGGAGAGGGAGCAGTCGGGCAGCGTGTCGCGCCACAGTCGCCGCGCGACCGTCAGCAGGTCGAGGTGTGGGACGAGCAGTAGCGGATCGGGCAGGCGGTGGAGGGCGAAGCGGTTGCGCAGCAGCGGAAGGTCGAAACTGGCACCGTTGTACGTCACCACCGCTGCCGCCCCGGCCACCAGCTCGGCGAAGGCGAGCAGCTGCGAGCGTTCGAACTCTGGTCCAGGAAGGAACAGTTGCCTGACGGCGAAGCCTTCGCCAGCGTGACGGCCGACACCGATGAGGAAGGCGAAGGTGCCTGCACCACCCGCCAGGCCGGTGGTCTCGGTGTCGATGTAGAGCACAGGGCCATCCCGGCTGCCTGTGGCGCCATGTGCGGCAGCCCGACCACCGGCCTGACGCCAAAGCAGCGGATGCAGCGACGGCTGACCCAGCGGAGCCGAACCATGCAGGCTCCCAGGAGGCAGGAGCAGGTCGCGCACGAAGTGGACGCCTTCGGCGTCCTCGACCAGTCGCGCCTCCAAGCGTGCGGCAGAAGACGCGAGGTCGCGACGGCCCGTCTGAGGCTCGGACGCGACGGTGGACCCGCCGCGCATCGCCCGAAGCCGGGCCAGCAGGTCGCTCATGTGAGCGACCCAAGCAGGGCAAGCGCCTCGGTCTTGCCTGCGTGCCCTGGTTCGCCGGCGGGGCCCACGCAGGACGGGCAACCGTCCTCGCAGGCGCAGTCGGCCACGAGCTCGCGGGCCGCCGTCAGCAGCGTGTCGTGGCGGTCGGCCAGCTCCCTTGCAAGACCGACGCCGCCGGGGACTGTCTCGTAGACGACGACGGCCGGCGTGCCTGCGGTCAAGGTGCTGGTGGGATCGGCGTGCACGCCCAGATCGCGACCGTCGCACATGACCAGGATCGGCGCAAGGGACCTCAGGGCGTAGGCCGTGGCGGCCAGACCGCTGCGCACGCGCACCCCCTGCTCCGCCAGCCGGTGGCAGCCAGGGCACAGCGTCACCAGGTTCTCCATGCGGTTCGCCTGCTCGGCACTGGCGAAGGCGCGGAAGGGCACCTTGTGATGCACATGCAGCGGGGTGCCGCTGGCGCGGCCGGTGCCGCAGACCTGGCAGCGGTGGCCGTCGCGTGTGATCACGCTTCGGCGGATGTCCGGCCAGTCCGGCCCGTAGTCGTTGGCGTCGTTGCTCCACGCTCCCTGTTCCCGTAGCTGGGCGACCACGTCGTCGTTGGGTGAGAAGCCGTAGGCGCTGGTGTAGAGCGTCACAGGCTCGCCGTCGAGCGGGTACCTGCCCAGCGTCTCGTGCGTGTGCCGCAGCATCCGCCGGTAGCCGGTGACGCGGTCGGTGACGACGACGTCACCGACGAACTTGGCGGCCCCGTGCACCGGACTGAACTCCAGCTCACCGGCCGGGTCGATCCGGGTGTCGCGCGCGGCCCGGGTCAGGTAGCGGTCGTCTGTGGCCTCGAGCCTGGCGATGTGCTGCAGATGGTCGAAGGCCGTGACCAGGAAAGGTTGGCCGTCGTGCAGGTACACGGCACCCTGATGCACCATCCAGTGCGCGCTCTCACCGTCGACGACGCCGATCGTCGCACCGTCCACCTGCAGCGTGACCTGCGCCGAGCCGGCGCTGCGAAGGTGGACCCGTTGGGCGGGATAGTCGCCTGCCAGCCAGTAGGCCTGGCCGGCGGCCATGTGGACCTCGCCATCTGCCTGCAGTTGCCCGAGCAGCAGGGAGAGGTCCGCACGACTGAGCGCACCGTAGGGCTCTGCGTCCGCGAAGGGCATCTCGAAGGCCGCGCAGCGCAGGTGGTCGAGCGCGATGAGCAGGTGATCGGGGTCGCACAGGGCTCGCTCAGAAGAGGCGCCGAACAGGTGTTCAGGGTGCCGCGCCAAGTACTGGTCGAGCGGACCCCCACCGAGCACGAGGACGGCCGTTCCCGGCGTGTCGCGCCGCCCCGCCCGGCCCGCCTGCTGGCGGAACGCCGCGGCCGAGCCGGGGTAGCCGGCGATCACCACGGCATCGACGCCGCCGATGTCGACGCCGAGTTCGAGCGCGTTGGTGGTCACCACCGCCCTGGCCGTCCCGTCGCGAAGCTGGCCTTCGATCTCGCGGCGCTCCTGCGGCAGCAGGCCGCTGCGGTAGGCGCGCACGCCAGGCACGCGTCCGCGCAGGCCGAGGACGGCCTCCTCGGTCGCCTGCCTCGAACCGCCGAAGAGCAGCACCTGCCTGCCCTCCGCCACCAGCCGCTCGGTGATGCCCATCGCCTCCTGCATGGGCGGCCTGCGCAGGCCGAGCTCGGCGTCCACCAACGGTGGCTGGACCAGCAGCGAGGTGCGCCCGGCATGCGGGGCGGTGTCGGCGCCGATGTGGCGCACGGTCGCGCCGGTCAGCCGCCGCGCATGCTCTGAGGGGTTCCCCAACGTCGCGCTGGTCAGCACGAAGGTCGGTTCGGCGCCGTAGTGGCGCGCCAGCCGTAGCAGGCGCCGCAGCACGCCGGCCACGTGGCTGCCGAACACGCCGCGGTAGCTGTGGATCTCGTCGATGGCGACCAGCGCGAGCCCGCTCAGGAAACGACGCCAGAGCATGTGATGCGGCAGGATCCCAGCGTGAAGCATGTCGGGGTTCGTCACCAGCGTACGGACCGCGGCGCGGATGCCAAGCCGCCGGCCGGTGGGGGTGTCACCGTCATAGCTCGCCACCGCGCCGGCCGGCAGGCCTGCGGCGGTGGCCAGCCGCGCGAAGGCCCCAGCCTGATCATGCGCCAGCGCCTTGGTGGGGAAGAGCGCCAGCATCGTGGCCCCAGGGTCGCTCAGTTGCCTGCTCAGGGCGGGCAACTGGAAGGCCAGGCTCTTGCCGCTGGCTGTGCCGGTCGTGAGCAGCACGTGCTCGCCCTTGGCCACCGCGGCCAAGGCATCCAACTGGTGCGCGTACAAGCGCCTGACGCCGGCTTCCAGCAGAGCAGCCATGAGCGGCTCAGGCAGACCATTCGGCAGCGGAACGAACTGGCCGCTCGAGGCCGGCGCGACCTCGCGACCCACCACCTTGGCGCCGCTGAACTCGACCAGGGCGTCGATCGTGAGGCTGGTGGGGGCCGGTGGTCGCACCCACCCATGATGGCACCCACATCGCGGTACGGAGCGCTCGTGCAGAACGCCATCCCGTCGCATGGCTGCGTATCATGCACGCATGATCGAGACCATCCACCTGGCCAAGCCGCGCGGCTTCTGCGCCGGTGTGGTCATGGCCATCGAGGCCGTGGCCGAAGCTGCCAGGCAGAACCGCGAGGCCGGTGAAGGCGACGTGTCCGTCTACCACGCCATCGTGCACAACCGCACCGTCGTCGACCGGCTGAGCGCCGAGCATCACGTGCGTTTCGTGGAGGACCTGGCCGAGCTGCCTGCGGCGGCCGCCAAGGCCGATGCCGAAGGCCGCAGCCTCTCCGACCTGGTCGTGTTCAGCGCGCATGGCGTCAGTCCAGTGGTCAGGCAGCAGGCCGAGCACCTTGGCCTGACCACCCTCGATGCCACCTGTCCCCTGGTGACCAAGGTCCACTCCGAGGCCAAGCGCTACGCCAGCCTCGGCTACCACATCCTGCTCATCGGCGACTCCAGCCGGCACCAGGAGGTCATCGGCACCCGTGGCGAGGCGCCCGAGGCCACCACCGTGGTCAGCGTGGTGGGCAACCGGCACCTCGACCCCGCCATGGCCGACCCCTACCAGGTGGAGGTGCCCGATCCCGACCGGGTGGTGGTGCTGACCCAGACCACCTTGTCGGTCGACGACACCAACCGCACCATCGAGATCCTGCGCCGACGCTTCCCCAAGCTGCTGCAGCCCTCCCGCGACGACCTCTGCTACGCCACCAAGAACCGCCAGGACGCGGTCAAGCTGATCGCGCCACAGGTGGAGGCCTTCTTGGTGGTCACCAGCCAGACCTCCTCCAACGGCATGCGCCTGCTCGAGCTGGCCGAGTCGCTGACCGGCGCAGCCCACCGGGTGGAGGGGCCGCAGGACCTCGACCCTGCCTGGTTCGATGGCCGCAAGGTCATCGGCATCACCTCGGCTGCCTCCACCCCGGACGACCTGGTGCAGGGCATCGTGGCCTGGTTCCGCGAGCGCAACCCGGCGCTGAAGGTGGTGGAGGAGGGCGCATGGGAGGACATCGAGTTCCGCAAGCCCAAGCGTGTGCCGCCGCCTGACCCGGCCGGGCAGGGCCAGCGGCTGGCAGCGGCCGAGGGTTGAGGACGGACGCCATGCCCCTCAGCACGCACCGCGGCCCCCTGCGCCCCCTTTCAGTGGCGCCCATGATGGACTGGACCGACCGCCACTACCGGCGTTTCGTCCGCGGCCTCAGCCGCAGCACCCTGCTCTACACCGAGATGATCACGGTGCCCGCCCTGTTGCACGGCGACCGGGAGCGTCTGCTCGGCTTCGACCCGCTCGAAGGGCCGTTGGCCGTGCAGCTCGGTGGTGACGACCCCAAGACCCTGGCCGAGGCCGCGACCATCGCCGTGGAGCGTGGTTACGACGAGGTCAACCTCAACGTCGGCTGCCCGAGCGACCGGGTGCAGAGCGGCCGCTTCGGTGCCTGCCTGATGGCGCGACCGCAGCTGGTGGCCGAGGCCGTGCGTGCCATGCGCGACGCCGTGCCGGTGCCGGTCACCGTCAAGCACCGGCTCGGCATCGACGACTTGGACAGCGACGCCCACCTGCACGCCTTCGTGGCCGCTCTGGCCGACGCCGGTGTCGACCGGGTGGTGGTCCATGCCCGCAAGGCCTGGCTCAGCGGCCTGTCGCCGAAGCAGAACCGAAGCGTGCCGCCGCTGCAGCATGACCGGGTGCGGGCCTTGAAGGCTGCCTTCCCCGGCTTGCGCGTGGAGACCAACGGAGGTGTGACCGACCTGGGTGCTGCCCTTGACCACCTGCGCTGGGCAGACGGCGTGATGATCGGCCGAGCGGCCTATGAAGACCCTTACCTGTTGGCCGAGGCCGATGCTGCGGTGTTCGGTGAGGCAGCGCCTGTGCCGAGCCGTGCCGAAGCCGTGGCGGCCTACCTGCCCTACGTCGAGGCTCAGATGGCGGCCGGCGCCCGCCTCATCGGCCTGCTCAAGCCCTTGCTCGGCCTGACCCGCGGCGCGCCGGGAGGCCGCGCCTTCCGCCGGGTGCTGACGGAAGGCGCGCAGCGCCCTTGGGCCGGACCCGAGCTGATCGACCGTGCCATGGCGGAGCTGCCGCCGGCCTGGCGCCAGGCAAGGGGGCGCGCCGTGCCCGTGCCCGGCGTGCCCCTCACGCAGGAGCTCGCTGCCGTGTCGGGCGGATGACGCTGGTACACTGCCCGGCATGACCGAACCCAACTGGGTGCGTGGTGTCCGCGGAGCGATCACGGTGGCAGAGGATCGGGCCGAGTTGGTCCTCGAAGCCACCCGTGAGCTGCTCAGCGCCATGCTGGAAGCCAACGGCATCGACTCCTTCGAACCCATCGCCGCCATCTTCTTCACCACAACCCCCGACCTGTGCTCCACCTTCCCGGCCGAGGCCGCCCGTGAGTTGGGCATGGTTCAGGTCCCGCTGATCTGCAACCAGGAGATCCCGGTGGCTGGTCGCCTGGCCAAGGTGGTCAGGGTCATGCTGCAGCTCAACACCAGCAAGACCCAGGCCGAGATCGTGCACGTCTACCTGCGGGGCGCAAGGACCTTGCGCCCCGACCTGGTCTCAGCTCAGTGATCGTCAGCTCCCCGCGAAGCTGAGGTCGGCCACCGCCAGACTGGGCGTGTGGATCATGGCCTGGCCAGGCACCCAACGGGCATCGTCGCCCACGGCCTCGACCTGCATGAGCAGCTCGAAGAGGTTGAAGGAGACGGCGAAGTCGTCCACCGGGTGCTGCTCGCCACCGACCATCTCCATGCCCATGGCCTGCACGCTGACGTCGCCGGTGATGGGGTTGGCGCCTGCGTGCACACCCATGAGGTCGGTGATCAGCACGCCGTCACCGTCGGCGATGCCAGCGCCAGGATGCAGGACGATGTTGCTCGCGCTGACGCCGAGCGGCGTGGCGTAGCCGCGGCTGGCGTGCCCGGTGCTGCGTTGGCCGGTGCGGCGAGCGGTGTCGGTGTTGTGCAGGAAGGAGCGCAGCACGCCCTCCTCTAGCAGCAGCAGACGGGCAGACGGCGTGCCCTCCGCGTCGAAGGGGCGGCTGGCCAATCCGGCGGGGAGGGTGGCGTCGTCCACGATGGAGACGAGCTTGGAGGCCACCTGTAGCCCCAGTCTGCCTGCCAGCCTGCTCTTGCCCTCGGCCAGGGTCTTGCCCGACAGAGCGTAGAGCAGCAGCTCGAGCAGCTCGGCGACCACCTCGGGCTCGAGGACGGCGCGGCGGCGGCCGGTGCTCAAGCCCTTGGCGCCAAGCTGCCGGCCGACGCGCTGCAGCGCCGTCTGGGCCGTGCGGCCCGGCTCGAGGGCATGGAACTCCGCTTGGGCCTCCATCTCCCAGCCCTGCTTGACGCTCTGCCCCTCACGCATGACCAGCACGCTCATCAGAGCGGCGTAACCGTTGCGGTAGCCGCCGTCTGCGCCACGGCTTGAGCCGATCTCGACGGCGTTCTCCTGCTCGCGGTAGCGGGCGAACTGCACCGTCTGCATGCGCGGGTCGCTGCTGAGGCGCTGCTCCAGATCGGCCACGGCCGCAGCCTTGGCGCCAAGGCCGGCCGACAGCCCTTCGCCAAGCAGGTCGTGGCGGCCCATGGGCTGCCCCTCGGCCAGGACGGCGTCGCCGGACTCCTGCAGGCCGGCGTTCTCGATGGCCTCGTCCAGCGCCCATGCCAGGGCTTCGTGGCTGAGCTCCTCGGTGGAGGCGTAACCGACCCGCCCATGGAGGACCACGCGCAGGCCGACGCCGCCTTGGGCGGAGTGGGTGAGGTCGGTGGTCTTGCCGCCCTTGGCCTCGATGCTCAGGCTGCGGCTGGAGGTGCCGAGCACCTCGAGATCGACCCCGCGCTCAGCGGCGCGCGCCAGCAGCCACGCCTTGGCTTCCGTGACGGTCATGCCTCGCCTCCTACGACGATCTCGCTCACGAGGATGTGGGGCTGGCCCACCTCGGTGGGGACGGAGCCGGAGTAGGAGCCGCACATGCCCGGCGCCGTGCTGAGATCGTCGCTCACGGCAGCGATCTTCATGATGGTGTCCGGTCCCTTGCCGAGCAGCATGGCGCCGCGCACGGGCTCCGCCACCTGGCCGTCACGGATCATGTAGCCCTCGTTGACGGCGAAGTTGTACTCCCCTGACCCCGGCCGCACCTGGCCGCCGCCCATGGTCTTGGCGTAGAGGCCGAGTTCGATGCCAGCGAACAGGTCGTCCTTGGGGGTGTCACCTGCCTGCAGGAAGGTGTTGCGCATGCGCGAGGTGGGCGCGAAGGTGTAGTCCTGGCGCCGACCGGAGCCGGTGGGGCGGTAGCCGGTCTTGAGGCTGCCCCAGCGGTCGACCATGTAGCTCTCCAACACCCCGTCGCGAATCAACACGGTGCGTTCGGTGGCCATGCCTTCGTCGTCGAAGCGTGACGAGCCCCAGCCATGAGCGGTGGTGCCGTCATCGACGTAGGTGACCACCGGGCTGGCGACGGTCTGCCCCAGCTTGCCTGCAAGGGCAGAGGCGTTGCGGGCGACCGAGGTGGTCTCCAGGAGGTGGCCGAGTGCTTCGTGGAAGATGACGCCACCGAAGGCGTTGCCGATGACCACCGGCATGGTGCCGGCAGGGGCCTTGCGAGCCCTCAGGTTGACCATGGCCTGTTCCGCCGCTTTGCGGCCGATCTCGGCTGGGGGGTGGTCGTCGAGCAGTTCGAGACCGACGGACAGACCCGGCCCATGATGGCCGGTCTGTGTCTCGGCGCCGTCGCTGGCGATGACCTGCCCGACCAACCTGGTGCGGACGCGTCGGTCGTCGACCCACAGGCCGTCGCTGTTGACCACCGTGACGTCCTGCTCCCACTCCAGGAGGCGGGCTTCGACCTGCTTGACCTCCGCCGCGATGCGGGCGCCTGCGTCCAGCTCCCGTAGGCGTTCCAAGCGCCATGCCTTGTCGTGCTGGTCGAAACGCACCTTGGGCTCATGCGGGTCGGGCAGGGGAGCGGGGCGCCGCAGGTCGAGGCCGCCACGGCCCCCGGCGTCGGGTCGACCGGCTTCGCCGCGCAGTTCGACGAGGGTTCGCACGAGCTCGGCCAAGGCGCTGTCAGAGAGGTCGTTGGTGTAGCCGTAGACCACATCCGTACCGAAGAACAAGCGAAGGCCGGCGCCTCGTTGGATGGAGCTGTTGGCTTCCTCGATGCGCCCGTCGATGGCTCTCAGGGCGCGTCTGCGCCATCTCTCCAGGTAGATCTCGGCGAAGTCTGCGCCACCTCGCTTGGCGTCGGCCAACAGCGTCGTATAGGTGTCTGCGTTGAGCATGCCGCCGAGCATAGCAGACCACCGATGAAGGCGACTGTTCGCTGGGTGGGCCAATCAAGGGACGTGCTCGGCCAGTCGTGTGGCCGAGCACGTCCAACCTGGGGGTTGGCTCTCGCAGACGCGTGCCTCACGCCTGCGAGGTGGGTTCAGTGGCGGGTGCGGCGGCCTCTGCGCAGCTCACCGAGCTTCGCTTCGGCCAACCATCGGATCAGGGCGTCGTTGCTCCACATGGGCGACCTCCACCCAGAGTGTATAGGCACATCCCTATCAATGTCAAGCGGGAATAGGGTCCTACCTATCCTTGTTGGGCTCCGACTCATCGCCTGGACCTTCCAACACGGCCCGCTCGAAGGAGCGCAGCAGCGTCTTCAAGGCCTCGGCATCGATCTCGTGGAAGGACTTGTTGCCGCGCTTCTCCAGCCGCACCAGTCCGGCCTCCCGAAGCAGCCGCAGATGGCCGCTCACCGTCGGCTGGCTGACCCCCAGCTGCACCGCCAGGTCGCCTACCGTGAACTGCAGGCCGGAGAAGCGGCCGATGAGGGCGAGCAAGGTGGCGCGGGTCGGATCGGCCAGGGCCTTCATGCGCTGGGCGACCTCGCTGACCTGGGTCACGGTGCGATGGTGCACGCTCTCGGTCATGAGGCCGAAGCCGATGTAGAGCACCTCGTCGACGTCGAAGTGGAAGCCCCCCGCCACCGCCAAGGCCAGCGGCACGACCACCAGACGGCCCTCGGCCTCGGCCCTGCGCACGGCGTGGGTGGAGGCCTCGAAGCGCACGTGATGGTAGGCGGGCAGGGCGGACACCACATCACCGCTGGCCTGGAACTGTTGCCTGAAGGACTCAGCCGCCGCCCTGGCGACCGGCGCGCCCTCCTGCGCCCAGAAGGGCGCCAAGGCCTGCCAAAGCTCGCGGTAGGCGGCGGCCCACGCCTGGCTGGCGGCCGGATCGGCCAGCAGGCCGAGCCGCTCGGCGATCTTGCTGGAAGAGGGGTCGTCCTCGTGGCCGTCAAGCGGCTCGGCCAGCGCCCGCTGGGCCAGCCTCGGCATGTCGTCCAGCCAGCGACCGGGATCGGCGTCGCGCACGTAGCCGTAGCGGGCGGCGAGGACGAAGGACTCGACGCCGGGTTGATCGAGACCGAGGGCCTTCCAGAAGCCGGCCATCTGCTCGAGCGCAGCCGGGGCCGTCTGGTTGAGGGCGGTGAGCCAGGCCGGCCGATGGCCGCTGCCCGGCGGGTTCGCGCCGCGCCGCTGCAGGAAGTAGGCGGCATAGATCAGCTCGAGGACGGGGGAGACCACCGCCTCGACGCGGTCGTCACCGCGCGCTGGGGCTCGGAAGGTGAGGATCTGCTCGGAATCCATCGGTCTACGCCGATGCTATCAGGGAACCTCGTGCTGCTGCCACTCCCGCACAGGCAGGAGCTCACCGCCGTCGATGGCGGCCACGGTCACCTTGTGGCTGCGGGTGGTGGTCACCTCGAGCACCGCCTGGTCCAATGTCTTGGAGCCCACCAGCACCTTGCGGACGAAATAGCCGTTGCCGACGGCGCTCATCTCGCTGGCCTTGGACAGCCGCACCCGGATGATCTCGCCGTTCTTGCTGGTGCGCACCATGGCCCACAAGGCATGCTCGTCGTCGCGGAAGCGTGGATCCTGGCGGCGGAAGAGGCCAAACACACCGGATGCTACCGCAACCGCGGCCAAGGGCCGCCGGGCCGGGCTAGGATGGCCAGCCGTGCGCGTCCTTCCCGCCCACAACCCAAGCCAGATCGAGGCAGCCGCCACCGAGGCGGCCGTGCACTGGCGCGCGGGTGGACTGGTGGCCTTCCCGACCGAGACCGTCTATGGCCTCGGCGCCGCCGCCCGCTCCGCCGAGGCTGTGGCCAAGGTGTACAGGATGAAGGGCAGACCGGCCGACCATCCACTCATCGTGCACCTGCCCGTCGGCGCCGACCTGGCCCCCTGGGTCGACCGCGTGCCAGACACGGCCACGCGCCTCGCACGGGCCTTCTGGCCAGGACCCTTGACGCTGGTGCTGCGGCGATCACCGGCGTTGGATGGCGGCGATGGAGGCCTGCCGACGGTGGCCCTTCGGGTGCCGGCCCACCCAGTCGCGCAGGCGCTGCTGCAGGCCTTCGGCGAGGGCGTGGCCGCTCCGTCGGCCAACCGCTTCGGTCGCATCAGCCCCACCACGGCGGGCCATGTGGTCGATGACCTGAGCTCCGCGCCCGGTGCCGATGATCTGCTCCTGCTCGACGGCGGTGCCTGCCAGGTCGGCATCGAGTCGACCATCGTGGACCTGAGCAGCGGGACGCCGCTGGTGCGCAGGCTGGGCGGTGTCGACCTGGCGGCCCTGACCGAGGTGCTCGGCGGGGTGCAGCCGGCCGTCGATCTAGGCAAGCGGCAAGGCGCGGCTGCACCCGGAACCCTCGACAGCCATTACGCGCCGCGCACGCCCACCCGACTGGTGGGCCTCGGTGAGGCCGACGGTGCGCCTGACGAGGTGGCGGTGCTGGCGCGAAGGCCGGCACCAGGAGGCCGAAGGGGACCGTGGCTGCGGCTGCCCGACGCGCCAGGCGAGGCGGCCCACCGGCTGTACGCTGCGCTCAGGGAGCTGGACGCGGCCGCTGCCCCCGCCATCTGGGTGGAGGCCTTGCCGGAGGACCCCGCCTGGGCGGCGCTGGCTGATCGCCTGAGGCGCGCCTCCACGCCGGCCGCCCAAGCAGAGGAGGTCCCGTGAGCTCGAGCGACATGGACATGGAGCAGACCCGCTGGCCCCAGGTGCTCGTGCTGATGGGCAGTCGCTCCGATTGGCCCACCATGGCGGAGGCAGACCGCCTGCTCACCGAGTTGGGCGTGGAGCACGGCTGCGCCGTCGTCAGCGCCCACCGCACGCCTGAGCGCCTCGCCCAGGTCGGTGCAGCCGCCGCTGGTCGCGGGGTGCAGGTCATCATCGCCGGCGCCGGCGGGGCCGCCCACCTGCCAGGCATGCTGGCCGCCCACACGCGCCTGCCCGTGTTCGGGGTGCCGGTGAGCAGCCGAGCGCTCAGCGGTCTCGACAGCCTGCTCTCCATCGTGCAGATGCCGAGGGGCGTGCCGGTCGGCACGCTGGCGATCGGCGAGGCCGGCGCCACCAACGCTGCTCTGTTGGCGGCCGCCGTCCTTGCCTTGCGGGACCCTGCGCTGGCTGCTCGCCTCGACGCCTACCGGGCGGCCAGAGCCGAGGACGCCCTTGCGTCGCCGCTACCCACCGAGCACCCCTTCGAACCATGAGCTCTGGCGCGCCGACGGGTCCAGCCGATGGCCGGCCCCGCCCCGACGGCCCCCTGCTGCCTGGCGGCACGGTGGGTGTGGTGGGTGGTGGCCAGCTGGGCAGGATGTTGGGCCAGGCCGCGTTGCGCATGGGCTACCGCTTCGCGGTGTGGTCGGACGTCCCTGGCGCCCCTGCGCTTGCCCTGGCGCACACCGCCGTGGTGGCGCCCTACGACGATGCACCTGCCTTCGAGCGCTTCGTCGCCGCCGCCCAGGTCGTCACCGTCGAGTTCGAGAACCTGCCGCTCGCCACCCTCAAGGCGATCGCCGCCCGCCGCCCGCTGTCGCCATCGCCCGAACTGATCGAAGCCACCCAGCACCGAGGTAGGGAGAAGGCCGCCTTGGCCGCGCTCGGCCTGCCCCTGCCGCCCCACCGCGCGGTGAACGCAGCGCGGGAGCTGGCGCCGGCCTTGGCCGCGGTCGGTCGGCCGGCGGTGCTGAAGACGGCGGGTTTCGGCTACGACGGCAAGGGCCAGGTGCGCATCCCAGCCATGGGAGACGTGCCTGCCGAGGCCCTTGCCTTGGCAGCCGACCAGCCCTGCGTGCTGGAGGCCTTCGTCGACTTGGCTGCCGAGCTCAGCGTGGTGGTGGCCAGGGGACGCGACGGACAGACCAGGGCCTTCCCGCCCTTCGAGAACCATCACCGCCACCACGTGCTCGACCTCACCGTCGTGCCCGCCCGCGTGTCCACCGCCGTGGCCGATCAGGCCGTCGCCTTGGCCGCAAGGGTGGCCGACGGGCTTGACCTGGTCGGCCTGGCCTGCGTCGAGTTCTTCCTGGACCGGGATGGCCGGCTGTGGCTGAACGAGGTGGCGCCAAGGCCGCACAACTCGGGGCACATCAGCATCGAGGCCTGCTCGGTGGATCAGTTCGAGCAGCAGCTCAGGGCGGTCTGCGGCCTGCCGCTGGGCGATCCGAGCCTGGTGACGCCAGGCGCCATGGTCAACCTCCTTGGCGACCTGTGGGCCAAGGGCGAGCCGGATTGGGCGGCTGCGATGGCGCGGCATCCGGAGGTGCGGGTGCACCTCTACGGCAAGGGGGAGGCCAGGGCGGGCCGCAAGATGGGCCACCTGAGCGCCGTGGCCACATCGGCCGACGCGGCGGTGGCCAGCGTCGTTTCTGCTCGTCAGGCCTTGCGCGAAGACCCCGTCACGTACTAGAATCGGGAGGTTTGTGCCCCCCTGACCGGCAACGCTCGGGACAGGGGGCGTGTGGTTGCGCGGCTGCTCCATGGTTCGATCTTCGTGCCTGACGAGTCCCGTACACCGCGAGCAGGTTCCACCTCGCCCGAGGGCAGCGATCCTCCGGCGAGCCGTTCTTCGGGAACGGACGCCGGTGGGCCCCGAGGGTCCGGCCGCAAGAAGGAGTTGATCGTTCTGCCTACCGTGAACCAGCTGCTCCGCAAGGGGCGCACCAAGATCGGTAAGAAGACCAAGGTCCCCGCGCTCAAGGGCAGTCCCCAGCGCCGTGGGGTGTGCTCTGCGGTCAAGACCCAGACGCCCAAGAAGCCCAACTCGGCGCTGCGCAAGATCGCCCGCGTGCGCCTCTCGACCGGCTACGAGGTCACCGCCTACATCCCCGGCGAGAAGCACAACCTGCAAGAGCACTCTGTCGTGCTCATCCGCGGCGGCCGCGTCAAGGATCTTCCTGGCGTCCGCTACCACATCGTGCGTGGTGCCCTCGACGCCCAAGGCGTCGGTGTCGGCCGCTACGTGCAGCGCAACCAGGGCCGTTCCAAGTACGGCACCAAGAAGCCGAAGGCGAAGTGAAGGTAGAACATGGCGCGTCGTCGTAAAGCCGAGATCCGCAAGCTCGAGCCCGACCTGGTGTACAGCGACACCACGGTCACGGCCTTCGTGAACAAGCTCATGCGCGATGGCAAGAAGAACCTCGCCAGCCGCATCTTCTACGCCAGCTGCCGCCTGATCCAGGATCGCAGCGGCTCCGAGCCCCTCAAGGTCTTCCGTCAGGCGGTCGACAACGTTCGCCCGCGCATCGAAGTGCGCAGCAGGCGTGTCGGCGGCGCCACCTACCAGGTGCCCATCGAAGTGGGCCCCCGGCGCGGCCAGAGCCTGAGCCTGCGCTGGTTGGTGGCGGCCTCCAACGCCCGTCCCGAACGCACCGCCGTCGAGCGGGTCGCGGGCGAGCTGATGGATGCTGCAGCCGGTCGTGGTGGCGCCGTGAAGAAGAAGGAAGATGTCGAGCGCATGGCCGAGGCCAACCGCGCTTACGCCCACTACCGCTGGTAGGGCCGGAGAGACGGACGATCATGACGACCAAGCCCACCATTGATCTGCACACGACGCGCAACATCGGCATCGCTGCGCACATCGACGCCGGTAAGACCACCCTGACCGAGCGCATCCTGTACTACACCGGCCGCATCCACAAGGTCGGCGAGACCCATGAGGGTGCCTCGCAGATGGACTGGATGGAGCAGGAGAAGGAACGCGGCATCACCATCACCTCGGCTGTGACCCAGGCCTACTGGGAAGGCAACCGGATCAACATCATCGACACCCCTGGGCACGTGGACTTCACCATCGAGGTCGAACGCTCCATGCGCGTGTTGGACGGCGCCATCGCCGTCTTCGATGCCAGCCAGGGTGTCGAGCCGCAGTCCGAGACGGTCTGGCGGCAGGCCGACAAGTACCGTGTGCCGCGCTTGGCCTTCGCCAACAAGATGGACAAGACCGGCGCCGACTTCCAGTTCGTGCTCGACTCCATGGCCGACCGCCTGGCTGCCAACGCCGTGCCGGTGCAATGGCCGATGGGCGCCGAGGACAGCTTCAAGGGCGTCATCGACTTGGTCGAGATGAAGGCCGTGACCTACGGCGACGACTCCGGCACCGCCATCGAGGTCGGCGACATCCCCGCCGAGTTCATGACCTTGGCGCAGGAGAAGCGCAACCTCATGATCGAGCGGCTGGCCGATGTCGACGACGAGGTCGCCATGCTCTACCTCGAAGGCGAGGAGGTCCCCGAGGATCTCCTGCGCAACGCCTTGCGCAGCGGCACCATCGCCATGAAGCTGTTCCCGGTCTACGCCGGCTCCGCGCTCAAGAACAAGGGCATCCAGCGCCTGCTCGACGGCGTCAACGACTACCTGCCCAGCCCGCTTGACGTGCCCCCCATCTTCGGCATTGTCCCCAGCACCGGCGAGTCCGAGGCCCGCGAGCCGAGGGCCGATCGTCCGGCTGCCGCCCTCGCCTTCAAGATCATGACCGACCCCTACGTGGGCCGCCTGACCTTCATCCGCGTCTACTCGGGCGTGCTGGAGTCCGGCTCCTACGTGTTCAACGTCACCAAGGGCAAGCGCGAGCGCATCGGTCGCCTGCTCAAGATGCACGCCAACAGCCGCGAAGAGGTGGACTCCATCTCCGCCGGCGATCTCGGCGCCGTCATCGGCCTCAAGGACACCACCACCGGCGACTCGCTGACCGATCCCGATCACCCCGTCATCCTCGAGTCCATCGAGATCCCCGAGCCGGTGATCACCGTGGCCATCGAGCCCAACTCCAAGGCCGACCAGGACAAGCTGTCCAACGGCTTGGTCAAGCTCTCCGAAGAGGACCCGACCTTCCGCGTCGAGACCGACCCGGAGACCGGCCAGACCAAGATCTCGGGCATGGGCGAGCTGCACCTTGAGATCATCGTCGACCGCCTGCGCCGTGAGTTCGGCGTCAACGCCACGGTCGGCGCCCCCCAGGTGGCCTACCGCGAGACCATCACCAAGGCCGTCGACGTCGAGGGCAAGTTCGTCCGCCAGACCGGTGGCCGCGGCCAGTACGGTCACGTCAAGGTCAAGGCCGAACCCCGCGCCCGCGGCGAAGGCTTCGAGTTCGAGAACGGCGTCATCGGCGGCACCATCCCCAAGGACTTCATCCCCTCCATCGGCAAGGGTGTGGAAGAGGCGATGCAGAGCGGCCCGCTGCTCGGCTTCCCCATCGTCGACATCAAGGTCGTGCTCTACGACGGCTCCTACCACGAGGTCGACTCCTCGGAGATGGCCTTCAAGATCGCAGCCAGCATGGCCGTCAAGGAGGTCATGCGCCAAGGCGCTGCCGCCATCCTCGAGCCGATCATGCGCGTCGAGGTCGTCACCCCCGACAACTACATGGGCGACGTCATCGGCAGCCTCAACTCCCGCCGCGGCCAGATCCAGGGCATGGAGCCCCGGGGCAACGCCCAGGTGGTCAACGCCCACGTGCCGCTTGCCGAGATGTTCGGCTACGCCACCGACCTGCGCAGCATCAGCCAGGGTCGGGCCACCTTCACCATGTTCCTTGACCACTACGCCCAGGTGCCCAAGGGCATCCAGGATCAGTTGGTCAAGAACTGAGGTTGTTCGGGGGCCTGTCCCCCGAACAAACACCCTTCTATCAG
Source organism: uncultured bacterium (assembly GCA_964465355.1). Lineage (GTDB taxonomy): Bacteria > Deinococcota > Deinococci > Deinococcales > Trueperaceae > JAABTL01. The sequence goes on along the minus strand of CAYXJZ010000003.1, from coordinate 502 downwards.
GCACATAGGCTCAAGCGACATAGCACAAGGCCGCCAGCGGCGGCCGAAGGAACGAGGAGAACGGGAACATGGCGAAGGCTGTCTTCGAACGCAATAAGCCCCACGTCAACGTCGGGACGATCGGTCACGTCGATCATGGGAAGACGACTCTGACGGCTGCGATCACTTTCACGGCTGCTGCGGCTGATCCGTCGATCGTGACGCAGTCGTACGATCAGATCGACAAGGCGCCTGAAGAGAAGGCGCGTGGCATCACCATCAACACTTCGCACGTGGAGTATCAGACTGCGCCGCGGCATTACTCGCATGTGGATTGCCCTGGGCACGCGGATTACGTGAAGAACATGATCACTGGTGCTGCGCAGATGGACGGCGCCATCTTGGTGGTTTCCGCTGCTGATGGTCCGATGCCGCAGACGCGTGAGCACATCCTGCTTGCTCGTCAGGTCGGTGTTCCTTACATCGTGGTCTTCCTGAACAAGATGGACATGGTGGAGGACGA
>CAYXJZ010000002.1:56813-86671 GCA_964465355.1 uncultured bacterium | reverse complement strand
ATCATGATGTCGGCGTCGGCGTCGGGCGATGGCGCGCTGATGAGCACCTTCTTGGCCCCGCCTTGCAGGTGCTGGGCGGCCTTGTCGCGGCTGGTGAAGATGCCGGTGGACTCCACCACCAGCTCCACGCCGGCCTCGCTCCAGGGGATCTCGGCGGGGTTGCGGATGGCGGTGGCGCGCACCTTCTTGCCGTCCACGATGATGTGCTCGGCGTCGTGCCCCACCTCGCCGGGGAAGCGGCCGTAGGTGGAGTCGTACTTCAGCAGGTGCGCTGACTGCCTTGTGTCGTTGAGGTCGTTGATCAGGCCGATCTCGATACCGCGCTGGTGTGCGATGCGGAAGATCTGCCTGCCGATGCGACCGAAGCCGTTGATACCGATCTTCATGCCTGCTCGCTCCTCATGTTGGGTTGGCTGCGGCGGATCCTCGTCTGAGGGACGCCGGCCCTGGTTGTTGGGGAGGTCCCGCCGGAACGCGGGCCTCTTCTGCACGTGCTCATCTTACCGCCGGGCGACTGAGCACAGCTGGGACGCTCAACCTCGTCTTCTCAAGGCGATGCGCAGCAGCCCGGCCCCCAGTTCGGCTTCTGCGCGGTAGGTGGCGTCCGGCAACTCGCTCACCGTCTCCACCGCCAGCACCTCGGCCGCCAGCGCCTCGCCGTGCTCGGCCAGCGCCTGCACCGCCTCTGGGTCGCCGGCCTGCAGCGAGAGCACGATGCGGTCGGCGACCTCGAGTCCCGCCGACTTGCGGGCGTCCTGCACCAGCCGCACGGCGTCGCGCATGAGGCCTTCGCGGATCAACTCGGGCGTGAGCTCGGTACGCAGCGCCGCAAGGGTGCCGCGGTCCTCGACAGCGGCGTAGCCGTCCGGGCTCTTGGCTTCCAGCAGCAGCTCGTCGGGTGCGAAGGCAAAGGTCTCGCCATCGCCAAGGTCCAACTCGAAGCTGCGCCCCTCCGCGACGGCGGCGGCGATGGCGCGGCCGTCGGCAGCCTGCAGGGCGGCCCGCGCAGCAGGCACCTTCTGCCCAAGGCGCTTGCCCACCTTGGGCAGGTGGGGCTTCACCTGGTAGTCGACGAAGGGCGCCGTTGGATCGAGGTAGCGCACCTCCTTGACGTTCAGCTCCTGCTTCAGCGCTTCCTCGAGGCGCTTGATGCCCGTCAGCTCCTCCTCGCTCGGCACGCGCACGAGCAACTCGGGCAGCGGCTGCCTGACCTTGTGCTTGGAGGCGGCGCGGGCGGCGCGGCCAAGCTCCACGACGCGCTGCAGCGTGACCATGTCACGCAGCAGCGTGCTGTCGGTGGTCGCCTCGGCCACCGGCCAGTCGCTCAGGTGCACCGAATCGGCCGCGTCAGGGTGCATGCGCAGGTGCAGGTTGCGGTAGAGGACCTCGCTGACGAAGGGCGCAAGAGGGGCCATGAGCTTCGCCAGGGTGACGAGGGCCCCGTGGAGGGTGGCGTAGGCGGCCGAGGCGTCGGCCATGTCCTCCGCCTTCCAGAAGCGCCGGCGGTTCAGGCGCAGGTACCAGTTCGACAGCTCGTCCACCACCACGTCGCGGATGCGCCTGGCGGCGGACGTAGGGTCGAAGCCCTCCAGGTCGGCGGTGACCTCGGTCACCAGCTTCTGCACGCGAGCGTGCAGCCAGCGGTCCATCAGCGGCCGCTCGGAAACGGGCGGCGCCGCGGCCAGGTCCGGCCGGTCAAGGTTGGCGTAGAGGACGAAGAAGGCGTAGGCGTTCCACAGGGTCATGAAGACGTCGCGCAGCGTCTCTTCGACCTGGCCCTGTGAGAAGCGCTTGGTGGCCTCGGGCGGGCTGGAGGCGAAGAGGTACCAGCGCAGGGCGTCGGCGCCCTGCTTGTCCAGGATGGTCCATGGATCGACCACGTTGCCCTTGGACTTCGACATCTTCTCGCCGTTCTCGTCGACGATGTGGCCGAGGACGATGACGTTCTTGAAGGCGCCGGTGGGGCCGGCCAGGTGGTGCAAGGGGCCGGCGGACCGCTCCTCGGTGCCCGGATCGGTGAGCAGCGTCGCCAGTGCATGCAGGCTGTAGAACCAGCCGCGCGTCTGGTCGATGGCCTCGCAGATGTAGTCTGCGGGGAAGTGGCTGGCCAGCGCCTCGGCTGCGCCGGCTGGCGAGCCCTCCCCACGGTAGTGCCACTGGGCGTATGGCATGGCCCCCGACTCGAACCACACGTCCACGGTGTACGGCACGCGGTGGAAGGTCTTGCCCCCGCGCTCGAAGCTCACATCATCGACGTAGGGGCGGTGCAGGTCGAGGCCTGTGAGGTCGCGGCCGGCCAGCGCCGAGAGCTCGGCCACGCTGCCCACCACCACCGTCTCGCCGTCCTCCGCCCGCCACACGGGCATGGGCGCGCCCCAGTAGCGCTCGCGCGACAGCGCCCAGTCCACGTTGTTCTCCAACCACTTGCCGAAGCGGCCGGTGCGGATGTGGTCCGGGTGCCAGCCGATGCGGTCGTTCTGCTCGAGGAGCTGCTCCTTGAGCTGGCTGGTGCGGATGTACCAGCTCTTCTTGGCCACGTTCATCAGCGGCAGGCCGTCGCGCCAGTTGAAGGGGTAGCTGTGGTGGATGGTGCCGTGATCGAACATCAGGCCGCGCGCCGCCAGGTCGGCGGTGATGGCGTCGTCTGCGTCCTTGAACCACTGGCCGGCGTAGGGGCCAGGAGCGCCTTCCGCTGCTTCGGGCACGGCGACGTCTGGCAGCACCTTGCCGCTGAGGTCCACCGACCAGACGGTGGGCAGGCCGTGGCGGCGACCCACGTCGAGGTCGCCGTAGGCGGGGGCGAGGTGCACGATGCCGGTGCCGTCCTCGAGCGTGACGAAGTCGTCGGCCACCACCCGCCAGCCCTGGCGGTCGGGGCCGGGCGGGGCCAGCTCGTCAGGTCGACCGCGCAGCAGCGGCTGGTAGCGCAGACCGACGAGCTCCTTGCCTTGCAGCGTCCGCAGCACCCGATGAGGGGCGTCGCCGAAGACGGCGGCCACCAGATCGGCGGCCAGCAGGTAGAGGCGATCGGCGCCCCCGCCTTGGGCCGACCTGCGCGTGGCCGGGCCTTCCACCAGGGCGTAGGCCGCGTCGGGATGGACGGCGAGGCCGGTGTTGGCCGCCAGCGTCCATGGCGTGGTCGTCCAGGCGAGGAAGACCACCTGCCGCGATTCGTCTGCGCCGATCAGGCCCTTGCCGCGTAGGCCGTCAGCATCTGCGGGGAAGGCAGGGAAGACGCTGGGGTCCGGGACGTCCTCCTTGTAGCCGAGTGCGACCTCGTGGGAGGCGAGGGTGGTGTTCGATGACGGCGAGTGCCATGTCGTGCGGTAGTCCTCGACCAGCAGGCCGCGGTCCCACAGCTGCTTCATCACCCACCAGCAGGACTCGATGTAGCCGGCGTCGTAGGTGACGTAGGCCGTCTCCAGGTCCACCCAATAGGCGATGCGCTCGGTCAGCGCGTTCCAGTCCTCGATGTTCTCGAAGACGTACTCGCGGCACAGGGCGTTGAAGCGGGCGATGCCGTACTCCTCGACCTGCTGCTTGCTGGTGAAGCCGAGGCGCTTCTCGATGGCGATCTCCACCGGCAGGCCGTGGGTGTCCCAGCCGCCCTTGCGGTCGACGTGGAAGCCCTGCATGGTCTTGAAGCGGGGGAAGACGTCCTTGAACTGGCGCGCGATCACATGGTGTACGCCAGGCTTGCCGTTGGCGGTGGGGGGTCCCTCGTAGAAGACCCAGTTGCCCTTGGGCGCCGGCTTGAGCAGCGAGCGCTCGAAGACCTTGGTCTCCTTCCAGATGCGCAAGATCTCACTTTCCAGCGCTGGGAAGCTGACGTCGCTCGGCACGGCCTCGAACGGCGTGCTCCCGTCTTGACGGGGGCCCCCGCCTTGGCGGGTGGGTAGATCGTCGGTGGTCTGGGACATGGCTGTGGCTCCTTCGCCTGACCCACATGAACACGGCGCCCCGAATGCACACCGTGCACTGGCATCGGGGCGCCGTGGGATCGGCGCGGTACCACCCGACTTCGACCGTCCCTCACGGGAAGGTCCTCGCTCGTTCTCCACCGTGCCGCGGTGAGGACGACGGCCCCGGAAGGGGCGTGAGGCTCAGGGCTGATCTTCGGCGACCGGCCTTCCGCCGGGCTCGCACCCTCCCCGGCTCGCTGTGGGGGCTCGCGGTCGCCTACTCGTTCCCATCGCTGCCTCTGGCTGGGCGCATCGGGCAGAAGAGCCCGGTCCCAGCGCCCCCAGGCGCTTTACATCGCCTGGGGGCAGCATGTAACATGCAAGTTAGCAGCCGCCGCCTGGACCGTCAAGGAGCCGCTGCACCCCCTTAGAACCCATCCGTAGGTCTTCTCAGGCTCTTCTGTAGACCCCCTCATGGGTTCCGTCGTTCACAGCGTTCAGCGGGCGCCCCGCGCCCTGATGTCCCCTGCCATCGCCTGCCCTGCCTCGACGAGGTGGGCGCCGGCCCGAGCCGGGTGGGAGCATGAGCTTGGAGGGCTGTGCCTCTGGCACAGACGCACGCCGGCTTCCCCCAACCGCAAGGAGTTTCATGAGCCCCAGACCACGCAAGTCCACTGCCGAGACCACCACCGCTGCTGCCAGCGTGTCGGCGGTCGCCGAAGGCGAAGTCGTCACGCCACGCCGCCGCGGCCGGCCCCCCAAGGCCAAGGCTGCCGCCGTCGAGACGGCGATGCAGGAGATCGCCGTCGGCGAGATCGTCGACACGGCCTCCGTCGGCGAGGCCACCGAGACGCGGCCCCGCCGTGGTCGCCGGCCCAAGAGCCAGGCCACAGAGACCCCAGCGGTCGAGGCCGACGAGGCGCCGTCCGCGCCGCGCGACGAGGCTGCAGAGGCGCCGATCCGCACCGCTCGTGACGACGCGGCCTCCGATGACCGCGACGCAGACGACCGGGATGACCGCGACGGCGCGCAGCGCGCCGTCGATGCCGGCCAGGACGACGCTTCGCAGGACGATGGCGGTTCGCGCGACCGTGACGACGGCGGTCGCTCCGACCGCGGCAGGGACCGCGATGACGATCGCAGCGGCCGCCGTGGTCGCCGCGGCGGGCAGCGCAGGGGCGGCCTGAACTACCGCGACCTGCAGGCCAAGATCCTGCCAGAGCTCCACCTGCTGGCCAAGGAGGTCGGCCTGGAGGAGTACCGCCAGATGGGCAAGGACGAGCTGGCGGTGGCCATCCTCGAGCGCTCGGCCGAGGCCGAGGGCCTGCGCATCGTGCAGGGCTACCTCGAGATCTCCTCCGACGGTTACGGCTTCCTGCAGGAGTCCCTGCTGCACAACAACACCCGCAGCGTCATCGTCTCCGCTGGCCTCATCAAGCAGTTCCGGCTGCGCACAGGCGACCTCATCCTCGGCAAGGCACGCCGCCCGCGTGACAACGAGCGCTACGGCACCCTGATCCGGGTCGAGGCGGTCAACGGCGTCGACCCCTTCCAGGCTTCCAAGCGCCCGCGCTTCGACGACCTGGTGCCCACCTTCCCCGACAAGCGCATCAAGCTGGAGACCGCGCAGCAGGACCTGTCCGCTAGGGTCATCGACCTGCTCGCGCCCATCGGCCGCGGCCAGCGCGGCCTGATCGTGGCGCCGCCCAAGGCGGGGAAGACCACCCTGCTCAAGGCCATCGCCAAGTCGGTCATCGCCAACGAGCCCGACATCAAGGTCATCGTGCTGCTGGTGGACGAGCGCCCCGAGGAGGTCACCGACTTCCGCGAGAGCGTGGTGGGCGTCGAGGTCATCGCCAGCACCTTCGACGAGCCGCCGGCCAACCACATCCGGGTGGCCGAGTTCGTGCACGAGCGTGCCCGCCGCATCGTCGAGGACGGCGGCCACGTGATGATCCTGCTCGACTCCATCACCCGTCTCGCGCGCGCCAACAACCTGGTGACCCCGGCCACCGGCCGCACCCTCTCCGGCGGCCTCGACTCCAACGCCCTGCATTGGCCCAAGCGCTTCCTCGGCGCCGCCCGCAACATCCGCGGCGGCGGCTCGCTGTCCATCCTGGCCACTGCCCTGGTGGAGACCGGCTCGCGCATGGACGACGTGATCTTCGAGGAGTTCAAGGGCACGGGCAACATGGAGCTGCACCTCTCCCGTCGTCTGGAGGAGCGCCGCATCTTCCCGGCCATCGACATCCTCAAGTCGGGCACCCGCCGCGAGGACCTGCTGCTCGGCGAAGCGGTGCTGGCCAAGATGTGGCTGTTGCGCAAGGTCATCAGCGACATGGACGCCTCCGACGCCATGGAGATGCTGCTCTCGCGTCTCAACCGCACCAAGGACAACGCCGAGTTCCTCTCCACGCTGGGCCAAGGCTGAGCCTTTGGCCCGGCGCCCGGGGCCGCTCGGGCCACTGGCCCTGCTGCTGATCCTGACCCTTGCGCCTGCCCTGGCGCAGAGCGAGGACGGCGGCACTGTCGCCAGCGACCCACGTGCCTTGCACGCGGAGCTTCAGGCCGCGGTGCTGGCCAGGGTGGCCGAGCTGGCCTACCGGGTGGAGCCGCTCGGCATCGGCTTCGTGCGCCCTGCTGGAGGACCGGTCAGCTCCTACTTCGGCTGGCGCAACATCTCGGTGGCCGGCAACCGCTACCACGGTGGTGTCGACTTCGCCGCCGACATGGGCAGCGCCGTCCTCGCCGCCCGCGGCGGCGTGGTCAGCTTCAGCGGATGGGCTGGTGCATACGGCTACGCCGTCTACCTGGAGCACGAGGCCGGCTGGCAGACGCGTTACGCGCACCTCAGCCGCATTGACGTGAGGCCTGGCGACCGCTTGGCGCAAGGGGCCGTGCTTGGCGCGGTAGGGTCCACCGGCGCTTCGACCGGACCCCACCTGCACTTCGAGGTGCGGTTCGAGGGAAGGGCCCTCGATCCGCTCGGCTTCGTCCAGCGCTGAGGACGGGCCAGACCTGCGCCGACATGCCCGAGCGCCGACCACCCGTATACTCGGAAGGTCGCGGGCCACGCCCGGTCAAGGAGGGATCCCTGGATGTGGGTATCCACCAAAGCCCAGTACGGAATGCGCGCCCTGATCGAGGTCGCCCTCAGCGGTGACCGCCCGACCAGCCTGAAGACGGTGGCGGAGCGACAGAACCTGTCCCAGCAGTACCTGGAACAGATCTTCGCCGTCATGCGTAGGGCTGGCATCGTCGATTCCGTGCGCGGCGCCCACGGCGGCTACCGCGTGGCCAAGCCTTTGGACCAGGTGGACGCGCTCGAGGTCGTCGAGTTGCTCGAGGGCTCCTTGGCGCCGGTCGCCTGCCTCGACGTCGACTTGGGCTGCGAACGCATCGGCCACTGCTCCACCGAGAGCCTCTGGCGCGATGTCGACAGCGCCGTTCGGCGTGTCCTCTCTCGCACCACGCTGGCCGACCTGGTCAGACAGCGGGAGCTGCTGCAGCTCGAACCCCTGCCAGCCCACCTCGTCGACCTCCGCTGAGCGGTGGTCCAGGCGGAAGCGCTGGACCTCGATCGCGCGGCGACCACACCCCTGCATACGGATGTGCTGCTGGCCATGACACCGTGGTTGGGTGTCAGCGCCAACGCCTCGTCGGTGCACGGTGCTGGGCGCCGGGCGAGGCGAGCCGTGGAGGACGCCCGCGAGCGCATCGCGGCCTCGGTGGGCGCCCGCCCGCAGGACGTCGTGCTGACCTCCGGCGCCACCGAGGCCATCCAGTTGGGCATCCTCGGCGTGATGGCCTCGCGTCCCGGTGCCCACGTGGTGGCCAGTCGCATCGAGCATGCCGCCGTGCTGCGCTCGGTGGAGCGGCTGGAGGCCATCGGTCATCCGGTGACCTGGATCAGCCCGGAACGCGACGGGTGGATCGATCCAGCCGCGGTGGCCGAGGCGCTGCGCGACGACACCGCCTTGGTGGCGCTCATGCGGGCGAACAACGAGACCGGTGTGCTCACCGACCTGGCGCCCATCGCCGAGGCCGTGCACGCTCGCGGTGCGTGGCTCTTCAGCGACACGGTGCAGGCCTTCGGCTTCGAGACCTTGCGCCTGCAGGCGCTCGGCGCCGATCTCATCGCGCTGTCGGCGCACAAGGTGCAGGGACCGCAGGGCGTCGGCGCTCTGCTGACCCGGCCTGGACTCGATGTGCAGGCCCAAGCCCTCGGCGGCCCCCAGGAGCGCGGTCGCAGGGCGGGGACCATCCCTGTGGCGCTGGTGGTGGGCTTCGGCGAGGCAGCGGAGCGCGCGGACCTCGGTGCGGTGGACAGGGCGACGCGGGTGGCCGCTCTGCGTGATCGTCTCGAAGCTGCCTTGTTGCGTCTGCCAGGCGTGCACCTGAGCGTGCCGGCCGGGACCCCGCGTGGCCCCAAGCACGCCCATGTGCGTGTGGATGGCCTAGGCGGTCAGGTGGAGACGCTGCTGATGAACCTCGACGCGGAAGGCGTGTGGGCCAGCGCAGGCTCGGCCTGCGCTGCAGGCAGCCTGGAAGCCAGTCATGTGCTGCTGGCCATGGGTTGGTCGCCGGCCGAGGCGCGATCGGCGTTGCGCTTCAGCCTGGGGGATCACTTGGACGAGGCGCAGGTGGACGAGGCGGCTGCCCGTTTCAGCCGTGCCTTGGCGCGGACCCTGGCTTGACGCTTGGTGGACCTAGCTTGGTCGACCTAGGCGCTCAGCCGGTGGCGGGCACGTTCCAGCGCCTGCATGGGGGCGTCCAGGTCCTCGACCTCGATGTGCAGGCGCTCGACCTGCATCTCCGGCAGCTCGTAGATCAGCCCACTGAGCACCTGTTCCACCACCGTGCGCAGGCTGCGCGCGCCGGTGCCGCGCCCGGCGGCGCGACGGGCGATCTCACGCAGGGCAGCGTCGCTGAAGCTCAGCGCCACGCCCTCGAGGGCGAAGAGGGCCTGCGCCTGGCGCAGCAAGGCGCCCTTGGGCAAGGTGAGCACGTCCACCAGGGCGTCCTCGCTCAGCTCCTGCAGGCGCACGACCACCGGCAACCGGCCGATCAGCTCCGGGATGAGGCCGAAGGTGCGCAGGTCGTCTGGCAGGATCTCGGCCGCGACAACTGCCGCGTTGTCGTCGACCGGATCATGCTGGAAGCCCACCCGGCTGGTGGCCACCCGGCGGCGCACGATGTCGTCAAGGCCCTCGAAGGCGCCGCCGCCGATGAACAGCACCTCGCGCGTGTCCACCGGGATGAGTTCCTGCTGGGGATGCTTGCGGCCACCCTGCGGCGGCACGTGGCAGATGGTGCCCTCGATCATCTTGAGCAGGGCTTGCTGCACCCCTTCGCCGGAGACGTCACGGGTGATCGACGGGCCCTCGCTCTTGCGGGCCACTTTGTCGAGCTCGTCGATGTAGACGATGCCGCGCTCGGCGGCGGCGACGTCGTAGTCGGCCACCTGCAGCAGGCGCAGCACCACGTTCTCCACGTCCTCGCCCACGTAGCCGGCCTCGGTGAGGGTGGTGGCGTCGGCGATGGCGAAGGGCACGTCGAGCAGCCTGGCCAGCGTCTGCGCCAGCAGCGTCTTGCCGGTGCCGGATGGGCCGACCATCAGGATGTTGGACTTGACGAGGCCAGCTTCCGGATGGCGCAGGCGTTGCAGGTGCTGGTAGACGGCCACCGCCAGCGCGCGCTTGGCCGACACCTGTTCGATGACGTGGTCGTCGAGCTCAGCCACGATCTCCCGCGGGGTCGGCACCCGCCGCAGCAGCCTGGCGGCGTCGCGTACGTCACCGCCGTACTGCAACTGGTCGACGCTGTGCTCGACGCACCGGTCGCAGATGAAGGCCCCATGCTCGCCGGCCACCATGCGCCGCGCTTCGAGGGCACTCCTCCCGCAGAAGGAGCACCTTGGCGCGGCCGGGCTCATGCCTCGCCTGTGCCGAAGCGGCCGGCCACCTTGGGTTCCACCACCCGGTCGATGAGGCCGTATGCCTTGGCCTCGGTCGGTCCCATGAAGTTGTCCCGCTCCATGTCGCGCCGCAGCTTCTCCAGCGGCTGGCCGGTGTGCCGGTGGTACAGGCCCTCCAGCATGTCGCGCAAGGCCAAGACCTCACGCGCCTGCACCTCCAGGTCGGGGGTGGCGCCACGGAAGCCGGCCGATCCGGCGTGGATCATGATGCGCGAGTGGGGGAGGGCGACCCGGTGGCCGGCCTCGCCCGCCATGAGGATGACCGAGCCCATGCTCATGGCGATGCCGACGCAGTTGGTGTGCACCGGCGCGCGGATGTAGCGCATGGTGTCGTAGATGGCCAGGCCGGCGTAGACCTCGCCACCGGGGCAGTTGATGAAGAGGTTGATGGGCTGGTCGGAGGACTGCGAGTCCAGCAGCAGGAGTTGCGCCACCATGACGTTGGCGACCTCGGAATCGATGGGCGTGCCAAGGAAGATGATGCGCTCCTTGAGCAAGCGGCTGTAGACGTCGTACATGCGCTCGCCACGACCGGTCTGCTCGATCACGTATGGGATCAGCGGCATGCACTCACCTTAGCCCAAGGTCAGTGGTCGTGATGGTCGTGATCGTGGTGATGGTGGTCGTGCCCATCGTGGTCGTGGTGGTGATGGTCGTGCCCATCGTGATCGTGGTCGTGATCGCCGCCTGGCTCGCCCATGGCGTCGGCGGCCTCCTCGGCGGCAGCTGCACGCTCATCGTCGTCGGCGGCAGCCCGACCGGTCTTCTCGCGCACCAGGGCGTCGATGACGCGGTCACGGCCCAGCAGGAAGCGGTAGTTCTGCAGCCAGTCCTCGCCCATGTCGCGCTTGAAGCGGCCGAGGTCCTTGCGCTCGCGCTGGGCAAGGTGGCGCAGCGCGGCCTCGAAGTCGGCGTCGCTGACCTCCTCGCCTCGCCGTTCCCAGAGACGCTCGAGCACCAGGTCGCGCTTGACGCCGCGCTCGGCGGCCTGGAGCAGTTCGGCCTCGAACTCCTCACGCTTGCCCTCGCCCTCAAGCTGTGCGATGTACTGGTCGAGGGTCTGGCCCCTGCGCTGCAGGTCGCCTGCCAGCTCCTGCAGCAGATGGCCGCTGCGGCGGCGCACCAGCGGGGCCGGGAGCGCCACCTCGGTGGCGGAGGTCAGCTTCTCGATGAACTCGTCGCGTTGGGCACGGAAGGTCTCGCGCTCCAGCTCGGCGCCGAGGCCGCGGCGGATCTCGGCCTCCACTTCGCTCCACTGCTGGTAGCCCAGGGTGGCGGCGAAGGCGTCGTCGGCCTCCGGCAGCTCCTTGGACTTCACGTCGGTGATCTTGACGGTGAGGCTGCGGCGGATGGGCTCTGTGGTCTCGCCCTCGGTGGTTGCCTCGCCCTTGGCGAGGGCCTCGCCAGAGGCCTCGTCGGTCGCCTTCGTCGGCACCGGATCCAGACCCAGGTCCAACTCCACGACCTCGTCCAGTCGGCGGCCGACCAGCTGCTCCACCAGGCGCGGCTCGGTGCGGTCCAAGTCGATGGGCATGACGCTGCCGCCGCCCTCGCCTTGGGTCTCGACGTAGACCAGGTCGCCCGCCTCGATGGGGCGGTCGGCGGGCACGAGGGTGGCGTTGTCGTCGCGCAGGCGCTTGACGGTGCCTTGCACGTCGTCGTCTGACAGCTCACGTGCTTCGGCCTCGATGGTGACGGCGTCGACGTCGCCCAGTTCGAATTCGGGGAAGAGGTCGGCGTGGACCACGAAGCTGAAGCCTTCGCCCTGCTTGGCGGGCTCGGCGTGGAAGTGGGCGTGGATGGGGTTGAGCTCCAGCTGGCGAACGGCCTGCGGGTAGTGCTCGTCGACCAGCGCGTCGCGTACCTCTTCGGCCAGCGAATCCTCGCCGATGCGCTTGATCAGCACACCGCGTGGCACCTTGCCTGGCCGGAATCCGGGGATCCGCACCTGCCTGGAGAGGCTGCTCAGCACCCGCTCGAAGGCGGCGTCGACGGCCTCGGTCGGCAGCGAGACCTCGATGGTGGCGGTGACGGGGCTCTGTTCGGTGATGCGGGCTTCCATGGTCCCTCGGTTCATGGCGAAGGACCGCCCGCGGTGGGGCGGCGACGCCGGTGGTGTGGACGATCCTGGGCGCGGTCGGACAGGGCTTGGTGCGAGGAGCGGGACTTGAACCCGCACGTCGAAAGACACCAGATCCTAAGTCTGGCGCGTCTACCAGTTCCGCCATCCTCGCGCGAGGCCCATCCGACCCAGGCGCCGCCCTGTCGGGCTGGGCCCGAGACGGGCTTGGTGGGGTGGATGACGGGATTTGAACCCGCGACCCCCGGAACCACAATCCGGTGCTCTAACCTGCTGAGCTACATCCACCACGCTCGCGTCGCCAAGTCTATCAGACTGCTGCTGACGACGACCGCGGGAGGCTACCACAGCGACTTGGGGCTGTCGAGTGCCTCGGGCTTCAGCCTGGCTGCTTCACCGATTCCTCGGCACGGGTGACGACGCGGTCGCGGCCTCCGTGCTTGGCCTGGTACAGGCGGGCGTCGGCCAAGCTGAACAGCGACTGGGTGCTCCCATCTGACTCGCTCAACAAGGCCCCACCCACGCTGGTGGTCACCTTGAGCCCCGGCGCCAACCGCTCCCAGCCGTGCTCGGCGATCAGCCGCCTCACCTTGTTGGCCACGCCTGCCACACCCGCTGCGCCGGTGCGGGTGAGCAGCACGCCGAACTCCTCGCCGCCAAGGCGGCCGCAGAGGTCACTGCCCCTGACGCTGTCCTGCAGCAGGCCGGCGACCTGCTTCAACACCTGGTCGCCCACCGGGTGGCCGAAGCGATCGTTGATGGACTTGAAGCTGTCGAGGTCGAGCAGCACCAGTCCCAACTCGTCCTCCGACCCGGCAGCCGGCGCCGCCTGCACGGCGGCCAGGTCCACCTCGAGGGCGACCCGCTCGTCGAAGTGCTGGCGGTTCGCCAGGCCTGTGAGGCCGTCGTGGCGGCTCTGCCGCTGCAGCTCGACCGTCTGGGCGGAGAGGCCGCGGTGGATCTCGGCCAGCTCGGCGTAGGAGATGGCCAGCCGCTCGCGCACCTTGCGCTCTGCCGCTGCCTCCAGCTTCGCCCGCTCCACCTGCTGCTGCCACTTCTGGTGCCTCAGCTCGCGAGCGGCGGCGTCCATGTCGAGGCGCTTGGAGGTCTGGTGGAAGGCCTCGTGATGGATGAGGGCGGCCTGGTGGTCGCCTTGCTCCTTCCAGTACAGGTAGAGCCTCTCATGGGCGCCTTGGACCTGATGCAGGGCTTCGATGCCCTCGGCCAGCTCCAGCGAGCGTTCCAGCATGGGCAGCGCCTGCCGCGGCCGTTCGGTCTGGAAGAGGAAATCGGCGTGGCACTGCAGGTGCTCGGCGAGGCAGGAGGGGTCGCCGAGGGCCTCGTGCATGGCCAGGCCTCGCTCGAAGGCTGCCTCCGCCTCGCTCATACGGTTGGCCATGGCCAGGGAGAGGGCCAGGTTCGTGGTGCAGGAGGCCTGGCTGTCCAGGTGATCCGCCCAGCCGAGGCTGCGCTCCGCGGCCTCCACCGACTCCTCGATGCGACCGAGCAGGCGGGTGGTGATGCTGATGTTCGACAGCGAGCTGCTCATCCGTGCGCGGTCAGCCATGGCCTCGGCGTTGCGCAGGCTGCTCTCGAAGAAGCCAAGCGCCTGCTCGTAGTCCGCGCTGCGCGAATAGACGACGCCGAGGCTGTTCTCCACCCGGCTGCGTCCCTCATCGTTCTCGGACTGGTGGTAATGGACCAGCGCCATGCGCAGCCGCTCGACCGCAGCTGCAGGGTTCCCCATGATGTCGTAGACGATGCCGGTGCGGTGGTAGGCGAGGCCGAGCAGGGCGTCTACACGCTCGTCGACCAGGTCCTGGCACAGCCGGATGGCCTGCTCGAAGGTGCCAAGCGCATCCCCCAGCTCCCCACAGATCCTCTGGGCGTTGCCAAGCTCGACCAGGGTGCGCAGGTGCAGGTAAGGGTGGTCGGAGGCGACGTTGGCTGCGGCCGCCGAGGCCTGGGTGCTCAGGCGAAGGTAGACCGCTGCGTCGTCCTTCTCAGCTAGGGTCGCCTGGTGGAGCAGGGTTCGTGCCACTTCGTGAAGGTCTGGATCAGTGGGTTCGGGTGCTGGTGGGTTCGGCTTGATCGGTGGCATACGGCAGGGGCAGCATGACATGGCGCCATCGGGGCATGGTGCACCCTCCAGGATTCGAACCTGGGACCGACTGCTTAGAAGGCAGCTGCTCTATCCACTGAGCTAAGGGTGCAAGGGTGCGCTGACGCCCAAAGAAGGCGTCAGCGCCCGCGCTTGGAGCGGGAGACCGGATTCGAACCGGCGACATACAGCTTGGAAGGCTGTCGCTCTACCAGCTGAGCTACTCCCGCGTACCGCAAGGCTAGCCTGGCGGCGCGGAAGGATGATAGCACCCGACGTGGGTCAAAGCGGCGCCTGATCCTGCTCAGCGGATGACCGTCACGGTCACCGTCCCCTGCGCGGCCCAGTCGTACCAGAGCCGGACGTAGTGCTCGACGCCGGGCAGGCGTCCTTCGTCGCCTGGCAAGGGACCCATGGCGGTGAAGATCCCCACCAGGTAGTGGCCACCTGCGTCGAAGGTGTGGAAGTTGTACGGCCAGATGTCACCGCCGTTGGGTCCGAACCAGTTGCACACGGCCGTCCATGGCAGGACGTAGCCGTGGGGGTTGGCCGGATCGACCTCGTAGGTGAAGACCTGGTTGTGCGACAGATCCGTGTTCCAGTTCTCCGGATGCTGGTAGCCGCCCCAGCCCTCGAAGCGCAGGTCGTAGCGCATGGCGCCCGACGCCTTGGGGAACCTGATGTACATGGTGGCGCATGGTGCCGTGATGCCGTCCCTGAAGTAGCCCGACGCGGTGACACCGTACATGATCTCCAAGCGGCTGTCGATCTCGCGGTCGAAGCCCTGCAGTTCTGCTGCCATGCGGGCGATGGGCTCGGCGCCAGGCGGGATGCCGGCCCCCACGCTCTCGACCTCGTACACCTCCACGCTGACGCCGTCTGTCTGCTCGTCGGTGATGGTGTGCGGGCTGCCGTGGATGTACCAGACGTTGGGGTAGGGGCTGTCGATGCTCAGGCCGGTGGTGGGTCCGTCGCTCAGGCGGCCGTTGCGGCCAGTGGTCGACCAGCGGTAGAGGTAGGTGCCGCCGACGGGCCCGCGGGTGCCGACGGTCAGTTCCACCGATGGTTGCTGCTTGGTGAAGTAGGCCGCCTCCGGGCTGAGGTAGAAGAGCGTTGGCGAGGCCACCGCCTGCCATGACACCGCCGGCAGGGCGTCGTTCAGGTCCTTGAGGATGGCGCCGACGTCGCCTGCGCTCAGCGCCAGCTGCACGGCCGCTGCGATGGCTGCGGCGCTGGCGCGACCACGCAAGCGCGCTTCAGCTGCGTCGAAGTCCATCTTGTTCCGTTCGCTCTCCGACAGGGCCTCCTTCACCACGTCCATGAAGTCGAGGCGGAAGCGGCCGTTGTGGGCCAGTTCGTCGAGCACGAACTTCAGCGCCTCGGCGTAGCTGCCCCCTTGCCGCAGGAACACGCCAAGGTTGGCGAGGTGCTTGTCGTTGAGGATCTTGAAGTTCTCGCGCAACTGACGCAGCTTGCCGACCTCGAACACGCCGGTGCGGCCGAAGACGAAGGACTCGAGCAGCGGCAGGGCCAGGTCGTTCAAGAAGAGCTCGACGGCCTTCTCGCCGATGATCTCGTTCCACGCCGACCGGGCTCCGCTGAAGCGCGGGTCGTCGTAGAGCGGCGGCCTGGTGACCACGTCCAAGGAGGGGCCGAGCAGCACCAGCTCGTAGTGGGTGCGGTGCTGGCCTTCGTGGAGCGGCAGGGGCATGCCGGGGCTGAGCACCGGCGTCCATGGCGCTGCGCCGGTCAGCACGTCGACGATGGCGCCGAAGAGCTCCAGCTTGTCGGTGGAGGGCACGTCGACGCGTTGGGCGAGCACGGGCGGCTCGAGCTCATGGCGTTCGCCAAGGCTGTCTTCGAAGGCCACCTGGTAGGCCAGCAGCGCGCCTGGCCGGCGGATGTGGTTCTGCGCGACGACGCCTGAACCCGACGGGTTGTGGAGCATCGCGGAGCCAGCCTGGAGGACGCCGCTTCCTGGTTGCAGGACGATGTTGCTCGCGTTGCTTGGCGTGGCCAAGGCCTGCGGGAACGGGCCGGCCGGCTCGTAGGTGGCGACGTTGAAGGCGGCCATCCCTGTCTGGCTGGCATCTGCCAGCAACGCATCCCATGCCAGCCCCATGGCGGCCAGCAGACCAGGATCCTCCAGCGTCAAGGGCGACTGGCCGTCCAGCAGCAGCCGCAAGACCTCCTGCTCCAAGTCGGTTGCCTGGGGCAGGTCCAGGATCAGCGGCCACAGCGATTGCTGCCGCTCGGCAGGCAGGGCGAAGCCGCCTAGCAGATGGTGAAGCAACACCCGGGCGGTGGCCAAGGCGGAGACCTCGATGCCTTGCTCGGCGCTCAGGCCCAAGAGGAGCAGGCCACCGTCGACCCCCTGCAGGCCCACCTCGGTGGTGGCCATCCCCAGCAGCTCCGCCTTGAAGCTTCCATCGGTGGCCACCGGGTAGCTGCCGTGGGCGGTGATGATCTGGAAGCTGCTCAGATCGAGGCTCAGGCCATCCGGCAGGACGACCTTGCCCTCCATCTCGCGCAGTCCGGTCGGCTCCGGCTCGGGCGTTGGCTGGCCACCACAGGCGGTGAGGACGGCCAGGCTGAGCAGCCAGGCCGCCATCGGCAAGAGACGGGGAAGCGTGGTTCGGGACATCGGGGCACTCCTTCCGTCCGTCGGCGGGTCGAAGGGTCTTGGCCCCGATCGGCGGTTGGTCGGAGCCTAGGTGCGCGGCTCTTAAGCGGCACTTAAGGACGCGTTCGGGCGGATGATCCACGGTCGCCCAGGACCTGGCCTTGACTTAGAGCGCGCTCTAAGCCATAGGCTCGGCTGCATGACCTACACCGATCTGCCAGCCGCGGGCTACAGCATCGAGGAGGCCGCCGAGATCACCGGCCTCAGCCGCCACACGCTGCGCTACTACGAGCGCATCGGCCTGCTCGCGCCTGTGCAGCGCGACGCCAGCGGCCACCGCCGCTACGACGACGCCGACCTCGGCTTCGTCACCTTCCTGACGTTGCTGCGTCAGACGGGCATGCCCATCCGCGGCATGCTGCGCTTCACCGAGCTGACGCGCGAGGGCGACGCCACCATCGCGGAGCGTGTCGAGCTGCTGCGTGCGCATCGCGGTGAGCTCGGCGAGCGGCTGCAGCTTCTGCAGCGCCACCTGGCGGCCATCGACAACAAGATCGACATCTACAGCGACATCCTGAGCCGCACCAAGACGGGAGAACTCGTATGAAGACGACCGAACTGGGCACGACGGGCGAGCAGGTCAGCCGCATCTCGCTTGGTTGCATGCCGATGGGCACGCTGGCCGACGAACAGAGCTCCTTCGCCTTGCTCGACCGTTACGTGCAGGAGGACGGCGGCAACTTCCTCGACACCGCCGACTGCTACGCATGGTGGTGGCAGCAGGGGACCAACGGCGGCCAGAGCGAGGAGCTGCTTGGCCGCTGGTTCCGCAAGACGGGCCTGCGCGACAAGGTGTTCCTCGCCACCAAGGGCTCGGCCAGGCTCAGCGACCCTGAGCGGGTGTGGCCGACGGGCGCCGCTGAGCCGCACTACGACCTGGCGCGAGACAGCTACGTCGGCGCCGGTGCAGCCACCTTGCGCAAGTCCTTGGAGGGCAGCCTGCGCAGGCTGGGCACCGACCGCATCGACCTCTACTTCGTGCATGTCGACGACCGCAGCACGCCGCTTGAGGAGACCCTCGAGGCACTTGCCTCCTTCGTGGCGGAAGGGAAGGTGCGCTACTTCGGCTGGTCGAACGTGCGCACGTGGCGGCTGGAGCGCATCCGCCAGCTCTGTCTGCAGAACGGCTGGCCGACCCCCGTGGTGCTGCAGCAGGAGCGCTCCTACCTGCAGCGGCGTGCCGGGCTCTCGCACGGTTCCATCGTCGACGACGAGCAGCTCGACTACCTGCGCGCGCACCCCGACCTCATGCTGATGGCCTACTCGCCGGTGCTCAAGGGGCTCTATGACATGCCAAAGGAGCAGCGCGAGGCGCAGTGGAGCTACCAGCCCTACGCAGGCGACGCTGCCGAGGCGCGGCTGGCGGCGTTGCAGGCCGTGGCTGCTGAGCTCGGCGTGCTACCCAGCCAGGTGGTGATGGCATGGCTGCTGGCGCAGAAGGAACCCAAGAACGTGCCCATCGTCGGCACCTCGCGTTTGGAGCGCTACCAGCAGGCCGCGGCTGCGCTCGACCTCAGTCTGGACGATGGGCAGTTGGCGAGGCTGGAGGCTGCCTAGGCAAGGCCCCCCGCGGATGCGGGGGGGGGCCTTAGGTCGATAGCCGTATGGGACGGCTATTTCGTTGGTCGGGGCGACAAGATTCGAACTTGTGACCCCCTGCTCCCAAAGCAGGTGCGCTACCAGACTGCGCTACGCCCCGAAGCCGGCAGACACTATACAACTCACCGCCCAGGAAACCACAGCCTGCCTCACGGGGTGACCTCCCACACGATCCCATCGGCGGTGCGTCGCAGCCGGAAGGCATGGCGCAGCAGCAGCCGGCCGTCGGCGCTGCCCTCGGCCAAGGCCAGCTCGATGAGACCACTCGCCGGCCAGGGCAGGAAGGCGCTGATCCTGCCGTCGGCCACCCGTGCGCCGGGCAGGTGCTCGTTCGCCACCAACAGCTCGAGTCCCGGTGCATGGCCGACGATCTCGATGTCCAGATGCGCACCAATGGTGACGCGATGCCCCCACGCGCTGGCGACGACCCGTGCGCCGCGCCGTGGCGCGCTGCCTGGCTGCCACCTGCCCAGTTCGTCCACGCGGCCTTGCTCGTCGACGGTGTAGCCGGAGGGCGGGGAGGTGAGCAGGCCGATGCGCAGGTCGACGGCTCCAGTCAAGGGGACGGGCAGGCTGAGCCTTTGCCTTCCGGTGCTGAGCGAGCGGGGATGATGCGCGCCCGCGACCTCGAACAGGGCCGAGATGGGGGAGATGGCCTCCACTTCCAGCGACAGCTCTCGTACCTCCTCCACGCCTTGCCAAACGGACCAGTTGCCAGGCGCCCAAGGGACGGCGGCCAACACCTGCACCACGTAACGTCCGCCACGCGCGTCCACCGCCGTGCCGAAACCGACACGGTCGAAGCTGGGGTCCAGCAGGTTGGCGCGGTGCGGCGGGCTGGACAGCCAGCCACTCACGGTGGTGGGGGCGAGGTCGAGACCGGCGGGCACCATCGCCAGGTTCTCGCCGTGGCTGGTGTAGGGCACGCCTGCGCGCGCCAGGCGTGCGGCGACCGTCTCGCGGCCAGGGGTGGGGCTGGCGTGGTCGAGCAGGCCGCGTTGGGCCAGCTCGGCTGCGTGTTGCCTGGCCGCTCGTGCAAGTCCCTCGTCCTGGGTCAGTGGCGGCAGGCCGACGGAGGCGCGCGCCTGGTTGGCGACCAGCAGCAAGGCGACCACGCTCTCCGGTTGCGGTTCGGGCACGTCGTCGATGCCGCCGAGCAGCCAGCCTTGGGCGTGGGCCAAGGGGGCAAGGAGCAAGAGCAGGAGGAGGAACCGAGCCAGGACGGCAGGCTTGTGGTCCTTGATGGCACTGGCTGACACGGCACTGGTGCTACCACGGGGTCATGCGACCGCGAGCGACTCTGGTCACTTGGCTCAAGAAGGCCCATCAACAGGATCGGCATCGTCTGCTCAGCCAGGCGTTAGCCTTGTCCCATGAGCAGCTTCCGCGACCGCGTCCTGCAAGTGGTGCGCGCCGTGCCCACCGGCAAGGTCGTCAGCTACGGCCAGGTGGCCCTGTGGGCTGGCGCGCCGCGGGCCGCACGCCAGGTGGGCGCCGTGCTCTACGGCCTGCGCGACGAGGAGCACGACGTGCCATGGCACCGGGTGGTCAACGCCGAAGGCGGCATCTCCACCTACAAGGTGGGCAGCGGCGAGCTGCAGGTGGCCCTGCTGCGCTCAGAAGGCGTGGACGCGGACGCCGACGGCGTTGACATGCGGCGTCACCGTTGGAGCCCACCGCGAGAGGAATGGGCTTGGGAGGTCGTCGGCAGCGCGCCGCCGACCGTGGAGGACGAAGCCTAGCCTGCCACCACGCGGTCGGCACCCAGGTACACCGACACCACCCGCTGCTCGAAACGGCGCTGGAAGAGGCCGATGCGCACCGTCGCCCGCACGTAGAAACCACCATGCTCCCGCAGGTTGCGGGCGTGGTGCCGCAGGCCAGGCACCAGGAAGCCGAGCGGCTCCAACAGGCTGGCCATGATCTTGGCGCCGAGGTGCTCGTGGACGGTGCTGGGGAAGGGCGCGTCGAACACGGCGTGCATGTGGTGCGAGCGGCGGCCGGCCAGGCTGTGGTCGCGCGCCATGACAAGGCGCTCCAGCAGTCGCTGGCGGGTCTCCACCTGCTTGCGACCCTGTCGCTGCACCTCCTCGTAGTAGCGGTCGAAGAGCTCGAAGCGCACATCCAGTCCGTCCACCCGTTGGTAGGGGACCAGCGTCAGCACCAGCTCCAAGGCCTGGCCGCTGCGCACCTGGCGTGGCGCCTCAAGGCCCATGCCGTTGAAGCGGGCGAGGAAGAAGGCTTCCTGCAGCGAACTCCAGGCAGCCGCGCCGGCCAGGACCACCTCCAACAGCAGCCATCCTGGCGCCAGGCCGACCCAGGCCAGCAGCGGCGGCAGCGTCAAGGTCAGCAGCCCTGCGGCCGCCAGGCCGCCCCACATGATGGCCAGGTAGGAGGCGCCGACCTCGGTCCAGGCGGGTGCGGCGGGTAGGTCGAGGGGTGGGTCCTCATGCCAGCGACGCGCCACGCCGCAGGCGTCGCACACCAAGCTGGCGCTGTTCTGGTGGTTGCAGGCCGGGCAGGTCCAGCTCACGCCGACAGCATACGCAGGACCCTCACCCGGTCACGGGTACGATTGAGGCATGAACGCCTCCGACGTGGTCGATCTCACCAGCGCCTTGATCCGAGCCCCCAGCCCGAGCGGCCATGAGAGTCCCGCCACCCGGCTCTTCTGCCAGGCCATGGCTGACCTTGGCTTCGACGAGGCATCGCTCGACCGCGCGGGCAACGCCGTCGGCGTCATCCGCCGCGGGCAGGGGCCGACGCTGGTGCTGAACGGCCACTTGGACACGGTGCCAACCGGCGACGCGGAAGCATGGCCCCACGATCCGCTGGGCGGTGAAGTGGTGGACGGCATGGTCTGGGGTCGCGGCTCGGTGGACATGAAGGGCGCCTTGGCCGCCATGGCGGTGGCAGGCAAGGTGGCAGCCGACCAGGGCTTCGAGGGCACCCTCATCGTCAGCGGCGTGGTCCAGGAGGAGGTCGGTGGCCTTGGCGCGCGCTTCTTCAGCGAACAGCACCTCCCCGACCTGGTGGTGCTGGGTGAGCCGAGCGATCTGAAGGTCAAGATCGGCCACCGCGGCCGGATCGAACCGCACGTCAGCCTGCCCGGCCGCATCGCCCACGCCGCCAAGGCCCAGCTCGGCAGCAACGCCATCAACCGTGCCGCCCGCTACATCCTGGCCATGGAGCAGCTGACCTTGCCGGAGCACCCCAGCCTCGGGGCCTCCAGCGCCACGGTCACCCAGATCAGCTCCTTCCCGGTGGGCGGCTCCAACGTGGTCCCCGGCCGTGCCGAGTTGACCATCGACTACCGCCAGGTGGCCGGTGACGAGCCGGAGCAGGTGCTCGCGCGTCTGCAGGCCATCGACCCCGAGGCCAAGGTGAGCGTGCCGGGCGGCACCATGCGCAGCGAGAACGGTGCGGTCGAGTACCCCTTCATGCGGGTGGCCCCCGCCTACCTGCTCGATCCCGCCCATCCAAGCGTGGACTGGGCGGTGCGCACCGTCGCCCCGCAGCTCGGTGCGCCGCCCGAGGTGGACACATGGTGGTTCTGCACCGACGCGCCCCACCTGGCCAGCCGTGGGGCGCCGTTGATCGGCTTCGGGCCCGGGAACCCCGAACTGGCGCACACCACCAAGGAAGCCATGCCCGTCGATCAGCTGCGCACCGCCGTCGACGCCTACGCCGCCCTCATCACCGGCTTCCTGCGAGGGAGCATGCCGTGGTGAGCGGCCACCGACCGGGCTCGGCCGTCCCTGCTGGCCGACCTACGTACGTCATCCCGAGGAGGGAACCATGAAAGGCACCACCATCACCCTGAACGGCGATCCGTGGACCGTGGTGGACGTCGCGCCGGCCGAGCCACTGGCCGAGATGGTCGCCGCCCTGCTCGAGGACGAAGGCTTCGTCGTCATGGTCAGGGGCATCGACCTGTTGGGCGACGCCTTGGCCCACCTCGGCATCGGCACGGCAGGCACCACCGTCGTGCTGGTGCCGCAGGACAGTGCGGCCCGGGCTCTCGAACTCATCGAGGCCACCGTGACTGACTACGAAGGCGAGGACCTGGAGGCGGCGCTGGCTGCGCTGGCAGAGGACCCCGATGCCCTTGGCAGCGGGGGAGGCGAGGACGAGGACGAGCTTGACTAGGGACGCCGCCCGCATGAGGGCGGCGCTCGTCAGCCTGGCCGGCGCCGTGCTCGTGCTGTTGCTGAAGGCGGCGGCCTGGTGGTTCACCGGCGCTGTCTCACTGCTGTCCGATGCGGCGGAGTCCATGGTCAACCTGCTGGCTGCCGTGGCGGTGATGACCGCCATACGCCTGGCTGCCCGCGGACCCGACCTGCAACACCCATACGGCCACCAGAAGGCCGAGTACCTCTCCAGCGTCTTCGAGGGCGTGCTCATCCTGCTGGCGGCCGGGGCCATCCTGGTCTCGGCCGGGCAGCGGTTGTGGTCGCCCCAGCCCATCGACCAGCCGATGCTTGGTGTGAGCGTGGCCTTGGCGGCCACCTTGGTCAACGGCGCCCTTGCCGCCTTCCTGCTGGTCAGCGGTCGCAGGCTGGCCTCGGCTGCTCTGCACACCAACGGCCGCCACGTGCTCACGGACGTGTGGACCTCCCTCGGGGTGGTGGCCGGTGTGCTGCTGGTGACCTTCACCGGCTGGAACTGGCTGGACCCGCTGATGGCCATCGCCGTGGCCCTGCACATCATCCGCGAGGGCGTCAACGTGCTCACGGCCAACCTCTCCCGGCTCATGGACGAGCGCCTGCCTGCTGAAGAGGAGCAGGTCATCCTCGACGCCCTGCGCTCGCATGCCGAGGTCAAGGGCTTCCACCGCCTGCGCAGCCGCCGCTCCGGCCGAGCCCGCTTCGCCGAGGTGGACGTCTTCGTCGATCCCGAGCTCAGCGTGCGCGAGGCCCACAGGGTGATGGGGGAGGTCGAAGACCACATCCACACCCGGCTCAGCGAGTTGACCACCACCTTGCACGTCGAGCCTTTCCAGGAAGGGCTGCGGGAGGGCGAGACGCGGCCGGAGGACGAGTTCCCAGCCGACGACCGCTAGCGAGGACAGCTGGCGAGGACCGCTAGGTCACGCCTGCCGTGTTCTGGCCGGGCCGCAGGGGGATGACCTCGACCGGCTCGCCCGGCTGCAGGCCGCGGCCTGCAGCCAGCAGCGCCAGCCCATCGGCCGCTGCAGGCCACTGCTCTGGGTCACCGTCTGCCCCGATGCCCTCCTGGGGATCGTGGGCCTCGAGCCGCTCGCCTCGCCGCCGCAGCGCCACCGGCACCAAGCTGGGCAGGTGGGGGGTGGCGCGTAGCGGCGAGTGGCTGACGGCCACCCGCCTGACGAGGTAGGGAGCCGCCTCCGGGCCACCTTCCAAGGCCGTGATCGCCGGTTGCGCCAACAGGACGAAGGCGACCATGGCGCCGAGGGGCCGGCCGGGAAGGCCCAACAGCGGGGTGCCACGCCACCGTCCGTAGAGGCTGGGGCCGCCTGGTCGCATGGCCAGGCGTGTGATCTGCAGTTCGCCTTCGGCGGCCATCAGTCGCCGCAGGTGGTCGCGCTCGCTGTGCGCGCTTCCACCGCTGCAGAGGATGAGGTCGGCGTCCTTGGCGGCCGCGTCGAGGCAGCGCCGCAAGGCCGCCGGGTCGTCGTCCAGCCGCTCCACCCGCAGGACCTCGGCGCCGGCCTGGCTGGCCGCCAGCGAGATGGCCAGGCCGTTGGACCCGATGTGGTGGCCGGGTGGCAGGTCATGGCTGCCCAAGGCGTGCAGCTCACTGCCGGTGGTGACGACCACCACCTTGGGCGCAGGCCTGAGCCGCAGCCGGTCGCGACCGGCCGTCGCCGCCATGGCCAGCTTCACCGCGTCCATGCGCTCGCCGCCATGCAGTAGCGTCTGGCCGGCCGCCCACGACGATGCCCGCTTGCGCACCATGGCGGTGGAAGCCGGCTGCAGCAGCCAGAGCTCGTCGCCCCCGCGGCGCATGGCCTCCAGTGGCACCACACCGTCGGCCCCAGGCGGCAGGACCCCACCCGTGTAGATCAGGCAGGCCTCGTCCTTGGCCAGGCCCGGGTGGGGCGGGTCCCCTGCGCCCACCTCGCCGCGCAGCCGCAGCCGCGCGGGCCGTTCCGCCGACGCCTCCAGGCTGTCGGCCACGCGGCAGGCCAGTCCATCGAAGGCCGAGAGGTCGGCGTTGGGGTGATCGAAGCCGGCCACCACCTCCTCCGCCAGCACGCGGCCCAGCGCCTGCGGCAGGCCGAGCGTGACCGGTGGCAGCGCGGTGAGGTCGGCGCGAAGCACCGCGATCGCGTCAGACACGTCGGTTCCGCCACGGCGCAGCATGCCGGATGCTACCAGGCGCGTGGTAGGCTTCCGCCCAACGGAGGTTCGTATCCATGTACCGACACATCCAAGTCCCTGACGGCGATCCCATCACCTTGAGCGGTGGGCGCCTGCAGGTGAGTGACCGCCCCATCGTGGCCTTCATCGAAGGCGACGGCACCGGCCCCGACATCTGGGCGGCCTCGAAGCGCGTCATCGACGCCGCCGTCGAGCGCGCCTACGGCGGTCGCCGCAGCATCGCCTGGATGGAGGTCTACGCCGGCGACAAGGCCAACGAGGTCTACGGCGAGACCCTGTGGCTGCCGGAGGAGACGGTGGAGGCACTGTCCACCTACCTCATCGGCATCAAGGGGCCGCTGACCACCCCGGTGGGCGGTGGCATCCGGTCCATCAACGTGGCGCTGCGCCAGAGACTGGACCTCTACGCCTGCCTGCGTCCGGTGCGCTGGTTCGACGGCGTGCCGAGCCCGGTGCGCGAGCCGCAGCACGTCGACATGGTCATCTTCCGCGAGAACACCGAGGACATCTACGCCGGCATCGAGTGGGAAGAGGGCAGCGCCGACGCCGAGCGCTTCCGCGCCTTGCTGGAGGAGCACTTCCCCAAGGCCTACGCCAAGGTGCGCTTCCCGCACAGCAGCGCCTTCGGCATCAAGCCGGTCTCGCGTGAAGGCACCGCGCGGCTGGTCAGGTCGGCCTTCGACTACGCCATCGCCAACGACCTCCCGTCCGTCACCCTGGTGCACAAGGGCAACATCATGAAGTTCACCGAGGGCGGCTTCCGCGACTGGGGCTACCAGGTGGCGGCCGAGGACTACGGCGCCACACTGCTCGACGGCGGGCCCTGGATGACCCTGCGCAACCCCAACACCGGCCGCGAGATCGTCGTCAAGGACGTCATCGCCGACGCCATGCTGCAGCAGGTGCTGCTGCGGCCGGCCGAGTACAGCGTCATCGCCACCCTCAACCTCAACGGCGACTACCTCTCCGACGCCCTTGCGGCGCAGGTGGGCGGCATCGGCATCGCGCCCGGCGCCAATATCAACTACGACAGTGGCCACGCCGTCTTCGAGGCCACCCACGGCACCGCGCCCAAGTACGCAGGCAAGGACATGGTGAACCCATCCTCGGTCATCCTCTCGGGCGAGATGATGCTGCGCTTCATGGGCTGGACCGAGGCCGCCGACCTCATCCTGGCCACCACCAGCCGCACCATCGGCCAGAAGCGCGTGACCTACGACTTCCATCGCTTGATGGACGGGGCGACGCTGCTAGGCACCTCGGCTTTCGGGGACGCACTGATCGAGAACCTCTAGGCGGACCCCCTTCGTTTGCATGACCGCACAGGCCTGAATCACGATAAGATCACTCGGGATTAGGCTGCGGTCATGCAGCCGGCGCCGGGTCGCGCCGCCTTCCGGCGCGCGTCCCTCGCGAAGGGAACCCCGTCATGAGTGATCGCAAGATGCCCACCTGGTCAGGCCCGAACTGCACCGGCCAGACCCAGATCAACTTCCTCGAAGAGATCGGCCGGCGCGTCCTCTCGGTCAGCCGGACCGAAGAGATCACCCCCCGCTACAGGCGCGTCTACCTCTCCGGCGACGACCTGGCGGACGGTTTCCCCTACGTGCCCTTCGCCCCGACCGACCACGTCAAGCTGTTCTTCCCGCAGCCGGACAGCGGCGAGCTGGTGCTGCCCCTGCCCGGGCAGGGACTGCGGGCCCCGGAACACGGCCCCAAGCCGATCTTCCGCGACTACACGGTGCGGCGCTGGCTGCCCGACAGCAGGGAGCTGGTCATCGACTTCGTCCTGCACGAGCACGGCATCAGCTCGCAGTGGGCGAGCAAGGCCAGTGTCGGCGACCGGCTCGGCGTCCTCGGTCCGCGCGGCAACATCGTCTTCCCGGAGGACTACGCCTGGTACCTGTTGGCTGGCGACGAGGCGGCGCTGCCGGCGCTCAGCCGCTTCGTCGAGGAACTGCCCGCCACTGCCGGCGCCACGGTGATCATCGAGGTGGCGAACGCCGCCGAGCAGCAGCGGCTGGAGGAGCGCGACGGCATCACCGTGACCTGGGTGTTCCGCGACGCGGAGCCGGACGGCGCCCTAGAGCGCGCCGTCCGGGCCGTGGCTCTGCCTGAAGGGGATGGCTGGTTCGTCTTCGCCGCCGGCGAGGCAGGGGCGATGAAGCCGATCCGCGACTACTTCCGCCGCGAGCTGGGCCTGCCCAAGGAGCGGGTCGACGTGGACGGCTACTGGAAACGCGGTCTGGCCAACCTCGACCACCACAGCATCGATCTCGACGCGGACTGATCTCTGTGAGGCGGTCTGAGTCCAGCGGAGATGCGGCCTTGGCGGCCGCTAGCCGACGCGCCTAGGTCCCCGACCGTCCCAGCCGGAGAAGTTGTAGAAGCGGCCGGCACGGCGGTCGCGCAGGAAGTTGACCAGTGGATCGCGCAGCGGCGGCATGGGCACGATGGTGGAGACCTCGTGCACGGGCACGAAGCGGGCCTCGACGATGAAGCCGTCTGGGTCACGCGGGTTGAGCAGCCCGTCGTAGCTGGCGCGGAAGGCGAAGCTCACAGCCCGGTCGTTGCGCCGTTGGTCCTCGACGTGCACGGCGTAGGCCAGCTCATGCACCTCGGTGATGGACAGGCCCGTCTCCTCGTGCACCTCGCGGCTCAGCGCGTCGAGGGTGGATTCGCCACGCTCGACCATGCCACCTGGCAGCGTCCAACGCACCTGGCCCATGCCCTGCCAGTCGTTGCCCACCAGCAGCACCCGGTCCTGTGGGTCGAGCAGGATGGCGGCGGCCACCACGAACTCACGCCGTGCCACGGGGCTCCCCCCGTTCGAGCTGAGTGGAGGCCCAGGCGCCCTGCAGGGCAGCCTCGCTGCTGCGTCTCGACTCGTCCTCTGCTCGCAAGGCCTCGTGCAGGGCGGAGAGATCCCCGGCCAGTACGCCGCTGAGGTCGTGGGTGCTGAAACCGATGCGGTGGTCGGTCACCCGCGACTGGGGCACGTTGTAGGTACGGATCTTCTCGCTGCGGTCGCCCGCACCGATCTGCACCAAGCGCGCTTCCCTCGCCTCGCTCTGGGCCCGCAGCCTCTCGCGCTCGAGCAGGCGGGCACGCAGGACGGTGAGCGCCTTCTCCTTGTTCTTGATCTGTGACTTGCCGTCCTGGCAGGTCACCACCAGCTCATCCGGCGTGCCGGCACGGTAGGTCACCCGCACCGCAGAGTCGGTGGTGTTGACCGACTGGCCACCCGGCCCTGAGGAGCGGTAGACGTCGATGCGCAGGTCGGCCGGGTCGATGTGCAGCTCCTGGTCCTCGGCCTCCGGCAGCACGGCCACGGTGACGGTGCTGGTGTGGATGCGTCCTTGGGCCTCGGTGGTGGGCACCCGCTGCACCCGGTGGACGCCTGACTCGTACTTGAGCAGGGCGTATGCGCCGCGACCCCTGACCTCCATCGCCGCTTTCGACAGGCCGCCGACCTCGGTGGGGTGGCTGTCGAGCAGCTCGGTCTTGAGGCCGTTCGCGGCGGCGTAGCGCAAGTAGGCGGAGAGCAGCTCGGCGGCGAAGAGCGAGGCCTCGTCACCGCCTGCCGCCGCACGCACCTCCAGGATCACGTCCTTGTCGTCATCCGGGTCGCGAGGCAGCAGGGCGCGGCGCAGCTCCGGTGCCAGCCGTTCCAGCTCGGCCTCGGCCTCGTCCAGCTCCTCGCGCGCCACCTCGGCCATCTCCGGGTCGCTCAGCAGGCCCTTGGCCTGCTCGGCGCGCTCGGTGGCACGCAGGGCCGCCCTGGCCAGCGCCACCGCCGGCCTCAGCTCGGCGTAGCGCCGCCCCTTGTCCCTTGCGCGCTCGGGGTCGGCCAGCACCTCCGGGTCGGCGAGCTGCCGTTCCAGCATCTCGAACTCGTCGAGGAGGGGCCTGAGTGGGGGCATCATCCGGTCAGTGTACCGTGGCTTTCCTGCCTGCCCGGATGCAGGGGCACCCCAGGGTGCTGATGCGTGCAGGAGCGGGCTCAGGTCCCGTTCAGGGTTGCTGTGACGAAGGCCGGCCACCTTCAACCCTGAGCCATCTTCAGTCGTGACCCACCTCGGCCACCACAAGCCCCTGCCAACGCACCATCCGGTCCTGGCCTTCCAGGGCGTCGTATGAACCTGCGGCAAGGGCCATGGGCGGCGCACCGACCAAGGCGTCGCGGGTGGCCAGACGTAGCGAACTCAGTTCCTGACCGACGCCCCAGGCCGCCACCTGCTCGAAGGCTGCGTGCAGCAGCACGAGGGCGTCGTCGATGCGCGCCAAG
Organism: uncultured bacterium; assembly: GCA_964465355.1. Lineage (GTDB taxonomy): Bacteria > Deinococcota > Deinococci > Deinococcales > Trueperaceae > JAABTL01. The sequence continues at coordinate 57,679 of CAYXJZ010000002.1, read as the reverse complement.
GTCTCCAGCTCCGACGGCGCCTGGGCCCGCGGGTCGCCGGCCACCACCCGGCCGAGGAAGGCGGTGACGGCGGCGGCGTGCGGATGCTCAGGCGGCAGGCGCGCTGCCAGGCTGGCTGGTGCCACCGCTACCCGTACCCCCAACCAAGGGTCCTGCACCGTGCCGACCGCCCCGTCGAGGCTGGGGTGCAGGCGTCGCCTGATGGCCTCCGGCATGGCCTCGGCGCGAGCGTAGAGGAGGCCGGTGTAGCCACGGCGGCGCAGGCCGTCCACCGCCAGGCGCAGGTCGTTGGGCAGACCCCAAGCCACCACCCCGCCAGGCTGGCGGGTCGCCACCCACAGCGCCTCGGGGGTCAACACCTGGGCATCTGGCGGGTAGGTCACCACCTCGGCAGATCGCAGGCTGGTGTCGGCCAGCGATTGCCCGAAGGCGGTGACAACTCCCTGCCCGTAGGCGGTGTTCAGGGTCATGAGGGCAAGGCTGACCTTGGACTGCCCGGCTGCGTCCACCGCGACGGCGGTGAGCTTGGCGCGCTCGTCGGGCAGCAGCGCGAAGCTCCAGTACCGGCCTGCCACCCCGCCGGCCTCCGTCAGGGCCATCAGGGGCACGCCCAATGCCTCCAAGGCGGCCGACACCCGCTCGGTCGCCGCCGCGGAGGTGCAGCACACCACGGCGGCCACGCCATCGGCGGCCAGTTGGATGGCCAGGGCCTCTGCCCGTGCCGGGTCGCTGGCGTCGTCGCGCAGTTCCACCTCGAATGGCAAGCCGAAGACGCCGCCTGACCGCCAGGCAGCGGCCACGCGTTCGGCAGCGAAGGCCTGCAGGCGGCCCTGGTCGGCCAAGGCGCCGGTGGAGGAGACCACCAC
>CAYXJZ010000002.1:16164-56713 GCA_964465355.1 uncultured bacterium | reverse complement strand
ACCGTGGGCGATAGAGTCGCCGGGTGAGCCCACTCCTCCTGGTGCTGGTGGGTCTGGTCACCTTGGTGATCGGTGCCGAGTTCATGGTGCGTGGCGGCACCCGCATCGCCGCCCGGCTCGGCATCTCACCCATCGTGGTGGGCTTGACCGTCATCTCCATCGGCACCAGCATCCCGGAGCTGGCGGTCGGCATCGACGCCGGCCTGCAGGGCTCTGGTCCCTTGGCGGTGGGCAACATCGCCGGCACCAACATCGTGAACCTGCTGCTGATCCTAGGGTTGAGCGCGGCCATCCGGCCGCTGCTGCTGCAGAGGCAGACCTTGCGCATCGACCTGCCGATGATGGCCTCCGCAGCGGTGATCCTGTGGTGGATGGCGCGCGACGGCATGCTCTCGCGTGCCGAGGGTGTGGTCCTGCTGCTGCTCACGCTGGCCTACACGGCGGTCATCGTCTACCTGAGCCGGCGCCAGAGTGCCCAAGTGGTCGCCGACTACGCCCGCGAGTACACCACCAAGACCCTGGCGCGCTCGCCTGCGGCGGTGGCGATCGATGTGGCGTCCCTGCTCGGCGGCATCGGCGTCATCATCCTTGGCGCGGACTGGCTGGTGGACGGCGCGGTCGCGGCGGCAAGGGCGCTGGACGTCTCCGACGCGCTCATCGGGCTGACCGTGGTGGCCATCGGCACCTCCGCCCCCGAACTGGTGACCACCATCGTCTCCACCATCCGTGGGCAGCGCGACATCGCGGTCGGCAACCTCATCGGCTCCAGCGTCTACAACATCACCTTCATCCTCGGCGCCACCATGGTGGTGGTGCCGGCGGGTCTCGATGTCACGCCCGAACTCGTCGCCTTCGATCTGCCGCTGATGGCGCTCGTCGCCCTGGCCTGTGTGCCGGTGTTCCTGACGGGGCACCGGATCTCGCGGACGGAGGGGGTGCTGTTCGTGACGGCCTACCTCGCGTACCTGGTCTACCTGATCGTGGCGCGCGGCTGAGGCCGTGCTGGCGGCGGGTCAGTCACACGCAGGTTGACGCCCCCCTGTCGCGCCACGTATCCTCGTCTGCGCCTTGGAGGCGACTCCGGCGGGGTGTAGCGCAGCCTGGTAGCGCACTTGACTGGGGGTCAAGTGGTCGTCGGTTCAAATCCGGCCACCCCGACCAACCGTTCTCCTGCCCCCAACGGCGATTCCGATGCTGGAGCGGCCCCGTGTGAGCGGGGCTGCTTCTGTCTTGGGTAGCGTAGACCCTTCCGCTCGAAGCGCGGGGGCCGGAAGCCACGCCGCGGCCTCCCTCCGGCAGCAAGGGAGATCATGGAACTTTCCACCAGCGAGTACCGTGATCGGCTATGGACCGCCAGCCGCCACGCGCACCGCCTGCTCTCAGGCGAGCGCCCCCTCTCCATGGCGGAGCAGCTCGCCACGCTGGCCTCCAGCGGCGTCGACCTCGACCGGCGCCCGGACGTCTACGGGGACGGCCTGGTCGAAGAGCTGGAGCAGAAGGTGGCTGGCCTGCTCGGCCTCACAGACGCCGTGTGGTTCCCCACCGGCACCATGGCCCAGCAGGCCGCCTTGCGCCACTGGGCGGACAAGGCCGGCGTGCGCACCGTGGCTCTGCACCCCTTGCACCACACCTTGCTGCACGAGGGCAAGGCCTTCGAGGCGGTGGCCGGGCTGTCGGCCGTGTACCCGACCGAGGAGCGCAGACATCCCACCGCAGCCGAGGTGAGCGGACTGCCTGGCCAGGTGGCCGCCGTCGTGCTGGAACTGCCGTTCCAGGAACTGGGCTATCCACTGCCGACATGGGATGCCTACTTGGACCTTGCCGCTGCCACCCGTGCGCGAGGCGCTGCCCTCCACGTCGACGGCGCCCGCCTCTGGGAGACGCAGCCTTGGTTCGGCCGGTCTCTGGAGGAGATCGCGGCGGTCCCCGACTCGGTCTACGTGTCGTTCTACAAGGCGCTCGGCGGGCTGTCGGGTGCGGCGCTGGCCGGTGGAGAGGAGTTGGTCTCCGCTGCGCGCACCTGGCGCCACCGCTACGGTGGCAAGACCCACACCCAGTGGCCGTCGATCGTCTCCACGCTGCATGGCTTGAGCAGCCGACTGCAGCGCATCCCTGTCTGGACCGAGCATGCCGGCCTGGTGGCGCGAGCGCTCACCGAACTGCCCGGCACCCAAGTGATCCCCACCGTCCCACACATCCGCCAGTTCCGTGTTCGAGCGCCCCATCCGGCGAAGGCGCTGAACCAGGCCGTGCTCGAGATCACCGAATCGGAGGGCCGGCGCTTCCTTCATGGCTGGTGGGACGACGGGGGAGGGGCGCTCGGCGAGATGACCGTGGGCGACGCGGCCCTGGCATGGACGCCGGCCGAGATCGTCGATGTGGGGCACCGAGTGCTCGAGCGGGCCGCCGAGATCGCTTCCTCAAATGATAAGTGAGTCTCAATATGCTAGGTTGCCGAGCATGACGAGCGTAGAGGACCTGAGTTGGCTGGCCCTTTCGATGATCGGCAATCGCCTGGCATCGTCCCTCTACGACGAGGTGTCGGCGTGGATGGATCCTCCATCAGGCGCCCGCCTGCTCGATGCCGGATGCGGCACGGGCGGCCTGCTCCTACGACTCAGGCGCTTGCGGCCGGACCTGGTCGTCACGGCAGTGGACGAGGATCCTGCTTCCCTGGCGGTGCTGCGCGATGCGGCGGAGGGTATCGAGATCGTCCACGGCGATGTCCTTGATCCCAGCGTCAGTCCTGGTCCGTTCGACATGGTGGTGGCCCGCTCGATGGTGCACCACCTTCCGGATCAAGTGGCCGGCCTCCAGGCCCTGGCCGCGCGGTTGGGGCGGGACGGGAGCCTGATCCTCGGCGAAGGTGGACCCGGCATGACCTTCCTGCCCTACGACATCGGCCACGGTGTGCCGGGCCTGGAGAACCGGCTGCGCGTGGTCAACGACCGCTGGTTCGACCGGATGCGGTCGCAGATCGAAGGCTCGCGGCCCTTCCACGGTGGCTGGAGCCTGGCGCTGGAGGCGGCAGGGCTGCAGGTGGTCGGCGCACGCACCTTCCTCGAGGAGCACGCGCCTCCTGTCCCGGAGGACGTTCGTGTGCTGGCACGAAGGCGGCTTGCGAGGTACTTGGGCGACGAGTTCGCGGATCTGCTGGACTCCGCGGACGCGGAGGCGCTGGGCTGGCTGCTCGATCCGGAGAACCCCGACGGGATCGACCTTCGTCGCGACCTGCACCTGCTGGCCGGGCATACCCTCTGGCGAGCCGAGCGGGCTCGGTGAGCCATATGCCTGACGAGGGACTGACCACCTGGCTGCTGGACTCGGACCCCGCCCTGCGCTGGCAGGTCGAGCGCGACCTGCTGCATCTGCCCGAAGCCGCCTGGGCCGCCACCCGCGCGCGGATCAGCCGCGAGGGCTTCGGCGCGCGTCTGCTGGCCCACCAGGACGAGGACGGGCAGTGGGCTGGCGGGGCCTTCTTCCCACGTGACTTCGACTGGGACGGTCCGGAGGCAGAGGATGGTGCAGGCCAACCGTGGACGGCGACCACCTGGTCGCTGAAGTCTCTGAGGGAGTGGGGCCTCGACGCGGCTGCGTTGGCCGGCACGGCGGAGAAGCTTGCCTTGAACAGCCACTGGGAGTACGAACGGCTGCCAGCCGTGGAGAAACTGGTTGTGCAAAGCCGCTGGGAGCACGACGGCTTGTCCTACTGGGGCGGCGAACTCGACTGCTGCATCAACGCCTTCACGCTCTCCAGCGGGCTCTGGCTCGGCGCCGACGTGGACGGCCTGGTGGATTGGTTCCTTGAGCACCGCCTGCCGGACGGCGGCTGGAACTGCGAGTGGGTGAACGGGTCGACCAGGTCGTCGTTCCACTCCACCCTGAACGCGTTGAGGGCACTTCTCGACTTCGAGCGCACCACCGGTGACCGTCAGCGGGTGCGTGAGGCGCGCCGCGCCGGCGAGGGGTACTTGCTGCAGCGCGGCCTGTACCGCAGGCTGTCGACGGGCGAGCCGGTCGGCCCTTGGGCGCTGCGCTTCGCCTACCCCTTCCGTGCGTTCTACAGCGTGTTGAACGCGGCCGACTACTTCCGTGATGCCTGCCTGCACGACGGCACCGCCCCGGACCAGCGCATGGCAGAGGCCATCGAACTGATCCGCGCCGCCCGCCGCCCGGACGGCACCTACCTGCAGGAGCGCCGCCATCCAGGCAGGGTGTGGTTCGAGGTCGACGTCGACGCCGGTGAGTCGTCGAAGTGGCTGACCTTCTTCGCCACCCGGGTGCTGGCCTGGTGGGACGAGCGCGCCTAAGCCCTGCGCCTCAGTTCGAACCTGAGCCGGCGATGTCCCCGGAAGATCCGACAGGGGCGGCCACGCCCATGGTGATGTAGCCAACGGACCTGGGCTCGCTCTGCATGAAGAACTCGCGTGAACGCAGGAACTCGAAGCCGTTGTCGGTCACGATCCTGGCGATGGGCCGGTTCAGATGGCAGCCGAACACCAGCTTGTTGAGGCCGTTCCACATGGCCTGCCGCCTCTGCAGCCTGGGGTCGGGCGCCAGCCCGTGTTCCATGAGCAGGTAGCTGCCGCCCGGGATGAGCACGCGGCGGATCTCCTTCATCGTCGCCTCGACGCTGGTGACGCTGCAGAGCACCAGGGTGGTCACCACCGTGTCGAAGCTGTGGTCCGGGAAGGGCAGCTGTTCGCCCGCCCCTAGCTGCAGCTCGATGGGCATGGAGGCGGCCGCGATCCGGGGTTGGGCAAGCTTCGCCGCACCTGGGTTGGGATCCAGCCCCACCACGCTCGTCACGGCTGGCGGGTAGTGGGCGACGTTGAGCCCGGTGCCGAAGCCGATCTCCAGCAATCGACCGCGTGCCGGCGCCAGGACTTCCTTCCTCAGCCGCTCGGCCTCTGGGCTCGACACGGCGCTTTCCAAGAGCCTTGGCAGGATCTTCGTCCTATAGAACGCCATGTCGCTCGTTCGCCTCCTTCAACAGATGAGAGGAAAGCTTACACAGTCGCTGATGGGATGTGGTGGGCCCGGCCAGAATCGAACTGGCGCGCAGGGCTTAGGAGTCCCCCGCTCTATCCACTGAGCTACGGGCCCACGCTCCGCCGGTGCCGGCGGCGGCGAGCAGGCTACCACGGGCCTGTTGGTGCTGTCAGGCGCGGCCACGGTAGTCTCTGCCCATGACCCACCCACCCCACGCCGTCGGCGCAGAGGACACCGCTGCCGATCTGCTGGAAGAACTGGATGAGTCGGGTCGGCCCACCGGGCGCCTGATCAGCCGTGAGCAGGCGCATCGGGAGGGCCTGTGGCACGCGGTCATCCACCTCTGGGTGCTGACGCCGGAGGGCTCCTTGCTGCTGCAGCGGCGCTCGCACGACAAGGACCTGGCAGGCGGTCTGCTCGACGTGACCGTGGGCGGCCACTTGGCGCCGGGCGAGCCATGGGTGACGGCCCTGCTACGCGAGACGGAGGAGGAGATCGGTCTGAGCCTGCGGCCTATCGATCTCCACTACCTCGGCTACTTCCCCAAGGAGTACCGTTTCCCTGAGGCCACCGACCGCGAGTTCGAGCACACGGCTGCGGCCGTGGTGGACCAGCCTCTTGAGGGATACACCTTACGCAAGGGCGAGGTGGACGTGCTCTACGAGCTTCCGCTGGAGCGGGCACTGGCTCTGTACCGCGATGGCACGCCTGTGCCCGTGCCGGGCTGGGACGCTTACCAGCGGGTCAACAACGCCCTGCTGGTGAGCGAGGATCTGATCCAAGAGGGCAAGGCCTCGACCTTGCAGGCCTTGGAGCGCTTGCAGGCCTGGTGGCTGGCGGAGGGGCGCAACCTGGTGCCCGCTCGCCCTCTGGACTGAACCCGTCAACCACAGTGTGGAGTTCGCGCCTTCTGCGAAGGCGCGAACTCCGGCGGAAGGTTAGACCCCCAGAGGGGGTCTAACCTTCCAACACCGTAGGCAGGATCAGCGGGTTGCGCCCCGTCGCCTTGCGCAGGTACCTGCGCACCGGGTAGAAGATGTCGTCGCGGATGTCCTGCAGCCTGCGCTTCTCGCGCACGCCGCGCTGCACCGCTTCCAGAGCGATCTTCTCGATCTCCTTGGCCACACCGTTGCTGCCCTGCGCCACCCCGCGGGTGATGACCTCCACGCTGGGCTGGCGGCTGGCCACGGCCATGATCACCACGATGCCCTCCTCGGCCAGCATCTGCCGGTCGCGGATGATGGGCTCGTCCACCTCGTCGGCGCTCTTGCCCACCGAGTCGATGTAGATGACGCCGGCTTCCACCTGCCCGGTGACGCGGATGTCGTCCTTGGTGATGGTGACCACGTCGCCGTTGTGGGGGATGAGCGACTTCTGCGGCGGCCGCGGCATGCCCTCGGCCAGGCGCAGGTGGTTGACCTGGTGGCGCGGCTCGCCGTGCCATGGGATGAAGAAGCGCGGCCTGGCCAGGTCCAGCACCAGCTTGAGCTCCTCCTGCGAGGCGTGGCCCGAGGTGTGCACCTTGTAGGCAGGCGGGTAGAAGACCGAGATGTCACGCTCGTAGAGCTCGTTGATGACGCGGTTGACGGCCTCCTCGTTGCCCGGGATGGGGTTCGACGAGAGGATGACGGTGTCGCCGCGCTTGAGGGTGATCTTGCGGTGGGTGCCGGAGGCCAGCCGCGATAGGGCGGCCATGGGCTGCCCCTGTGAGCCGGTGCAGAGGAAGAGCAGCTTGTCGTCCTGGATGCCGTCGAGCTTGTCTGACTCGACGAAGGGCTGCTTGAGCTTCAGGTAGCCAAGGTCCTGAGCGATCTTGGCGGCCTTGATCATCGAGCGGCCTTCCATGACCACGCGTCGGTCGTGCGCTTCGGCCACCTGGATGATGTTCTGTAATCGCCCGATGTGCGAGCTGAAGGTGGTGATGACCACGCGGCCCTTGGCCTTGGCCACGATGGAGCCGATGGCCTCCTTCACGTCGCGCTCGCTTGGCGTGGTGCCCGGCCGCTCGGCGTTGGTGGAGTCGCTGATCAGCAGCAGGACGCCGTCCTTGCCTGCGTCGGCGATCTTGTGCAGGTGGCTGGTCTTGCCGTCGGCGGGGTGGTAGTCCAGCTTGAAGTCGCCGGAGTACACGATGCGGCCGATGGGGGTGTGGATGACCATGCCCGAGTTGTCGGGGATGGAGTGGGTCATGCGGAAGAAGTCGACGGTGAAGTGCTGGCCGACCTTGATGCGCTCGTCGGGGGAGATCTCGCGCAGGTCGACGTCGGCCTCGCGCAGCTTGAACTCCTCGAACTTGCCGCGCAGCAGGCCGAGCGTGAGCTTGGCGCCGTACATGGGCAGCTTGGGGAGTTGCTTGAGCATGTATGGCAGGCCGCCGATGTGGTCCTCGTGGCCGTGGGTGAGCACCCAGCCCTTGATCTGGTGGGCGTTCTCGACCACCCAGTCGATCTTGGGGACCAGGATGTCCACGCCCAGCATGTCGGCGTCGGGGAAGGCCAGGCCGCCGTCCACCATGAGGATCTCGTCCTCGTAGCGGAAGGCGGCCATGTTCTTGCCGATCTCGCCCATGCCCCCGAAGGGGATGTACTCCAGCTTGCGTCCGTCGGCGGCCTGATGGCCGTCCCTGTTGCCTTGCGGCTTCCTACCTCTAGCCATCTACGTTCCTACTCTCTTTCATCTGTGTGCGTCCCGCACGCGCTTGCGTAGCAAGCGCAGGCGTTCGCGCCCGTGTGTGCGTTCCGCACGCGCTTGCGTAGCAAGCGCAGGTGTTCGCGCTACGCGCGAACACACCTAGTCCCGCGACCGACGCGGGCCCCGGTCGCCGTCACGGCGCGGGCCGCGGTCGCCGCCTGGGCGTGGGCCGGCGGGCCGGCGGGGTGGGATCAGGCCCTCCAGCTCGGGGCGGACCAGGTCGATCTTGCCGCGATCGTCGATGGTGTTGACCTTGACCGTCAACCGATCGCCTTCCTTGAGCACGTCGGAGACCTGTTCAACGCGGCCCTGGGCCATCTGCGAGATGTGCAGCAGTCCGTCGGTGCCGGGGAACAGGGTGATGAAGGCGCCGAAGTCGACGACCTTCGCCACCACGCCCTCGTAGGTCTTGCCCAGCTCGGCCGAGGCGGTGAGGGCCTGGATGCGATCGGCGACGGCTTGGGCCACCGCGGCGTCCTCGGAGTAGACGCGCACCTGGCCGTCCTCCTCGATCTCCACCTTGGCGCCGAGGGACTCCAGCTCGCGGATCTGCTTGCCACCTGGTCCGATGACCGTGCCGATCTTGTCGGTGGGGATGCGCACGCTGAGGATGCGCGGTGCGCGTGGGGAGATCTCCTCGCGCGGTGCGGCCAGCACCTCGGCCATCTTGCCGAGGATGTGCAGCCGGCCGTCGCGGGCCTGGCCCAAGGCCTCGCGCATGATGGCGGCGGTGATGCCGCCGATCTTGATGTCCATCTGCAGGGCGGTGACACCCTCTGCGCTGCCGCAGACCTTGAAGTCCATGTCACCGAGGGCGTCCTCGCTGCCGAGGATGTCGCTGAGGATGGCGTAGCGTTCGCCTTCCATGACCAGGCCCATGGCGATGCCTGCCACTGGCTTGGTCACCGGCACACCGGCGTCCATCAGCGCAAGCGAGCCGGCGCAGACCGAGGCCATCGACGATGAGCCGTTGGACTCCAGCGTCTCGGCCACGATGCGGATGACGTAGGGGAAGGTGGCGGTGCCAGGCACGGTGCCGTGCAGGGCGCGCTTGGCCAGGTTGCCGTGGCCCAGTTCGCGTCGGCCGACGCCGCGCATGCGCTTGGCCTCGCCGGTGGAGTAGGGCGGGAAGTTGTAGTGGAGCATGAACTCTTCGCTCTTCTCCAGGCCCAGGTCGTCCACCAGGCGGTTGTCGCGGCCGGTGCCGAGGGTGGCGGTCGCCAGCACCTGGGTCTCGCCGCGGGTGAACACCGCCGAGCCGTGCGCCATGGGCAGCACGCCGGTCTCGATCCAGATGGGCCGCACGGTCTTGGTGTCGCGGCCGTCGGTGCGCAGGCCCTCTTCGACCACCAGGCGACGCATCTCGGCGGCTTCGACCTTGGACCATGCGCCCTTGAGCTGCGCCAGGCGCTCAGGGGCCTCGGGGACGGCATGCTCGGGCAGGAGCTCGGCGATGAGCCGGTCGCGCAGGGCTTTGATGGCCACGGAGCGCTCGTGCTTGCCGGGGGTGAGCAGGGTGCCGCGCAGGTCGGCGGCGCGGGCGGCGTCGGCCAGGGTGGCCACGTCATCAGCGCTCACGTCCACCGCGCTCTCGAAGCCCTTCTTGGCCTGGCCGACCTCGCGCTGCATGCGCTCGATCAGCTCCACCACCGGAAGCAAGGCAGCCTGAGCCGCCTCGATGGCGCCGACCATGGCGTCCTCAGACAGCTCGTCGGCCGAGGCCTCGACCATGAGCACGGCGTCCTTGGTGGCTGCCACGGTCAGTTCGAGCCGGTTCTCTGGGTCCTTGAGCTGCTGGAAGGTGGGCGCGACGACGGGCGTGTCGTCCAGGTAGGCCATGTGGGTGCAGGCCACGGGGCCGGCCCATGGGATGTCGGAGATGGCCAGGGCGGCCGAGGCGCCGATGGCGGCCAAGGGGGCTGCATCGTGCACCTGGTCGGCCGAGAGGATGGTGGCGATGACCTGCACCTCGTTGCGCAGGCCCTTGGGGAACAGGGGGCGGATCTGCCGGTCGATGATGCGGGCGTTGAGGGTGGCCTGGTTGGCGGGCCGTCCCTCGCGACGCATGAAGGAGCCGGGGATCTTGCCGACGGCGTAATGGCGCTCCTCGTACTCCACGGTGAGTGGCAGGAAGCCCATGGGGCTGCGGTCGTCGGACATGTGGGCGGTGACCAGCACCAGGGTGTCGCCGTAGCGGACGGTGACGCTGCCCGAGACCTGTTTGGCATACTTGCCGGTCTCGATGATCAGCTCACGCCCACCTAGGGTGGTGGTGTAGCGGTGGCCGGATGGGATGTTCACGTTCGCTCCTCAGGGCACCATCTGAGGTGCCGGTGACTCGATACTTCACAGGCCAGGCGACCCGCCGCGTCAGCGACGGCGCTCACCTGGCCCGCGGAAACACGTTCGATGGGCCGGTCCGCAGCGTCCGGCGCCCAGCGGGGGCGACGAACGACGGGGACCGGCATCGGCCTCAACGACGCAGGCCGAGGTCGGCGATCAGCGACTTGTAGCCCTCGTAGTCGGTGCGTTCGAGGTAGCTCAGCAGGCGCTTGCGCTTGCCGACCATGGTGAGCAGGCCGCGGCGACCGTGGTGGTCCTTGCGGTTGGCCTGCAGGTGGGTGGACAGCTCCTCGATGCGCGCGGTGAGCAAGGCCACCTGCACGGGGGTGGAGCCGGTGTCCTGGTCGTCGCGGCCGAACTTGGCGACGATCTCGAGCTTCTTGGCGGGGGTGATCATCTAGATACCTCTCGTGATGGTCGGCCTGCCCCGGGACGGCTCATGGGGGATGACCGATGTGGAAGGATGTGCGGGCACCTGGTCGGATCCGGGCATGGGACGATACCGACCGAGCGACCCAACGCGCCATCTTAACACATCTGCGGCCGACGCCCACTCCTCAGGCGTCAGGGATGGTCCTGGAACCACCCGAGGATCAGGTCGAGGTTCTGCATGCGCCGGTCCGGTCGGCCGCTGCGTGACAGCTCGTGCCCCTCACCAGGGAAGCGCACCAGCCGGGTCTCGGCCTTGCCGAGGCGCTTGATCGCACTGAACCACTGCTCGGCCTGCTCGATGGGGCAGCGGTGGTCCTCCTCGGCGTGCAGCACCAGGATGGGGGTGGTGACGTTCTCCACGTACCTCAGCGGGCTCTGGCGCCACAGGGTCTCCAGGTCCAGCCAAGGGGCTGCGCCCACCTCGTACTCGGTGAAGTAGGGACCGATGTCGCTGGTGCCGTAGAAGGACAGCCAGTTGCAGATGCTGCGTTGGGTGACGGCCGAGCGGAAGCGGTCGGTATGCCCCACCAGCCAGTTGGTCATGAAGCCGCCATAGGAGCCGCCGGTGAGGTGCACGGGGGCTTGTGGGTCGGGATGCTGCGCCAGCGCGTGGTCCACCGCGGCCAGCACGTCGTCGGCGTCCACCGTGCCATAGGCGTGCAGCATGGCGGTGGCGTGTTCGGCGCCGAGGGCAGACGAGCCCCGTGGGTTGCCGAAGACGATGGTGTAACCCGCTGCCGCCTGCATCTGCTGCTCGAAGCGGAAGCCGAAGCCGTCGTTGGTGTGCGGGCCGCCGTGCACCTGCACGATGATGGCGTTGTCGTCGCGGGGGCGCTCGGGGCTGAGCAGGAAGTAGCTGAGGCTGCTGCCGTCCTCGCGGGTGAGGCTGCGTTCGACCACCGGCTGCAGTCGGCGCTCGGCCGCCCAGGCGTCGTTCACCGCGGAGAGGCGCGTCTCCTGGCCGTCCGGCGCGCGCAAGACCAGTTCGCCCGGCTGGGTGGGGGTCTCGACGATCATCAGCGCCCATACGGCGTCCTGGCCGCCCACGGCGTCGAAGGCGGTGACCACGCGGTCGCCGCCGGTCAAGGCCAGCGGCTCCGCCATGGCCCCATCGCCAGGCTGGGACGCGACCTGAGCCAGGCCGCTGCGGCCGGCGGCGTTGTTGATCACCCACATGGCCCCGCCATCGGCGCTCCAGCGCGGGCCGTTGGGGTGGGCGCCGTACCGTGCGTCACCGCCGGAGGAGGGGGAGAGCTCCGCGCCATCGCTCAACTGCTCGACCCTGCCCGAGGCCAGGTCGAGCGCCCACAGGCAGGAGGGCTCGGCGAAGAGCTTGGGGTCGGGTGTGGCGGTCCAGGCCAAGCGCTTCCCGTCCGGCGACCAGCACAGGCCGCCTGCACTGATGGTGCGGCCCAAGAGGTCCTTGGCCTGGCCGTCCGCTCGCAGCGGCAGCAGCCAAAGGCGATCCATGAACTCGTCGAACTCGCGGTCGTCCGCCGGGGCGAGGAAGGCGAGCTGCTCGCCATCGGGCGCGACCGCCAGCGCGGAAGTGAACTCGGGCAGCTCCAACAGCTGCTCTGGCGCACCGCCGCCCTTCAGGTCGACGGTCCATAGGCTGACCGGCCCGCTTGGCAGGAAGCCGCGCCCGTCGGCGAGATGCAGGCGGCGGTTGACGGTGCGGCCAAGGCCCCGCCGTTTCTCCTCGTCGACGCGGTCGCCGGTGGAGAGCAGCAGCAGGCGACCGTCGTCCAGCCAGGCGTGCTCGATCACGCCGTTGGCGAAGGAGCTCAGCACCTTGGCCTCTCCGCCGCGTAGGTCGAGCACCGCCAGCTGCGCTGGACCGAAGTCACCCTTGGCGTCCTGCACGCTGCGCCGGAAGGCCAGCCGGTGGCCGTCTGGCGACCAGCGTGGCGCCTGGTCCTTCTCGCCCTGCGTCAGCTCCAGCAGCCGCTCGGAGGCCTCCGTCTCGGCGCGCAGGTCGACCAGTTGCAGGCGGCTGCGGTAGCGAGGCGGCTGCTCCTTCTCCTCCTCGCCTGCGGGGGCGCCACCGACCACGTTGCTGAGCACCACGGCGGCGCGCTCCGGGCGGCTGCCCGCCGGGGTCGGCGCCAGCCGCGGATCGCTGAGGAAGGCGAGGTCGAGCAGATGCTGGGAGAGGATGCTGGGTTCCATGACCTCCTATGCTACCGGCGCGCCGGTCCGAAACGGCCGTGCGAGCAGTGCGGTGGCCAACAACAGGGCGGCCGTGCCGATGATCAGCAGCCGGTAGTCGACCAGGCCGATGATGGCGGCAGCCGCCATCGTCACCAGGGTCTGGGGGAGGTTGATGGCCAGGCCGGTGGCCGCGGCGACCCGCCCCTGCAGCTGGGGTTGGGTGAGGCGCTGCCGCATGGTGATGAAGGCGACCAGGGTCCAGCTGATGCCGACACCACCGACCGCCATCCCAACGGCTGCGACGACCAGGCTGCCGCCGGCCAAGGTGGCGCAGCCAAGCGCCAGCAGCAAGGCGCCGATGGCGATGGTGCGACCTTCACCAAGGCGCGCGATGCAGCGCGCGGCGGTCAGGCCGCCCAACACCGCGCCTGCGCCCTGCACGCTGGTCAACACGCCGAGCATCGCGGCAGGGACGGCCCAGCCCAGCTCCATCGCGGGGAAGATGGCCACGTTCACCAGCCCGGTCGAGCCGAAGGCGACGGCCATCACCACCGTGAGGAAGCCGAGGGCCGGCGTGCTCAGCAGGTGCCGGAAGCCCGCGCCAAGCTCCGCCCAGTACCTGCCTCGCTCCTCGGCAGAGGTGGGTGGCGACTCGTCGACGCGCAGTCGCAGGAGCAGGACGGCAGCCACCAGGAAGCTGGCGGCCGTGAACGCGACCACCGCCTGATGGCCGAGCAGGGTGTAGAGCAGTGTGCCGATCAATGGGGAGAGCAGCCGCAGGGACTGGTCGATGGTGGAGAGCAGGCCGTTGCCGGAGGCCAGCTCCTCGTCCGGCAGCAGGTCACGGACCAGGCCGGACTGGGCGGCCCCGGTCAGGTGGCCGACGATGCCGTAGGCGAGGATCACGGCGTAGACCAGCCACAGTTGAGCCGAGGAGCCCACCAGCAGCAGCATCAGCACCGTCGGCGCCATCAGCGCGTTGGCCACGACCAGCAGCCGTTGGCGGCGCAGCCGGTCGGCGAGCTGGCCCATGAAGGGGGAGGCGAGGGCGGCAAGGCCGAGGGTGGCGAAGACCAGCGAGGCCGCCGTGTCCGAGCCGGTGAGGTCCTTGACCCATACGGCCACCAACAGGAACAGGGCGCTGTCGGCGACGTTGGTGAAGAACCAGGCCCTGGCCAGCTGCCGGAAGCCGGGATGACGCAAGGCGGTCGGTCGGCGCGAAGCGCGCGGCTGTTGGTCAGGGGCCGACGCGCCTGTTGGCTGCTCCTTGGACGACGCCTCAGCCATCAGCCGCGCCGTCGTCCCTGACCTCGTCGGTCGGGTCGGGGTTGACCGTCGCGAACAGCCTCACCCTCCGTGCCCCTGGTGGACGGGAGGCGGGATCCTCATGTCGGTCGCGGAAGCGCTCGCTGAGGTTGCGCACCGTCTCGCTGAGTTCGGCCGTCTCCTCGGCCGTGGCCCAGAAGGAGGAGGTGGAGATGGTCGAGGCGTTGACCCATGCTGTCTTCTCGGCCTGGATCTGGGCGATGAAGGCGCGAAGGCGCTCAGCCTCACGCCCGACCAGGATGGTCGCCAGCTCGGTCATGGCGCGCGTCGATGCGCCGCTGCCCAGCGTGGATGGGCCATTCGGGGAGGACGGCGCGTCGGGATCGGGACGCACGTCCCAGCTCTTGGTGACGAGCCGCCAAGGCTTCTCCTTGCCGCGTCGGGTGCCGCGCTCGACGAAGCCGTAGCGCTCCAGGGTCCGCAGATGGAAGGAGCAGCTCGCCACCGACTCGCCGAGACGCGCGGCGCAGTCGGTGGCGGTGGCCTCTGGCAGGTCGTCGAGCAGGTCGAGCAGGGCAAGCCTCAGCGGGTGGGCGAGGGCGCGGATGCGTGCCGGGTCGTTGATCTGCACCGGGTCGGTCATGCAGCGAGCGTACATGCTAAAGAAGTCTTGCGCAAGACTTCTTTAGCATGAAGGCCCGAAGGGAGATTCGGAGCTAGAGACTCAGGCCAAGGGCGCGTCAGCCTTCCAAGGCCGCGCCAGGACGGCCGCCACCAGCACCGTGACCGACGTCCCAACGATCAACAGACGGTAGTCGACGAAGCCGATGATGGCTGCGGCGAGCAGCGTCAGCAGGGTCTCGGTGAGGTTGATGCTCAGACCCGTCGCGCCAGCTGCGCGGCCCTGGAGCTGCGGCGGGGTGAGGCGCTGACGCGCTGTCACCATCGCGACCAGGCTCCAGCTCACCCCAAGTCCCAGCACCATGAGGCCGATGGCCGCCAGCACAACGCTGGTGCCCGTCATCGGGAGGATGCCGAGGCCGAGCATGGTGATGCCGGCAGCCACGGTGCGACGTTCACCCCAAGCCGCGATGCGTCCCGCTGCAGTGGCGCCGCCGATGAGTGCGCCGATGCCCTGCAGGCTGACCAACAGGCCAAGGGTGGCCGCCGGCACACCCAGCCCCAGTTCCATGGCGGGGAAGACGGCCACGTTGGCCAGCCCCGTCGATCCGAACCCCACCGCGATGACCACCACGATGAGCGCGAGGACGGGTGTGCGAGCGATGTGACGGAAGCCGGCGCTCAGCTCCGTCCAGTAGCCCTGCCGTTCTGTGGCGGCGGTGGGTGGCGACTCCAGCACCTCCAGCCCCCAGAGCAGTAGGCCTGCGATCAGGAAGAAGGTGACGGTGAAGTACACCACCGCCTGAGGGCCGTACACGGCATAGATGGTGGTGCCGAGCAGCGGCGCGATCAGCTTCAACGCCTGGTCGACGGTGGAGAGCATGGCGTTGCCTCCGGCTAGTTCCTCGTCGGGCAGCAGGTCGCGGATCAGGCCGGACTGGGCGGCCGCCGTGAGGTAGCCGACCGAGCCGTAGGCCAGGATCACGGCGTAGATCAGCCAAAGGCGATCGGGCGTGACCCACAGCAGGGTCAGCACCACAGGCACCATCAGGGCGTTGGCGACCACGATCAGCAGACGGCGCGGCAGGCGGTCGGCGAGCTGCCCGAGGAAGGGCGAGGCCAGTGACGACAGGCCCATGGCCGCGAAGGCGAGGCCAGCCGCCGCGTCAGAGCCGCTGAGGTCCTTGATCCACACCGCCGCCATCAGGTACAGGACGCTGTCGGCCGTGTTGCTGAAGATCCAGGCCCGCGCCAGCTGACGGAAGCCGCGGCGGCCCCAGGCGGCAGGCAGACGTGAACGGCGGGTGGTGGCCGGTGCCGGGTCTGGCGGCGTCTCGCCCGTCGCCCCGGTCACGCTGCGCTAACCGATCCCGCCGGCAGGCTGCTCTGCCAGGTCGCGCGCAGACAGGGCCTCGTGCACCAACAGCGCAGCCGCCACCGAGGCGTTGAGCGAGGAAGTGCGCCCGCGCAAGGTGATGGCCACCACCTCGTCGCATGCACTGCGGACCACCCTGCGCATGCCCTCGCCCTCCGCGCCGATGACAAGGGCAAGGTCGCGGTCCCAGTCGACGCTGCGCAGGTCGCTGCGGCCGTCGGCCGCTGCGCCGTAGATCCACACGCCTTGGTCCTTGAGCTCGTCTAGGTAGCGAGGCAGGTTGACCACCTGCAGCAGCGGCAGGTGGCTGGTGGCGCCGGCCGCCGTCTTGGCCACCACAGCCGAGAGCGGCGCGCTGCGTCTTGCCTCGCTCACCACACCGTGGGCGCCGAGCGCCTCTGCGCTGCGGATGATGGCGCCGTAGTTGCGCGGGTCGGTGAGGTGGTCGAGGCAGACGAGCAGCAGGTGCTCGCCGCGCTCACGGGCCAGGTCGAAGGGGGCTTGCGGGTCGGCGTAGGCCAGCTTGAGCCCCTCGGCCACCACACCCTGATGCTGCGTGGTGCGCACCGCCTGGTCGAGCTGGATGCGGGGGACCATCTCCACCGGCACGCTGGCAGCTTCGGCCGCCTGCTTGAAGCGGCGCTCTGCGGCCGCCTCGATGCCAGAGGCCAGGTAGACGCGGGCCGCCTGGCCACTGCGCAAGGCCTCCTCCACCACCCGGCGGCCGTAGAGCAACTCGGCATCCTCGGCGGCGCCGGCATCCTTGGCCGGGCTTGGGGGACGTCCCTGACGCTGACGACGGCTCACAGGGGTTCCTTCGCCGCGGCGTCCTGGCTGGGCAGGCCGACCTCGGCGGCCGCTGAGGCGGCGCCAGCAGCCGGCCACCACGGCGCACCGCGTCCCTGCAGGACCTCGCGGGCGGCCACCTCGTCGAGGGCCAGTTGGGCCTTCAGGGCCTCAAGACCGTCGAAACGCCGGGAACTGCGCAGCGCACCGAGCAGATGCACGGTGATGGGCTGATCGTAGAGATCCAGCGTGGCGTCGAAGAGGTGCGCCTCGACCAGCGTCGCATCGTCTTGGAAGGTGGGGCGGGTGCCCAGGTTGGCCATGCCGCCGTAGCGGCCCTGAGGGGTGTCCACCGCCACGGCGAAGACGCCGAGCGGCAGCGCCTTGCGGGCATCGCTGAGCAGGTTGGCGGTGGGGTAGCCCAACAGCCGCCCACGTCGGTCGCCATGCTGCACCAGGCCGCTGATGCGGTACGGGGCGCCGAGCAGGGCCTCTGCACGCCCCAGGTCGCCTGCGGCAAGGGCCTCGCGGATGGCGCTTGACTTGGCCACCTCTGCACCGACCAGCTCCAGCGCCACCACCTCGAGGTGCGACACCGACTGCCGCAGCAGGTCGAGTCCACCGGCGCGGTCCCGACCGAAGCGGAAGTCCTCGCCCACCACCACCAGGCAGGGCGCCAGCTCGGAGAGCAGCCGCGCGAAGTCATCGGCTGGCGTGGTCGCCAGCTCGTGGTCGAAGGGAAGGACGAGCACCTCGTCAGCCCCCACCTCCGCCAACAGGGCCCGTTTCTCGTCGGCGCTGTTCAGGTAGGGTGCGCCGCCGAAGAGCACCTTGGCCGGTGGGAAGAAGCTGAGCACGAGCAGCGGGGCGGCCAGCTGATCGGCGCGTTGCCTGGCCAAGGACAGCAGCCGGCGATGGCCGAGATGCACGCCGTCGAAGTTGCCGAGCGCGAGGACGGGCCGGCGGCTGCGCAGCTGCGCCAAGGCGGTGGCCCAGGCGTGGGGGTGGCTCACGGTCGAGCCGGATCCTTCCTGCGTTCGACCGTCCCGTCGTCACCGGTGGTCGAGGCCATGGCGTGACGCAGGCCGAGCAGCGTCACCATGCTGGTGTGCAGACGGCCCTCGGCCACGGCGGCCCATGCCTCGAAGGGGTCGCGCCACACCACCTGAAGCTCCTCGCCCTCGTCCAAGGAGGCGCCATGGGCAGGGGAGAGGTCGCTGGCCTCGAAGAGGTGCACCATCTCGTTGGTGAAGCCCGGACTGACGTAGGCGGCGTTGAGCTGCCGCAGGCGTCCGCGCAGCTGCGCCTCCTCGGCCAGCTCACGCTCCGCTGCCTGCCTCGGGCTCTCACCGGGGTCGACGATGCCGGCAGGCAGCTCCCAGCTCACCGCGCCGACGGCCGGCCTCCGCTGTTCCACACCAAGCACCCTGCCGGCCGCGTCGCGCACCAGGACCGCGACACCGGCGGCCTTGCTCACCACCTCGAAGCGCTCCTCCAGCAGTTCCAGCTCGAGGAACTGGCCGCGGAACAGCGACCTGCGGGCGGCAGGGGCAGGACTCACAGAGACCTCAGCGGTCGGCGTCTGGGTTGTAGCGCAGGAAGGCAGGGATGTCGTAATTGGAAGGATCGTACTGCTGCCCACCCATCGCTCTGATGTTGGTCGGCTTCAGGATGCGGGGTTGCGGGGCGTTGTCGAAGCCGGCGGCGATGACCGTGACCCGCACCTCGTCGGCCGCCGCGTCGTCGTGGGTGACACCGAAGAGCACGTTGGGGTCGTCCACCTCGGTGGCCTCGCAGATCTTGTCGACGATGGCGTGCGCGTCGAAGAGGGTGAGGTCGCCGCTGCCTGTGATGTTGATGAGCAGTTGCTGCGCGCCTTCCACGCCACGTTCGAGCAGGGGGGAGTGGCAGGCGCTGTGGGCCGCCTCTTCCGCCAGCTTCTCGCCGCGGCCGGCGCCGATGCCCATCAGCACGGTGCCAGCGCCGGAGAGCAGGGCGCGCACGTCGGCGAAGTCCACGTTGACGAGGCCAGGCACGTTGATGACGTCGGAGATGCCGCGCACACCGTGGTAGAGCACCCGGTCGGCCACCCGGAAGGCGTCGACCAGCTTGACGTTGCGGTCCAAGGCCGACATGAGGCGCTGGTTCTCGACCACGATCAGGGCGTCGACCTTGTCCTCCAGCCGGCGCAGGCCTTCCTCGGCCTGGCGCATGCGCTTGGGACCTTCGAAGGCGAAGGGCTTGGTGACCACGGCGATGGTCAGGGCGCCCTGCTCGCGCGCCACCTCGGCCACCACCGGCGCCGAGCCGGTGCCTGTGCCGCCGCCCATGCCGGCTGTGATGAACACCAGGTCGGAGCCGCGCAGGGCCTCGGCCAGGCGGTCGCGGTCCTCCAGGGCTGCCTTCTCGCCGATGTCGGGGTTGGCACCTGCACCGAGGCCCTTGGTCAGGTGGTCGCCCATCTGGATCCGGGTGTCGGCCAGACTGGTGGCCAGGACCTGGGCATCGGTGTTGGCAGCGACGAACTCGACCCCGCGCAGGCCGGTCTCGACCATGCGGTTGACCGCGTTGTTGCCGCCACCACCGAGGCCGATGACTCGAATGACCGCGTTGTCGCTCTGGCTCATGCTGTTCTCCTCGAAGTGCCGCTGCCGGTCCGAGTCCGGGTGGCTCCGCCCCCGGGCATCAGAAGAAGTCCTTGAGTACCTTGCGCAGGCTGCCGAGGAAGCCGATGCCCTGGCTGGCCTCGCGTCGCTGGGGGATGCTTTCCCCCGCCTTGCCGTGGGTCATGCCGTAGCGCACCAGGCCGACGGCGGTGGCATGCGCCGGGCTGGCCACCACGTCCACCAGGCCGGACACGCCCTCCGGCTTGCCGCGCCTGACCGGTAGCCTGAAGCGGTCGGTGGCGACCTGCTCGAGGCCGGGCATGAGCGAGGCGCCGCCGGTGACCACCACGTTGCCGGCCAGCAGTTCGAGGGCGCCCATGCGCTCCTCGATGTTGGCCCGCACCAGGTCGAGGATCTCGACCACCCGCGGCTTGATGACCTGGGCCAACTCGAAGGTGCTGATCGAGGCGGTGTAGGTGGGGTTGGCCACCTCGAGCACCACGTCGCGGTCGGCCAGGTCGGGCAGGGCGACGCCGTAGCGCTTCTTGACCCGTTCGGCCTCGTCGGGCGGGATGCGCAGCAGTTGGCTGATGTCCTGGGTGACGTGGTCGCCGCCGAGGGGGATGACGGCCGAATGCGCAAGGGTGCCGCGGCGGAACACGCCGACGTCGGTGGTGCCGCCGCCGATGTCGACCAGCACGGTGGTCAGTTCCTTCTCGCTCTGGTTGAGCACCGACAGGCCGGAGGCCAGCGCCTGCACCACCAGGCCGTCGACATGGGCGCCTGCTGCCTCGGCGCAGTGCCTGAGGTTGGCCAGCGGGCCCTGGTTGGCGGCCACCAGATGCACGTCGACCTCGAGCCGCACGCCCGACATGCCGATGGGGTCCTTGATGCCGTCGTTGCCGTCCACCACGTACTCCTGGGGGATGACGTGGAGGATCTCCATGTTCGCTTCCAGCGGCACGGCCTGGGCGTTCTCGATGCAGCGATCGACGTCGGAGCGGCTGATCTGCTGCCCGCGGCGGATGGCGGCCATGCCATGGCTGGTCAGGGCCTTGAGGTGGGTGCCCGCCACGCCGACCCAGGCGGAGTGCACCTCGACGCCGGCCACGCGCTGGGCAGCCAGGATGGACTGGCGCACCGAAGCGATGGTGCGCTCGAGGTTGACCACCACCCCCTTGCGCAGCCCGTCGCTGGGGACGGTGCCCTCTCCGATGATGTCCAGGACCCCGTCACCGGCGACCTCGCCGATCACCGTGCAGATCTTGGTGGTGCCGATGTCCAAGCCGACGATGATCCGTTCGTCCGTCATGGCGCGTTGCTCACTCCCCAGGGGTAGACCGCCACGCGGCCCCCGCGTTGGCTCTCGAAGGCCGACCATTGCGTGCGGAGGGCGTCCACGCTGGGCGTGAACAGCTCCAACTCCTCGAGTTCGACCTCGAAGCCTTCCGGTCCGTACGTTATCACCCTGACGCCGCGGCCTACCAACATGTGGAGCAACTCGATGGCTTCCTCCAGCCGCGGGTGCCCCCAGCCCTCCAGCCTTGGCAGCGCGGCTAGCACCTCCGGGTCGGCGCCGAGGAGGGCGGTGCCGTCGGCGGCCCATGCGACCTGACCGTCGCTGAGCAGCGGCTGGCGCTCGGTCACGCGGATGGCCACCGTGGCCGGCCAGTGGCGGGTGACACGGGCTTGCAGCACCCATGGCTCCTGCATCAGCCCGCGCATGCTGAAGCGGGTGACCCACAAGAAGGGGTCGCCTGGCGCCAGGTCGGCCAGGCGCAGCACCTCGGTGCGGGAGAGGTGCTGTTCGCCGAGCACCTCGGCCCGCTCCACCACCGGCCAGAAGCGCGAGGTCGCCACCAGCGCGCAGAGCAGGACCAGGAGGATGATCAGGAAGGCGCGCATGATGGGCCCGTCAAGGGAGGACGGTCTCGAACCCCTCCTCGGCGGGGTGTCCTTCTGTGGTGAGGCTCTGAGCCACCAGCCATACATCGCCCGCGCCCAAGGTGAGCACGAGGTCGTCGGCGTGCAAGGTGCTCTTGAGGTAATCGCCGGCGCTGCGCAGGTCGTAACGATCGGTTTGGCGGCCGGCGGCCCGTAGCCGCTCCACGATGAGGTCGACGTCGAAGCCGGGGATGGGCGCCTCCCCAGCAGCGTAGACGTCGAGCACGAGCACCTCGTCGGCCAGGGAGGCCGCATCGGCCAGCTCGCGCCACAGGCGCGCGGTGCGCACCCAGCGATGGGGTTGCAGCACGGCCCTCACCCGGCGGCCCGTGGCGCGGGCGGCGGTGAGGACGGCGCGTACCTTGGTGGGGTGGTGGGCGTAGTCGTCGACCACCCAGGCGCCGCTCGGTTCCCCCCACAGCTGCCAGCGGCGGCCCACCCCGCGGAACTCGGCCAGGGCCGGTGCCAGCGCAACGGGGTCGAGCCCTGCCAGGTGGCAGGCGGCCAGCGCCGCGCTGGCGTTCATGACGTTGTACAGACCAGACACCGCGAGGTGCACCTCGGCGCTGCGTCCGTCCGGCAGGCCAAGCTCGAAGTCGGCCCCGCCCGTAGGCAGCAGCGACAGGCTGCGGATGGGGTAGTCGGCGTCCTCGGCCAGGCCGTAGCGCCAACGGCTCGGGTGGTCGGCCAGCAGGGCGTCGAGGCCCGGCCAGTCGGCGTTGCTGAGGGCCTGCTTGGCGCTGCCTGCGAAGCGGCGGACGGCTGCCTCGAGGTCGGCCAGCGAGGCGTGGTAATTGCGCCGCTCGCTGAACTCGCCTGCCACGTGGTCGTCCTCGAGGTTGGTGACCACGGCCACCTCGGCCACCAGCTCGGCGAAGCCAGGGTCGGACTCGTCCACCTCAGCCACCAGCAAGGGGCCGGCGCCGTGGCGCACGTTTCCCTCCACGCCCGGCAGGCTGGCGCCGATGAGCAGGCTTGGGTCGACGCCGGCCGCCAGCGCCAGCGTGGCCGCCATGCCGGTGGTGCTGCTCTTGCCGTGGGTGCCGGTGATGCCGATGGCCTTGCGGGTTCGGAAGAGGTCAGCGAGCAGCTCGATCCGCTGTTGCACGCGCAGACCCATGGCCATGGCCTGCAGGCGCTCGGGATGGTCCTTCGGCACGGCCATGGTGGTGACGAGGGTGTCGACGCCGAGGGCGGCGAGATGGTTCGGGTCGTGGCCGGCGAAGACCTCGAAGCCTTCCTGGCGCAGGGCTTCGAGGGCGGGGCTGTCGCTGAGGTCGCAGCCGGAGACGGTGGCGCCCTCGGCGCGACACCAGCGGGCAAGGCCCTGCATGCTCACGCCGCCGATGCCCATGAAGTGGTAGTGATGGCTCACAGGATGCTCCTTGGCGGTGGCTGGACGGCCGTGCGGTGGGCCGCGCCTGCCGCGGTCAAGTCCTCGATGGCCTGCAGCAGCCGCGCGGCACCACCCTCGGGTGAGCGCCTGCCGGCGGCCTCTGCCGTGGCGCGGCGCGTCCCATCGTCCAGCAGACTGCGCCAGGCGGCGGCCAAGCCGGCTTCGTCCCCCTGGGCCACCCACAGGCCGGCGCCCTCCTCGGCCAGGGCAACGGCGTTGTGCCGTTGATGGTCCTCGGCGGCGCTTGGCAAGGGTACCAGCAGCAGTGGCACATGGTGGAAGGCGGCCTCGGCGATGGTGCCGTAGCCGGCGCGGGTGATGGCCAGGTCGGCGGCGGCGAAGGCCGCGCTGCCGTCGACGAAGGGCAGCGTCAGGTAGCGGGCGCGGCCGGCGGTGGCCTGCTGCACGCGGGCTAGCCATGGGTGGCCGGTCTGGTGCAGCAGCCAGAGGTCAGGCCGCTCGCGCTGCAGCTCCTCGGCCAGCGCAGGCACGGTGTCGTTGAGGTAGAGCGAGCCCTGTGAGCCACCCATCACAAGGGTGACGATGGCGTCATCCGGCAGGCCGAAGGAGGCGCGTGCGGCCGCGCGGTCGAGCCGCCGTTCGCGCACCGGCAGCGGCAGGACGATGCAGCGCGCGCCAGGCAGCGACTTGGCGGTCACCTCCTGGGTGAGCACCACCGCAAGAGCGCCCTTGGCGAACCAGCGGGTGACGAGGCCGGGGCGGGCGTTGGTCTCGTGCAGCAGGTAGGGCAGCTTCAGCCAGCGGGCCGCTGCCACGCCGGGAAGGCTGGCGAAGCCGCCGAAGCCGACCAGCAACTGGGGGCGTGCCCTGCGCAGCAGGCCGATGGCGGAGAAGACACCGCGTAGGGCGCGCCAGAGCTGCCGCGGATCGGGTCGCTGGCGGTCGAGCTTGCCGCTGGCCACGCCGACGAAGCTCAAGCCGGCGTCCTCGGTCCAGCCGCCTTCTGGGCCGTCCTGGTTGCCGATCACGGTGACGTCCCAGCCGGACTCCTTGGCGGCGGCCCCGAGGGCAAGCGCGGGGAAGACGTGCCCGCCGCTGCCGCCGGTGGCCAGCCACAGCCGGCGGGGGCCTTGGCTGCTCGCCACGGCTTGGGCGGCGTTCAAAGCGGTGCCCCTTGGGCCCTTGCCTCTCGGAAGGCGCTGTGAACCAAGCCGAGGGCGATGGACACCGACAGCAGCGAGTTGAGGCCATAGCTCACCAGCGGCAGCGGCAGGCCGGTGACCGGCAGCAGCCCGGCGGCCACCAGCAGGTTGATCGAGGCCTGGCCGCCGATGTACACGGCGGTGCCGCCAGCCAGCAGGGCGCCGGGGCCGCGGCTGACGCTGGCGATGCGCAGGATCCTGGCCACCAGCAGGGCGAAGGCGATGACGAGCACAGCCATCCCCACGAAGCCGAGGGTCTGGCCGATGGCCACCGCGATCATGTCGGTCTCGGCCTCGACCACGCGCACCGGGCGCCCCGGTCCGATGCCGAAGAGGCCGGCCTGGCCGAGCGCCACCCGCGCCTGGTTGGCCTGGTAGGCGGTGCCCTGCAGGTCCGCCGTGCCGCTGCGCATGTCGAAGAAGCTGGTCACGCGCGCGCTGAGGTAGCCGAACTGGCTCAGGTAGGGCAGGCCCACCACCACCGCCAGCACCGCGGCCGCGGTGCCGATGGCGAAGAGCCGCTGGAAGCTGGTGCCTGATGCGATCATCAGGGTGAAGGTCATAGCCATCAGGAAGAGGGCGGTGGAGAGGTTGGGCTGAGCCACGATGAGGCCGGCCGCCAGGCCGATGACCAGCATGGGGCGCCAGATCTGCCAGTCACCGAGATGGTTGTGGAAGAAGGCCGTGAGGTAGGCGATGACGGCCACCTTCATCAGCTCGGAT
Organism: uncultured bacterium; assembly: GCA_964465355.1. Classification (GTDB taxonomy): domain Bacteria; phylum Deinococcota; class Deinococci; order Deinococcales; family Trueperaceae; genus JAABTL01. Next base: position 32,221 of record CAYXJZ010000002.1, on the reverse strand, counting down.
GGTTGCAGGGTGACGGGGCCGATCAGCAGCCAGCGCTTGGCCTCGCTGCCGTCCGGCGAGATGCCGGTGAAGAGCACCGTCACCAGCAGGGCGAGGCAGACGAAGTAGCCATAGGGCGCGAGGCGCACCACCACCATGGGCGGCACCCGCGCCACCACGAAGGTGAGGGCGAAGCAGCCGAGGAAGCGCAGGGCTTGATCGAGGGCCTCGGCCGGGGCTGCTGCCGCCACGCCGAGGACGCCGAGGGCGCCGAGCAGGAGCTGCAGTGTCAGGAGCAGGGGATCCATCGTGGCTGTCCTCCCTGCTGCTGGTTGGCCTGGTCGGCGGCGGACCCGACCTCGTCGGCGAGCGCGGCCACCGCCTCGCCGAAGGCGTCTGCGCGATCGCGGTAGTCGCGGAACTGGTCGAAGGAGGCCGCCAGCGGCGCCAGCAGCACCGTGCCGCGGCCGTCCGCCTCCTCTTGCAAGAAGCGCCAGGCACGGCGCACCGCCTGCTGCATGGCGGTCCGCCCATCGGCCTCGGTGATGCGCTCCGCCGGCCCGTAGGCGGCGGCCTGCGCGCTGATGGCGCCGCCGCTGCGGCCGATGCCGAGCGTGAGCGCCACCTTCTCCCGCAGCAGCGGCGCCAAGGCAGGGAGGTCGGCGCCCTTGTCCACACCGCCTGCGATCCACACGACTGGCGCCTCGCTGGCTTCCAGGGCCGCTGCCACCGAGAGGTTGCGGGTGGCGATGGAGTCCTCGACGAAGCGCACATCACCCAATCGTCCGAGCAGCGTCTGCCTGCCTGGCAGGCCACGGAAGGCCATCAGCGCTTGGCGCAGCGGTTCTGCCTCCACGCCGAGGGCGGTGGCTGCCAAGGCGACGGCGAGGGCGTTGGCCACCTGATGCCGACCCTTGACCTGCAGCTCGGCTGCGCGCAGCAGCGGTGTGCCAGACACGAACAGCAGGTCGCTGGCCTGCTCCCAGTAGCCGGCTGCCGCTCGTTCCAAGGAGAAGCCAAGCCGCTTGGCCGGGCTGGTCGCGAGGCGGTCGGCCACCAGGGGGTCGTCCAGGTTCCCGACGAAGCTCTGCTCCGGTCCGAGCTCGCGCAGGAGGTTGAGCTTGGCGCCGTGGTAGGCAGCCAGGTCGTGGTGGCGGTCGAGGTGGTCGACGCCGAGGTTGAGCAGCACCGCCACGTCGGGCCGCAGACCAGCCGCGCGCTCCAACTGGAAGCTGGACAGCTCGATGACCAAGGTGGCGCCCGGTCTGGCCACCTTGGACAGCGCCGGGTCGATGTTCCCTCCGGCCACCGCGTCGATGCCGGCAGCCAGCAGGCTGCGCTCCAGCCAGCGGGTGACGGTGCCCTTGCCTGCTGTGCCGGTGATGCCGACGCTGGTGGCCGGCCAGTTCCGCAGGACCCACACCACCTCGCCGATGACCTCCACCCCGGCCGCCTGCAGGCTGAGCAGGTCGGGGTGGTCGATGGGCACGCCTGGCGCCGCCACGCAGGTGGCAGGCGTCTCGCGCAGCGCGTCCTCCAGCCTCAGCACCCTGCGGGCGCCGAGGCCAAGGGCCCTGTCGATGTCGGTGCCGGCAGGCTTGTCGTCCATGAACAGCACGTCCAAGCCCTCGCCGCGCGCCCGCTCCACCACGGCGCCGCCGCTGCGGCCGAGTCCGTAGACCAGCAGCGGACGCCGACTCATGCCCCGAAGCCGCCGCTGAGGCCGTAGACCAAGGCCACCAGGACGGCGGTGACGACCACGAAGCGCTGGGTGACCCGGGTCTCGGGCCATCCGGAGAGCGTGAAGTGGTGGTGCAGCGGCGCCATGCGCAGCAGGCGCTTGCCGCCGGTGGCGCGGAAGTAGATGACCTGGGCGATGACCGAGAGCACCATGAGCACAGGCAACAGCGCGAAGAGCGGCAGCCACCACACCGCGCCGGAGAGGATGGCAAGGCCGGCGACGGCGGCGCCGAGGCTCTCGGCCCCCACCCCGCCCATGAAGACGCGGGCTGGGTGGGCGTTGTACCAGAGGAAGCCGAGCAGCGCGCCGAGCAGGGCGGCGGCCAAGGGCGAGCCGATGAACAGCAGCAGGATGACGGCGCCCATGCCGGCCGCCAGGCCGTCCAGCCCGTCGCTGAAGTTGAAGGCGTTGACGCTGCCCACCACCACGAAGGCGAAGAAGGCGGTGTCGAGCCATGGCTGACCGAAGGCCGTGTGGCCGGCCTGCACGGCGTATGCGCCGAAGGCCAGGGCGAAGACCGCCTGACCGAGCAGTCGCCAGCGGGCGAAGAGGCCGGTGGCCGTGCTCTGCCCTGATGCCTCGTCGCCACGCCGCAGCGCGCGCTTGCGCCCAAGCGCCACCGCGTCGTCGCCCAAGCCGAGCAGGGCGCTGGCGGCCACCAGCAGGAGCAGGGCGAAGAGGTCGTTGTCGCGAGGGCCGAAGAGCAGCGCCAAGCCAAGCCCGACGATCATGAAGGCCACGCCGCCCATGGTGGGCGTGCCCTGCTTGGCCAAGTGGCTCTGCGGTCCGTCCTCACGCTCCACCTTGCCCCAGCCGCGCCGCCGCGCCAACTGCACGAAGACGCCGGTGAGGAGCATGGAGCAGAGGGCGGCCAGCGCCACCAGCACGCCGCTGGACAGTGGGCTCATGCCGGCACCGCCAGCAGGTGGCGGACGAGGGCCTGCATGCGCATGCCGAGCGAGCCCTTCACCAACAGGCTGCCGCGTTCGGGCAGTTCGCCTGCCGCGGCGATGACCTCCTCGATGCGGGCGAAACGCCTGCTGCCAGGGAAGGCGGCGGCCAGCTCGGCGGCGCCCTCGCCCACCACCCACAGGGCGTCGAGGCCGGCGGCGGCGAAGGAGCGGCCCACCTCGCGGTGCATGCTGGGGGAGTCGTCACCCAGCTCGAGCATGGTGCCGACCACCGCCATGCGCGGCGCGGGCGAGCGCGAGAGCACCTCCAGCGCCGCCGCCATCGAGGCGGGACTGGCGTTGTAGGCATCGTCGAGCAGCAGCAGACCACCGAGGCGATGCGGCCGCATGCGGCCTTCCTCCATGACGCAACCTTCGATGCGGCGAGCGGCCTCGGCCAGGGACACACCAAGGTCGTGGGCCACGCGCAGGGCGCCAAGCGCGTCCTCGGCCAGGGCGCGGCCGAGGCCAGGGAGGCGAAGGCGCAGATCGCCTTCCTCGGCGTGCACGATCAGCTCATCACCTTCGCTGCCCACCCGATGCTCGCCGAGCCAGCCGTCGTCAGCCGAGCCCTGGCCCGCGCCGCCGCGGGTCTCCCCGTCTTCCAGCAGCCGGTAGCGATGCACCCCACCACGGTGTTCCAGCGGCAGCATCCGGTAGGCCTTGTCGGCGGCGTAGCGGTGATCGGCAACGGCCAGCAGCAGCGACTTCTCCCTGGTCAGGCTCTGCAGATCGCCGAGGCCGGCCAGGTGAGCGGGGGTGATGGCGGTGAGCAGGCCGTGGCTCGGGCGGACCAGCTCGATCAAGGTGGCCATCTCGCCAAGGTGGTCGATGCCCATCTCCAGCACCAGGGGGCGGTCGGGCTGCTGTTGCAGCCAGACGTCGACCAGCACGGTGGCAAGGGCGTACGGCGTGTTCATGTTGCCTGGCGAGACGTGGGCGTCTGCTGCCGCGGCCAGCAGCGTCTTGGTGGTGGTCTTGCCGACGCTGCCCGTCACGCCGATGACGGGGCCTCTGTGCGCTGCGCGGGCGAAGCGGCCGAGGTCGAGCAGGGCCTCGGCGGCGTCATCCACCAGCAGGGCGTCTGGGTGTGGTCGGTCGCTGATGAGGTAGGCGGCGCCGCGCGCCAGGGCGTCGTCGGCATAGCGCTCGCCGTGCTGCTGCGCGCCGCCCATCGCCACGAAGACGTCGCCTGGCCGTACGCGGTCCGAGTGGAAGCGCAACCCGCCTGCCGGGGGCAGGGGACGGGAAGGCAGGCTGATGATGCGGTGCTTCAGGACCTGCTGCAGGGTGGCTGGCTCGAGGCGCATCGGCGGTGTTCCTTCCCAACCGACCCGCGGCCACTCAGGACGCGGATCATGATGATGTTACACATCTTACACATAGACACGCTGATGTGCATGAAGGCCGCGGCGAAGCCAGCGCCTTCAGCGCATGGCGGCCCTTGCCCAGGCCGGTCCGTCCGGCGAGACCGCCCAGTGGGCCACCACCTCCGCGCCGATGGCGCGGAACAGCGGGGCGGCCACGGTGGTGGCAAGGGTGGCGACCTGCGCGTCGTGCACGGTGACCACCATGACCACCTCGGGCCGGTCGGCGGGGAACATGCCGGCGAAGGTGAGGGCAGAGCGGCCGGGCGCGTAGCCGCCGAGGGCGGCGTCGTAGACGTCGGCCGAACCGGTCTTGCCTGCGGTGGCGACGCCGGGGATCTGGCTGCTGCGCAGGCTGCTGGCCGAGACGGTGTAGGCCAGCATGTGGCGCACGGTCATGGCCGTCTCGGGGGAGAGCACCCGGTAGGAGGGCGGCACGCTCTCGTCCTCCAGCAAGCGCGGCGAAACGTAGACGCCGTCCTGGGCGATCACGGCGTAGGCGGCCGCCAGCTGCAGGTTGGTGGTGTCGAGCCCCTGGCCGATGGAGATGGTGGCGTGGTCCTGCGGCACCCAGCGGTGGGGGTCGGACATGCCGCCGCTGCTGGTGAAGACGGAACGCATGCCCATGTCCTGGCCGAAGCCGAAGGCGGCGTACCAGGCATGGAGCTCGGCGGGCTGGAAGCGTTGGCCCATGGCGATGGTGCCGCTGTTGCTGGAGTAGCGCAGCACGTCGGACACGCTGAGCAGCGCATCGTGCTGGCTGACGTCGCGGAAGGTCTTGAGCCCCACCCGCAGGGTCATGGGCGACTCGATGAGCTCGTCGGGCCGCAGGCGCCCGCTCTCCAACAGGCCGGCCACCACGAAGGGCTTCATGACCGAACCGGGCTCGTACTGCTGGACGAGGGCTCGGTTGCGCATGGTGTCGCGGTCGGCCTGCTGCCAGGCGTTGGGGTCGTAGCTCGGCCAGCTGGCGGCGGCCAGCACGCGGCCGGTGCCCACCTCCAGCACCACGGCCGACGCACCGGCCGCACCGGTGGCGGCCACCGTCTCGGCCAGGTGCAGCTCGGCGGCGGCCTGCAGCGTGGCGTCCAGCGTCAGCATCACTTGCTCACCGGCCTGCAGGCGGCTGTCGAGGGTGTACTCCAGGCCCTCGAGGCCGTAGCGGCCGTCGGGTTGCACGGCGCCGAGGAAGCCGACCAGGGAGCCGGCCAGGGTGCCTTGGGGGTAGCGTCTCGCGCCTACAGGACCTTCCGCGAGGACCCGGCCGTCGCTGGTCACCAGGCGGCCGCGGTTGGTCGCGTCGACCAGCTCGCTCGGCCACACCGGTGCCCCGCCCTGCTGGCCGGCGAAGCCCCAGAGCGCTGCCAGCAGGGGGAAGACGGCCATGATGCCGACCAACGCCGTGCGGTGCAGGCGCAGTTCGGTGGGTGCCGCCGGGCGGCCGGCGGGGGCGGAGCGGTCCATCAACGCCATACGGTCATGACCTCCAAGGTCGGTGAGACGGGGGCGGGGGCGGTCGGGGCGGGCAGCCCTGGGGCGACGCCGGCGGTGAGGGGGGCTTCGGGCGCGGGCACCATGCCGTTGGTCCGCGCCCAGGTGGTGATGGCCAAGGGGCCGTTGACGGCCGCCGCCTCGGCGCGGCGGGCCGCCAGGTCGACCAGCGCCTCCTCCTTGGCTTCGAGGAGACCGGCATGATGGCGATAGCGCTGCTGCGACATGGCGCCGAGGCCGGCCAGGACCAGCAGCAGGGCGACGTAGACCAGTGCGGTGGTGCGTGCGGCCGGGCTCATGGACGCGGCTCCTCGGAGGCTGAGCGCTTCACGGCGGCACGCAGCTTGGCGCTGCGGGCCCTCGGGTTGGCTAGGGTCTCGGCCTCGGAGGCTTCGAGGGGGCGCTTGGTCAGGGCTTCGAGGGTGGGGTCGTCGCGCAGGACGTGTTTGACGATGCGGTCCTCGAGGGAGTGGTAGGCCAGCACGACCAGGCGGCCGCCGACGGCCAGCACCTGGCTGGTGGCGACCAGTCCCTGCTCGAGGGCGCCCAGCTCGTCGTTGACCACCAGGCGAAGGGCCTGGAAGGTGCGACGGGCAGGATGGTCGCGCCGCGGGCCGGGTGGGTAGGCCGCCTGGATCACGTCCTGCAGACGGCCGGTGGTGAGGATGGGCGCTTCATCGCGGGCGGCGACGATGGCGCGGGCCAGACGCCTGCTGTGGCGCTCCTCACCGTAGCGGTGCAGCCAGGCGGCCAGCTCCTCGAAGCTGGCGCCCTCGATGAGGTCGGCCGCGCTTGGTCCGACGGGCGCCATGCGCATGTCCAGCGGGCCGTCGTGGCGGAAGGCGAAGCCCCGCTCGCCCTGGTCGAGCTGCATCGAGCTGACGCCGAGGTCGAGCAGGACGCCGTGCACCTCGTTCAAGCCGGCTGCGCTCAGGTGCTGAGGCAGGTCACGGAAGTTGCCTTGGACGAAGCGGAAGCGCTCACCCGGATCGCTGAGGCCGACCTTGCGCACGTCGGCCTCGAGCTCCTTGACGTAGCTCAGGGCGCTGGCGTCCTGATCGATGCCGAGCACCTTGGCCCCGCGGGCCAGCAGGGCGCGGGTGTGGCCGCCTGCGCCGAAGGTGCCGTCGACCACCCAGCGGTCCGGCTGCGGCGCCAGCGCGTCGAGACAGCGTTCGAGCATGACGGGAACGTGGTCCATGGTCGCCACCGCACTCATCCGACCAGTTCCCTGAGGAGCTCGGGGGCTGGGGGGTCGGATTGGACGCGGTTCAGGTTCTCCTGCCAGCGCTGCTCGTTCCAGATCTCCAGACGGTTGGGCGCGCCGGCCACCACCACGTTGCCGGTGGTCTCGGCGAAGGTGCGCAAGGTGGGGGGCAGGGTGACGCGCCCTGCCGCGTCGAGCTTGGCCTTCGCCGCGCCAGAGTAGAAGAAGCGCACGAAGTTGCGGGCCTGCGCGTCGGTGAGCGGCAGTTCGGTGAGGTGCTCTTCGATGCGGTGCCATGAGGACATGGGGAAGGCGAAGAGGCAGACCTCTAGACCGCGGGTGATGACCATGCCGTCGGCCACGAAGTCGCGGAAAGCCGGGGGGATCACCACGCGACCCTTGTCGTCCACGGTGTAGGGGTACTCACCGAAGGGCATGTCCCCACCGTTCCCCACCCACGAGGGCTACGCGCTCGCCGTCCATGAACCCGGCGGGACTCGCGCATTGTCGTGCAGGACGGCTTTTCACCGGGTGTGGGCACCCCTCCTCCTGAGATTGGGCACTCTACCACGATTCCCCACGATTTCCCACCATCAACCCTCACAACCCCCTGTCTCCACACCCTCCACCCATGCGGCCCCCGACCTGCCTGCCGATGTCACCCCCATCACCCATGGATGAAGGCCTGCTCAAGCGCTGAAGGGTCCAGGTCGGGAGTGGGCTGTGTATGCTCGAGCCGTGCGGCGGTTGCTGACCCTCGGACGTCTGCCATGGCTTGCGGCCTTGCGCGCCGGTGGCCTCGCAGCCCTGTGTGCCTCCGTGGTGGTGACCTTGGTGGTGGTCACCGCTTGGGCGGGTCAGACCGAGTTCCCTGGCCATAGCCACCCCTGGGGTGGTGACGACCACGTGCACGGCCTCTACGAGGTGATCGGTGCCTGGGCCGCCCCGCTGGCCGCGGTGGCCTTGCCCCGAACGCCTGAACTGGTCGTCTCCTTGCTGCTCCCCGTGCTGGTGCTGGTCAAGGCCTTGGCCGGTCTGGCACCCAGGAGCCGGGCGCCGCCACGGTGGCTGCCGGTCCCGACTGGCGCCTGAGCCGCCTTCCCTTCATCCCCGTCCTGATCGTCGTGCAGCGCGTCGCCTCCCCTGGCTGACCCTCGCCGTCGTCTCGTACCCAAGGAGTCCCCATGACCGTGAACCGCCCTTTCCGCATCGCCATCCTCTGCGCCCTTCTGTTGCTGCTCGCCACCGCCTCCGCGCACGTGACCAAGGTGGTGGGCGACGGTGCCTACACCCTGGTGGCCGGCTACTTGGCGGCCCCCCTCTACGCCGGCCAGATCGAGACGGTCGAGATCCGCGTGACCGACGCTGCCGGTGAGCCGGTGGAGAACCTGGCCGACGCCCTGCTCATCGAGGTCCTCGGACCAGGCGGCAGCTCCGTCGCCCTCAGCACCCGGGCCCAGCGTGGTGCCCCCGGCGTCTACCTTGCCGACTTCATCCCCACGGTGTCCGGCAACTACGACGTCCGTGTCACCGGCTTCATCGGCGACGTGGCGTTCTCCGAGGTCTTCGATGGCGTGGAGATGGTCCATGCCGACCCGGTGGTGGCCGATCCCGCGGCCATCCAGGTCCCTTGAGGCCTTCGACGTCGGGTGAACGCCCGGCCAGGGCTGCTGCATCCCGGACGACGGCGCTCGTCCTGCTGCTGGTCGGCCTGTGGTGGACGGGGGCGGCCTTGGCCCACGCCCACCTTGGCGCCTCGCTGCCGGCGGCCGACTCCGTGTCGGACGAGGGCCCCAGCGAGGTGGTGCTGAGCTTCACCGAGCGGGTCGAGGTCAGCTTCTCGATGGTCGAGCTGTTGCGCCTCGATGCCGAGGTCGACCTGTCGGCCCCCACCGGCCGCCTGCGCCTTGCAGGCCTGGCTGCCCAGGCCGTGAACCAGCGGCTTGGCTCCGGCGCGCCCAGCCCGGACGCCGTCGCGTTCAGCCTGTCGCCGGCTGGCGGCGCTGCTGCCGAGCTCAGCCTGGTGCTGGAGGAGCCGCTGCCCCCCGGGCACTACGTGGTGCTGTGGCGGGTGCTGTCCGTTGACACCCACATCACCGAATGGCACTTCGTGTTCAGCGTGGAAGAGGCGCCTTGAGCCTGATGACCGTTCGCCGGAGCTCCTGAGAGGGACCAACGCCTGAGAGAGCCCCAAGAGAAGAGGCGACCCCCAAGGGGGTCGCCTCTTCCTCGCAGGTGGGCCGATAAGCCGGGTTCTGTCGGCGCATGACCTTGCGGTCGCGCGCGCCTGATCATCTCTCTGGGACGCGCGTCGCCGCGCGCCTCGAGCGGTCATCCCGGAGATGGTAGCGGGCCGGGCAAGCCCTTTCTCCCTATCGGACCTTGCACCAAGTGGGGTTTACCTAGCTGCCTCTGTTACCAGGGGCACTGGTGCGCTCTTACCGCACCCTTTCACCCTTACCCGTGGTGGTGGCCGAAGGCCTGGTGGCCGAAGGTCAACACACACTGGCGGTCTACTCTCTGTTGCACTTGCCGTCGCCTTACGCGCCCAGCCGTTAGCTGGCACCTTGCCCTACGGTGCCCGGACTTTCCTCGATGTGTCGTCGGCGAAGCCGGCGACACGCCGCGATCAGGTAGCCCACCCTGCGACCGATGATCATAGCAGATCCGCGCCGCTCTCCGCGGCCTCCGGCACCCCAAAGAAGGTCGCCGCGACCAGAGCCGCGGCGACCAGGACGAAGGAAGTGGAACTAGACCATCACTGGTCGCGGTAGTCGCTCACCGCCAGCTGGCCGGAGACGATCATGTCGGTGATCACGTTCAGCTCGGCGATGAGGGCGGCGGGGACCAACGCCTCGTTGTAAGCATCCAAGGCGTAGCCCACGCCGCCTTCGGCCAGGCCGAGCACGTGGGTGCCGGGGGTGAAGGTGCCGTTGGCCACGTCGTAGGCGGCGTCGTAGGCGGCCACGTCCACGCGCTTGAGCATGGAGGTGAGGCCGTGGTTGAGGGTGGCGGGGTTGGCGTCGGTGTCGCCGAGGTGGTTCTGGTTGCTGTCGACGCCGATGAAGAAGAGCGGCTGCGAGCCGGCGCCGCAGGCCGAGCTGTAGGCGGCGTAGGCGGGCACCGAGGCGAGGGCATCGGTCAGATCGGTGCGGCGGCTGGCGCCCTGGAAGCACATGTTCTCGAGCACGAAGTCGATGACCCCGTTGCCGGAGGCGCCGGCGGCGGCGTAGATGATGTCGGCGCCCTGGGCACGCTGAGCGGTGGCCAGCTCCTTGGCGCGGGTGGGGTCGTTCCAGGCGTCAGGGGTCACACCGACGTAGTTGCTGATGACGGTGCAGTCGGCGCAGGCGTACTTCACGCCCTCCTGGAAGCCGAGGTCGAAGGCGCGGATGAGCGGGATGTCCATGCCGCCGACGAAGCCGACCACGCCGGTCTGCGACAGGCTGCCGGCGATGTAGCCGACCAGGAAGGAGCCTTCGTGCTCCTTGAAGACCACCGAGCGGACGTTGGGGCCTTCACGCACGTCGTCGATGAGGACGAAGGAGGTGTTGGGGAACTCGGCCGAGACAGCGGCGATGGCGTCGGCCTGCAGGAAGCCGGGGGAGACGATCAGCTCGGCGCCGCTGGCCGCGATCTGGCGCATGCCCTGGGCAGCGGTGTCGGGCGTGCCTTCGAACTCGAGCAGGTCGATCTCGAGGCCCTGGTCGGCTTCGAGTTCGGTGATCGCGAGCTCGAGGCCACGGAAGGTGCCCTCGTTGAAGGAGCCGTCGAACTTGCCGCCGGCGTCGAAGGTGATACCGAACACGTAGTCTTGGGCTGCAGCCATGCCGAGTGCGGCCACCGTGAGCAGGACGAACAGGGTGCGCATGCTTCCTCCTAGGAGAGCGTGGTCCTTGCCGGACCGTGACCGAAGTCTAGCATCGGGCAGCTGGCGTTCCCTTGGGGCTGAAGGGAAGTTAAACGGCCTCACTGTGTGTCTCCAGCGCCTCGCGCTGGAGGCCTTCAGAACACGATCTTCGACCAGTCGCAGTCGTCGAGGGGCCGGAACACGTCGGCGTGCTCCATCAGGACCCCGGCGGACTGGTTGCGGAACATGGCGCACTCCACGTGCTTGCCCAGGCGCTTGATGGACTCCACCAGCTCCACGTAGTCGCCGTCGCCGGAGACCAGCAGGCAGCAGTCGTATGCACCCTGGTGGGCCAGCGACAGCGCCTCGACGGCGATGGCCACGTCGATGCCCTTCTCCACCAGCGCCCCGTCCGGCCTGCGGTGCAGCTTGCCGAGCCGCACGGTGACGTAGGGGATGCGCCGCAGCGACTCGAAGAAGCGCTGCTGGCCGTCGCGCTGGTCCTCGTCGTAGTCGTCGGTGAGTTGGGCGTTGTAGTAGTAGCAGCGCACCAGGTGGCGGCCGTTGTTGAGCTGGCGGATCAGTTCCTGGAGGTTGACGCGGGTGTTGCGGAGGTTCTCCCGCATGCCGTTGTAGAGGTTGCTGCCGTCGACGAAGATAGCGACACGCTCACGCACGCTGTGACCCCGTTCCCGTACCGCGAGATAGACGCCATGAGGCGACGTCGGCACTCTACCGCGGCGGGGCAGGACGCACAGCGCCACGGTGGTCGGACCACGGCACGGCCGACGTCAGCGGAGCGGCCTCGGCGGCCGGCGCCCGGCGTTAGCATGGACCCATGCCCCCCAAGACGCGCGTTGACTCCTTCGAGCTCGACCACAACGCCGTGCGTGCACCTTATGTACGCCTGGCAGGCAGCTACCGCGGGCCAGCGGGCGATGTGGTCAGCAAGTTCGACCTGAGGCTGGTGCAGCCCAACCTGGACGCCATCCCCACCGCCCCGCTGCATACCCTCGAGCATCTGCTGGCCGGTTACCTGCGTGACGAGTTGCCCGGCGTGCAGCTCATCGACGCCTCGCCCATGGGCTGCCGCACGGGCTTCTACCTGACGCTCTTCGGCGAGCCGGCGGAGCAGACGATGCTGGCCGCCGCCGAGCGGGCGCTCGCCGCGGTGCGGGACCACGATGGCGCCGTGCCCGGCGACAGCCCCGAGCGCTGCGGCAACCACCGGGATCACGACCTCCAGGGCGCCCGCGACTGGGCCGCTGCCGCCCTTGCGCGTGGTCTCGTGGTGCAGGAGACGGTACGCCTGCCCGGCTGAAGCCCCACCGCCATGAACCTCATGAGGGTGCAGGTATGTTCTCATGCGCAGTCGTGGCATCGTGCCTCCATGGACCGCAAACCCTTGATCCTCATCGTCGAAGACGAGAAAGAGATCGCGAAGTTCATCGACCTGGAGCTCAAGGCCGAGAACTACGACACCAAGGTGGCTTTCGATGGGGTCACTGGTCTCTCCAACTACCGCGAGTTCAGCCCGGACCTGGTGGTGCTCGACCTCATGCTGCCCGTGCTCGACGGCCTAGAGGTCGCCCAGCGCATCCGCAAGACCAGCAACACGCCCATCATCCTGCTCACGGCCAAGGACTCGGTGGAGGACAAGGTCACCGGCCTGGACGCCGGTGCCGACGACTACCTGGTCAAGCCCTTCTCGGTGGAGGAGCTGCTGGCCCGTGTGCGCGCCCAACTGCGCCGCGTCAACCCGGCGGTGACGGGCGAGGTCAGGGTCATGGACCTGGTCATGAACCTAGACGGCCGCGAGGTCTTCCGCGACGGTCGGCGCATCGAGCTGTCCGCCAAGGAGTTCGAGCTGCTGGAGCTCTTCGCCCGCAACCCTGGCAAGGTGTTCAGCCGCTACGAGATCGAAGAGAAGGTGTGGCCCGAGTACACCGGCGGCAGCAACGTCGTCGACGTCTACGTCGGCTACCTCAGACGCAAGCTGGAGGGCGAGGGCGAACAGCGCCTGATCCACACAGTCCGCGGCGTCGGCTATGTCCTCCGGGAGGCTTGAACGGCCAAGCCCGTCGTCCAGCATGACCCTCCGCCTCCGCCTCACCCTCATCACCAGCATCCTCATCGCCATCGTGCTCTCCGGCGCTGGGGTGGCCGTCTACCTGCTCACCGAGCGCTCGCTCATGTCGGTGGTGGAGGAGCGGGCGAGGCAGGCGCTGTCTGAGCTCTTCGACGGTCCGCTGGCGCAGAGCGTTCCGCGCATCCCGAGTGACATGTATTATCAAATCGTCCTGACGAGTTCGGCCGGCGACCTGCCCCGCGACGTCAGTGTCATCCGTGATGGCGTCATCGCGGGCGTCCCGAACGTTCGCCGCAACCCCACCACCGACAGCCTGCTCAACCTGCTCAGCGATCGGGCCCTCGAGCCCCTGGTCCAAGGCGGGGACGTGGTGAGCGACGTGGGGTTGGCAGGCGGCCAGCAACTGCGCGTCTTCGGCATGCTCGGCCTGATCCAATGGCCCCTCGTCCAAGGCGGCGCCTTGACCGGCCTCATCATGGTGGGGGTGCCCATCACCACCATGCAGATGACCTTGAGCCAGCTCTCGCAGGATCTGGCCATGGCGGTGCTGCTCGCCTTCCTCGTCTTCGCCCTGGCCATCTCCTTCCTCTCGCGCCGCGTGCTCTCGCCGGTGCAGCGGGTCACCCAGGCGGCGGCGCGCATCTCCGGCGAGGACCTCACCAAACGGGTGCCCGTGCCGCGCAGTCGGGACGAGGTGCGCGAGCTGGCGGTCACCGTCAACGGCATGCTGGCCAGGCTGCAGGAGTCCTTCGAGACCCAGCGGCGCTTCACGGCCGACGCCAGCCACGAGCTGCGCACGCCGGTCACCTCCATCCGTGGCCTGGCCGAGTACCTCATGCGCCGCACCGATCCCACCCCGGCGCAGCTAGAGCCGCTCAAGGGCATCGACCGCGAGGCCGAGCGCATGGCCAAGCTGGTCAACGACCTGCTCGACCTGGCGCGCGCCGATGCCGGCTTCACCGTCCAGCGCCAGCCCATGAACATCATCGAGGTGCTGGAGGAGGTCAAGGCTGAGCTAGGCCCTGCTTCGACGCCTGCGCAGATCGTGCTCGACCGTGGGTCGCCGCTGCTGGAGGTGGAGGGCGACGCCAAGCGCCTCAAGCAGGTGGTGCTCAACCTGGTGCAGAACGCACTCAACGCAGGTGCCCGCACGGTCACGCTGCACGCCGTGCGCACCGGCAAGGAAGTGGTGCTGGAGGTGCTAGACGACGGCCCAGGCATCCCGGCCGAGGCCCTGCCCAACATCTTCGAGCGCTTCTTCAGGGTGGACGGTGCGCGGCGTGGCAGCGGCTCAGGCCTCGGCCTGGCCATCGTTCGCTCCATCGTGCAGCAGCACGGTGGGGTGGTGGACGTGCGCAGCCGGGTGGGGGAGGGGACGGTGTTCACCGTCACCTTGCCGGCCTTGGATCCGAGGGCGACGGAACCTGGCGTGGCGCGGACCTTGGAGATGGCGCTCAGGCGGGCTTGAGCGAGACTGGGGCATCTCCGTGACGGTCGCTGCCCCTGAACGTGTGTACTTGCCTGTGTCCCATACGTTGGCGAGTGACCCCAGGCCGCCCGCGCCTGTCCATAACGTAGCTCTATGAACAAATGGATGCTGGTCGTCGCGGCCTCGCTAGCTTTCCTGGCTGCGGCACAGGAGCCGGTTCCTGCCTTCGAGTGGCACGGCGATCCTGCTGTCTCCCTCCCCGCTGGTGCCATGTCTCTGCATGGCATGGCCTGCGCCAGCCTCTTCGACGATCTGGGATTGGCGGATGCTGAGCCGAAGCATTGTTACCTGGTCTTCGAGGCCGATGGGGCGCGCGAAGCCCTGATCCTGGCCTTCGAGGCGGCTGGCTACACACTGGAGAGGGAGGTTTCGCCGGAGGAAGGGGCAGCCTCGTTGTCCTTCGTCCATCCGACACGAACGGGGGCGGAAGGCGTCACCTTGCTGCTCTCGGACGGTTCGATGTTCATCCTCGGCTACTGGACGACGAACTGAAGCGTGCCCTGGTGTGAACTCGGCGCATCACCGGTCCAGCGGCGCTGAAGGACTGCGGCTCAAGGCCGGGGAAGCCCCTAGGCGACGGCCGCGGACGCTTCGAACCGCACACCTTCGCCCGCCACCACCTCGCCGATGCGCCAGGCCAACGCGGGCGAGAGCTCGCGAGCACGCGCCTCGTCCTCAGGGCGCAGGATCACGATCATGCCAACACCAAGGTTGAAGGCGATGCGCATCTCCACCTCGTCGATCTCACCCAACTGCTGCAGACGGCGGAACACCGGCGGCCAGGCCCAGGAGGTCGGATCGACCACCGCGCCAAGGCCTTCCGGCAGCACCCTCGGCAGGTTGCCGGGGATGCCGCCGCCGGTGACGTGCACCAAGGCACGCACCAGGCCCGCATCAAGCAGCGGCCTGACGTCCTTCAGGAAGGAACGGTGCGGTGCCAGCAGGGCCTCGCCCATGGTGGGGCCGTCCGGGTCGGCTGGGTCAACCGGGTCCTGGTAGCGACCGCGCACCACCGTGCGGGCCAGCGAGAAGCCGTTGGTCTGCAGGCCACCGGAAGGCAGCGCCAGCAGCACGTCGCCCTCACGTACCGAGCTGCCGTTGATCACCTTGGACTTGGCCACGATGCCGACGATGGTGCCGACCAGGTCCAGCTCGCCTGGGGCGTAGACCCCGGGCATCTCGGCGGTCTCGCCGCCGAGCAGCGCCATCCCGGCCTCGCGGCAGGCCTCGGCCACGCCCCCAACCACGTCGGCCACCAGGGCGGGCTCCAAGCGCGCGCTGGCGATGTAGTCGAGGAAGAACAGGGGGGTGGCGCCCTGCACCAGCACGTCGTTGACGCAATGGTTGACCAGGTCGCGGCCGAGGCCGTGCACCTGGCCGAGGGCTGCGCCGACTCGCGTCTTGGTGCCAACGCCGTCGGTGGAGGCCACCAGCACCGGCTCCGGCACGTCGCCTGGCAGCTCGAACAGGCCGCCGAAGGCGCCGATGCCCTGCAGCACCCTCGGCCCGTAGGTGGAGGTCACGGCGTCGCGGATGCGGGTCATGGTGTCGGCGGCGGCCGACAGGTCGACGCCGGCGTCGCGGTAGGTGACGCCGCCTTCTGGGCTCGCCTCTGGGCTGCTGCCTATGGTGTCTTGGTCCTGGCCGGACATCGTGACCGAGGATACCAGAGGCCGCGCGTACACTGACCCGTGCCTCTCGTGCTCCAGATCTGGTTGCCCTTGCCGCTGCCTGCACTGGACTACCTGGCGCCCATGGCGTCGCCGGCCGGAGAGGCGCCCGCGGGGCCCGTTGATGGCTCCTGGCCGCTCGGCGCCCGGGTGGCGGTGTCGTGGCAGGGCGGCCTGAGGGTGGGCATCGTCGGCGCGGTGCGGGAGGCCAGGTCGGCCGAGAC
>CAYXJZ010000002.1:0-16064 GCA_964465355.1 uncultured bacterium | reverse complement strand
AACCCCATCGTCGACACCGAACGGGTGCTGACGGCGGTTCGCCCGGAGGACGACGACCTGCAAGGCAAGCCCAAGGAAGCGCAACGCCGGGCGCTGGCCTACCTGCACCTGCACGGTCCGATGGAGGCAGGTGCTGCCGGTCTGGCGCGCGATGCGGCGGTGCCGGTCTCGGCTGCGCGGGGTCTGGTGACGAAGGGCTACGCCGCCTACACCGACCGCCCCAAGGAGCCACCACCGGCACCCTGGGTGATGGCGGAGGAGGCCGCGTCGGTCGAGGGAGGGGTGGCGGGGGAGGTCGCGGCCGGGCAGGTGCTCGGTGCCTTCTCGCCGGCCGGCAGCCTGGTGAGCGGCGGCGACGCGAGCAGCCGCTTGGCCGCCCTGCTGCCCGCGCTGGGGCGCGAGCTGCGTTCCGGCGGCCAGGTGCTCTTCCTCATCCCCGAGCACGCCGGCAGCGAGCAACTCACCGCCGAGGTCGCACGACACCTGCCCACGCTTCGCTGGGGGCCGGAGCTGGACGACGCCCAGCGCCTTGCGCTGCGTGAAGCCCTGGCCCATGGCACCCCGGCTGTGGTGCTCGGCACCTACCCCATCCTCAGCCTGCCCGCGCCGGCCCTACGGGCCGTGGTGGTGTGGGACGCCGCCAGCGCCAGCTACAAGCAGCTGGCCGGCGCCCGCAGCGTAGGACGCAGCGACGCGCTGGTGCTGGCCGATGCGGCAGGGGCTGGCTGGGCGCTGGTGGATGCGCTGGCCACCGCCGAACTGGGCGCCATGGCCGCGTCAGAGGAGCTGCGCCTGCCCCGTCCTGCCCTGCGCGCCGTGGTGGTCGACGTCAAGCAGGAGCGTGGCTGGCCCATCAGCACGCCGCTGTTGCGACTGTTGAGGCAAGTGGTCGAACGCGAAAGGCAGGCCGTCCTGCTGGTGCCGCGGCGTGGCTACGCTGCTGCACTGGCCTGCGGCCACTGCGGCGAGGCGGTGCCCTGCCCGCACTGCGCCGTGCCCTTGCGCTGGCATGCGCGCGCAGGTCGGCTGCGTTGCCACCTCTGCGGGCACCAGCAGGCCGCGCCCCATGACTGCCCTGCCTGCGGCGCGCCCGACCTGGCGCCAAGGCCGGGCGCCGGCACCGAGTGGGTGGCCGAGACGGTGCAGAAGGCCTTGCCCGGAACGCGGGTGCTGAGCTGGGACCGCGACCGCCGCGAGGACCTGAGCGCCATGCTGGCCGGCGAGCCGGGGGTGGTGGTGGGCACCGTTGCGCTGCTGCGAGCACCGCCGCTGCCGAAGCTGTCGCTGGTGGCGGTGACATCCGGGGACGCCCTGCTCGACCACGAGGACCTGAGGGCCGAGGAGGACGCGCTGCGCACACTGCTGCAGCTGCCCGAGATCTCCGGCAGCGCGCGGCGGCCGCTGCTGCTGGCGCAGGTGCAGCGCACCGAGCACCAGTTGTGGCGCACATGGACCTCTGATGACCTTGACCAAGCGGTGGATGAGCTGCTGGGCCACGTGGCTGAGCGCAGGGAGGCATTCGGCTACCCCCCCTCCCGCCGCTGGGCACGGGTGCAGCTCAGCCACCGCGAGCCAGCTCGCGCCGCGCTGGCGGCCCAGGGCGTGGTCGACCGTCTGCATACCGCCGGCCTGCCAGAGGACGACGTGCTCGGTCCAGCGCCGGCGCCGGTGGCCAAGGTCAGGGGCCGCTACGCCTTCCACCTCTTCGTGCGGGCCAAGGACGAGGCAGAGCTGATCAAGCGCCTGGCAGAAGTGGATCAACGACCAGGCGGCGGTGTGCAGCTGCGCATCGATGTCGATCCCTTCGACATCTCTGCCTTCCTTGACTGATCTGACTTCCTTGACTGAGTCGGCCCGGTTGGCCGGCGCCTTCATCCGCGCCGGGTATCATGGCCGGCGATGCTGAACAACCGCCGTGCCCGTCACGATTACGACCTGCTCGAGACCTTCGAGGCAGGGCTGGCCCTGCGCGGCAGCGAGGTCAAGTCGCTGCGCGCGGGCGGCGGTTCCATCGCCGAGGCCTACGCCAAGGTCGAGGCGAACGAGGTGTGGCTGGAGGGTGCCACCATCCCCGCCTACACCGAGGCCTCCTACAACAACCATGAACCAGGCAGGCGTCGCAAGCTGCTGCTGAACCGCCGCGAGATCGAGGAGCTGCGCAAGGGACTGGAGCGCCGCGGCCTGACGGTGGTGCCGCTGAAGCTCTACTTCGACGAGCACGGTCGGGCCAAGCTGCAGATCGCCCTGGCCAGGGGACGCAAGAAGCACGACAAGCGCGCGGCCGAGGCCGCCAAGGACGCCAAGCGAGAGATGGACCGCGCCATCAAGGGCGAGCGTTCGTGAGGCGCCCACTGCATGTGGCGATCCTGCTGCCCATGGTCCTGAGCCTGTTCGGCATGGCGGCCGCGCAGCAGAGCCTGGTGGTCAACGGCGTGGTGGTGCCAGGCGCCACCAGCAACCTGGTGCCTGGCGTCGCGTACGCGCCAGCGACCGACCTGGCCAGGGCCTTGGGCGCCGACCTGAGCATCGACACCGGCATGGGTCGTGTGACCCTGAGCCTTGGCGCCGCCATCGTCCAGGTGGCCCTGGTCGACGAGGTGGGCAGGGCCAACGCCGTGACGCCGGCCATCCACCGCGACGGAAGCTCCCGGCCCGGCCCGGCAGCGGTCTACGACGGCGTGGAGCCCTACCTGCCGGTCAAAGGGGTCGGTGAGGCCTTCGGCGGCATGGTCTCCTTCCTGGCCGACAGCAACACCGTGGCGCTGGTGCTGCCGAGGCCCAGCCTCGGCATGCGCTCGGAGGGCTTCGGCGCCGGCCAGCGGCTGGTGTTCTCCCTCAGTGCCCCCGGTCGTGTGAGCAGCTTCGAGCATCCCAACGGCGTGCTGGAGCTGCGCTTCGACCGGGCCGATCCCCTTGCCTCGGTCTCCTTGGACGGCGACGCCTTCATCCGCGCCTCGCTGGCCTCGGTTCGCGGCACAGCCGAGGCGCGGGTGCAGCTGGAGCCGGGGATGACCGCCAGGATCCTGACACTGCCCAACGGCGTCGGCACCGAGGTGGTGGTGGCCTTCGGCGCCGCGCCGCCGCCCGAGGTGGTGGCTGTGACCCAAGGCCGTCGCTTGGTGCTGGACGCCGGACCGGTGCCCACGGGCCTCGATCTCGCCGGCGGCGAGGACGAGCTGGTCAGGGGCTTCGTCGACGCGCTTGCCCAGGGCCTGTCATCGTCCGGGATGGACGTGAGCCGCACGCGCCCCGGTCCATCGCCAGTTCCGCTCAGCGAACGTGCGGCCATGGGCGCGGGGGCGGACGCCTTCGTCTCCATCCAGTTGGGCAGCTTGCCGCCCGGCACCGTGCGTCTCTACGTCTTGGATGACGCCTCCGGAGCACTGGACCTGGACCAGGCCATCCGCTGGAATGCCGAAGCAGCCTTGAATCGACCGGAGACCGACGCTGTGCGGCGGGCCATCCTGCTGCGCCTCGTGCCGCGGCTCGACCTGGGCAGGCGCATGGCGGAGACCCTGGCCGTGGCCCTGCCCAACGCCGGCCTCACCGCCGGTGCGGTGCGTGGCGCCCCTCTGGCGGTGCTGATGGGCGCGGCCGGCCGCGGCCTGCTGATCGAGATGTCGGCCCACGACATGCGCGACCCTGGCACCTCACTGGCGTTGGCGACGGCCCTGGCCACGGCGCTGGCCGGCCTGCCTTGAGGGACGACGGGTGATGGCGGAGAAGACCATCGGCAGCAAGGCCAAGTTGGAGCCTCTCGGCCGTCGGTCATGGTGGGGCGCGCCGCAGGTGTTGCTCACCGTCTTCGCCCTGGTGGTGGCCATCCTCTACGCCATCGGCGGGCGTTCGCTGCCGACCGCGCCAGCCCCGGGCCCGCTGCTGGGCGAAGAAGGTGCCGCCACCAGCCTGGTGGAGATCCGTTACGTGGTGGTCGACCAGGAGGGCCTCGAGCGCCCTGGTTTCGCCGATGTGCCCATGACCGAGATCGCTGCGCAGGATCCCACCGAGGTGCTGAACGCCGCCCTGTCGGCCTTGCGCGCCGACCTGTTAGCCCAGGGTGCTTGGCCGGCGTCGGTGCCGGCCCCAAGGGGCTACGTGTTGCTGCTGGATCGGCAGCGGGTGGCGGTGATCGACGTGCGGATCACCGAGGAGGGCCGGCCGGC
This sequence comes from uncultured bacterium, assembly GCA_964465355.1. Taxonomy (GTDB): domain Bacteria; phylum Deinococcota; class Deinococci; order Deinococcales; family Trueperaceae; genus JAABTL01. The sequence continues at coordinate 11,901 of CAYXJZ010000002.1, read as the reverse complement.
CGGCGCCACGCCGTCACGGCCGTTGACCACCACGGCGGTGGAGTTGGGGGCGGTGCGGTCGCTGGTGGCCACCGCGCAGGTGGCGGTGGACGCTGCGGAGGTGCGGATCACGGTGGATGGGGAACCGGCTGAGTCGTTGTGGGGGAGTGTGGGGTTGTCCGGGCGGTAAGTCGGGAGGCGCCCGCGACTCAAGGGATGAGCAGCCGGAGGCCACCCAGGTCGAAGCGTTCGAAGTGACGGCGGTTGAAGGTGACCAGGATCTCTGCGCCGGCCTTCTGAGCACAAAGGAGGATGTGGGCGTCATAGATCGCGCCGCCTTCGATGCTCGACATGGCCGAGCCTTCGAGTAGGGGCCAGCCGTCTTCAGCTTCCAGGCCGGCGATCCGCGCTCGCCCGCGGAAGGTACGGCTCAACAGCTCGAAGGCGTCGCTCGGGCGCAGGCGCCAAGCCGGTGGAAGGCGTGTCAGCACGGCGTAGGCCTCGAGCAGCGCCGGTAGAGGCAGGACTGCGTCACCGTCCAGCGCGGCCTGAACAGGAGGCAGCGCGGCCTTGTGGTGCGCGTGTCGATCGAGCAGGGCGGGGACGATCACGCTGGTGTCGAGGGCCGTGACCGCTTCAGCCACGTTCTTTTCGTAGGTCATCGAGGGTGGTGCTGACGTCCTCGGCGCGCAGGATGGGGGTGCCCTCGTCGTAGACCGCTACCGACACACCACCGCGATCCACGATCTCGACCTTGGCAGGTGCTGGCTCGATCTCGATGCGGCCGTCATGGAAGCGTGCTTCCAGCGGCATACCCGGCCGGATGCCAGCCGCTTCGCGCACGGCCTTGGGGATGACGATCCGACCGGCAGCATCGATGGTGATGGGCATGGTGAAAGTCTACCATGACCCATGCCATTCGCTGTGCTCCCTCAGGGGTACATCCTCGTCAACATCCGCGGGAAGGGGATCACTTCCCGCAGGTGCTTCACCCCACTGATCCACGCCAGCGTCCGCTCCAAGCCCATCCCGAAGCCCGAATGCGGCACGCTCCCGAACTTCCGCAGGTCCAGGTACCACTCGAAGGCCTCGAAGGGCAGCTGGTGCTCCTCGATGCGCTGCTTGAGCAGTGCCAGGTCGTGGATGCGCTGCGAGCCGCCGATCAGCTCCCCGTAGCCCTCCGGCGCGATGACGTCGTCGCACAGCACCCGTGTCGGATCACCAGGCACCGGCTCCATGTAGAAGGCCTTGACCTTGGTGGGGTAGCGCTCGATGACCACCGGCCGGTCGAAGCGCTCGCCAAGGATGGTCTCGTGCGGCGCACCGAAGTCCTCGCCCCAAGGGATGACCTCACCGGCCTCGGCCAGCAGCTCCAGTGCCTTGTCGTAGCTGATGACGGGGTAGTCGCCGGCTGCTGCGCCTTCCAGCTTGCTGGTGTCGCGCTCCAGGATCTCCAACTCGGTCTTGCGCTCCTCCAGCGCCCGGCCCACCAGGTAGGCGAGCAGGTCGATCTGCAACTGCACGTTGCCCTGGTGCTCCAGGTAGGCGACCTCGGGCTCCACCATCCAGAACTCCAGCAGGTGGCGGCGGGTCTTGCTCTTCTCGGCGCGGAAGGTGGGCCCCATGGTGTAGACGGCGCCAAGCGCCATGGCGCCGGCCTCGGCGTAGAGCTGGCCGGACTGCGAGAGGTAGGCCTTGCCCTCGTCGAAGAGGTCGATCTCGAAGAGGTTGCTGGTGCCCTCCACCGCGGTCGGCATGAAGAAGGGGGCGTCGAAGCGCACGAAGCCTCGCTCGCTGAAGAAGTCCTGGATGGACCGCTCCAGCTCGTCACGGAGGCGCAGGATGGCCCATGGCTTGCGGTGGCGCAGGTGCAGGTGGCGTTGGTCGAGCAGGAAGTCGACGCCGTGCTCCTTGGGTGTGATGGGGTAGTCCTGGCTGGCCTGCACCACCTCGATGGCACTGGTGAACAGCTCGACGCCGCCGGGCGAGCGCGGGTCGGCGCGCACGGCGCCGGTGAGGCGCAGGGAGCTCTCCTGGCCCAGTTCGCGGGCGGTCTGGAACACGGCCTCGTCCACCTCGGCCTTGGACACCACGGCTTGCACGAAGCCGCTGCCGTCGCGTAGCTGCAGGAAGGCGATCTTGCCGGAGGAGCGGCTGCCGGTGAGCCAGCCGGCCACGGTGACCTCTTGGCCCACCTTGGTGGCCAGGTCCTGGATGCGGGTCAGGGACATGTCCACGAGCCTACCGCGCGTGGCCGTGCGGCGGCGAGGGACGAGGGCTGCACGCTAGCTGTCGTCGGCTCGGACCTGGGCTAGCGCCCCTTGAGCGAAGCGGCCAGGGCCAGCGCCTCGACCACGCCGTCCTCCTCGACCCCGGGCACCACCCGCTCGAAGCGCAACCGCAGCTCCTCGTCGGCGTTGCCCATGACCACCGGGAAGCCCACCTGCTCGAGCATGGGCAGGTCGCCTTCGGAGTCGCCCACCGCCATGACCTGCTCCAGCGGCACCTTGAGGTGCTCCACCAGGTCGCGCACGGCGCTGCCCTTGGAGACGCCGGCGCGCGTGAGGCTGATGAACAGCGTGTCTGGCACGGTGGGGGAGGTGGCGCGGGTGACGGTGACGCCCTGCAGGTTCAAGGCCATGGCGGCCGCCTCCTGCTCGCTTGGGATGACCCACTGCGCCCGGATCACCGGTTCGTTGGCCACCACCGTGGCGAGGTCGCTGACCATGGCGGTCACCCCGATGGCCTTGGCATGGGCCTCGCTGAGGGCCGTCTTGCGCTCGACGTAGAGGAACTGCGGCGTGTAGACCTCGAGCATGAGGCCTTCGCTGCGGGCGTGCTGCACGATCTCCTGCGCCACCGATTCCTTGAGTGACGATGCCTTGAGGGTCTCGCCGTCTGGGTAGGCGATGTGGGCGCCAGCCTGGAAGACGTGGGGGTTGGCTGGACCAAGGCGGCGAGCCACTTGCAGCGCCACGCCCATGCCTGGCCGGCCGGTGCACACCGCTAGCTTGATGCCCAGCTCGCGGGCGCGCTCCGCCGCCTCCCACACGCGGGTGGAGACGCGGCCCTCGCGACCGATGATGGTGCCGTCCAAGTCGAGGATGACCAGCGGGATCATGATGCCACCACCTGCAGTCCCAGTTCGGCCCACTGCTCAGGATCGACGGGGGCTGGCGCGTCGGTGAGCGGATCGGAGCCGCGTTGGTTCTTGGGGAAGGCGATGACGTCGCGCAGGCTCCTGGCCTTGGCCAGCAGCATGGCGAGGCGGTCCAACCCCCAGGCGATGCCGCCGTGGGGCGGGGCGCCGTAGGCAAGGGCGTCGAGGAAGAAGCCGAAGCGTGCTTGCGCCTCTTCCGAGCTGAAGCCGAGCGCCTTGAACATACGCTGCTGCAGGTCGGCGCGGTGGATGCGGATGGAACCGCCGCCGATCTCGCTGCCGTTGAGCACGAGGTCGTAGGCGTAGGCGCGCACCCGGCCAGGGTCGCTCTCCAGGTAGGGGAGGTCATCGTCCATGGGGCGGGTGAAGGGGTGGTGCATGTAGGTCCAGCCACCGTCCTCTGCCTGCTCCAGCAGCGGGAAGTCGACCACCCAGAGGAAGTTCAGCTCGTCGGGATCGCCGATCAGGCCGAGGTCGTGGCCAAGACGTGAGCGCACGGCGCCAAGGGCGGTGCAGGCCACGGTCCAGCGGCCGGCCACGATGAGCCAGAGGCCCTCGGAGGACGCGTCGGCCCCTGCACTCGGCAGCGCGATGGCGTCAAGCGCCCCCCGCTCCTGCTCGGACAAGGCCTTGGCCAACGGCCCGCTGAAGCCATCGGAACTGCGGCGCAGCCAGGCGAGGCCGGCTGCACCGTGGCGCTTGGCCACCTCCTCCAATGCCTCGATGCCTTTACGGCTGAGCGAGGCGGCCTGGGCGGCCGGCAGGTACAGGCCGCGCACCACGCCGCCTGCGTCCAGCGCACCGCGCAGGGCGCGCACCTCGCTGCCTTCGAAGACCTCGTCCAGCACCGTCATCTCCAGGCCGAAGCGGAGGTCGGGCTTGTCGGAGCCGTAGCGGTCCAAGGCCTCGCGGTAGGCAAGGCGGGGGAAGGGCGTGGCCACCTGCTGCCCGGTGGTGGCGGCCACCACGCTGGCCATCAGGCCCTCGTTCAGCGCCAGCACGTCCTCCTGATCGACGAAGGACATCTCCAGGTCGAGCTGGGTGAACTCGGGCTGGCGGTCGGCGCGCAGGTCCTCGTCGCGGAAGCAGCGGGCCACCTGGAAGTAGCGGTCGACGCCGGCCATCATCAGCATCTGCTTGAAGAGCTGCGGGGACTGCGGCAGGGCGTAGGCAGCGCCGGGCTGGCCGCGGGCGGGCACCAGGTAGTCGCGAGCCCCCTCTGGCGTGCTGCGGGTGAGCATGGGCGTCTCTACCTGCACGAAGCCGCGCTCGTCCAAGTAGCGCCATGCCTCGCCGATGAGCCGGTGCCGCAGCAGCAAGGGTGCCATGGCCTCCGGCCGGCGCAGGTCGAGGTAGCGGTGGCGCAGCCGCAGGTCCTCGTTCACCTCACCGCCGTCAGGCGGCGCATCGAGCGGGAAGGGCGGGGTTCGCGCCTCGGACAGCACCTCGATGCGCTCGGCCAGCAGCTCGACGCCGCCGGTGGCCATGCGCTCGTTGACCTGGGCCTGCGGCCGGGCGCGGACAAGGCCGGCGATCTCGACCACGAACTCGCTGCGCAAGGCGCTGGCCACGGCGAAGGCGCTCTGCGCCTCCGGCTCCACCACCACCTGCGTCAGGCCTTCGCGGTCGCGCAGGTCGATGAACACCAGCCCGCCTAGGTCGCGGCGGCGGTGCACCCAGCCTTGTAGCAGGACGCGCTGGCCGGCGTCGGTGGCGCGCAGGGCAGCACAATGGTGCGTGCGTCGCATGGGGATCCCCTCAGTTTCCTAGCTTCGTCGTGGCGGCGGTCTTGGCTTCCAGCCCGAGGGCGGATGCCAGCTCGTCCTGCGCCACACTGCGTTCCTCACCGCTGGACAGGTGCTTGAGCTGCACCGTGCCTGCCAGGCGCTCACGCTCGCCGATCAGAGCAGCATAGACGGCGCCCGCCCGATCGGCGTCGCGCAGGCCCTTGCCAGGCTGGCGCTTGCTGTAGCCGTGCTCCACGCGTGCTCGGCCGCGCAGGCGGCGGGCCAAGCCTGCCACCTCGGCCACGGCTTGCTCGTCCATGGGCACCAGGTAGAGCAGCGGCCCTTCGGCCTGCGCTTGGGTCACGCCCTCCTGCGCCATGGCGTCCAGCACCCGCTCCATGCCGAATGCCCAGCCGATGCCAGGCACGTCGGGACCACCCAGTTCGGCGATGAGGCCGTCGTAGCGGCCGCCGCCGCACAGGGCCGACTGGGCGCCGATGCCACCGTGGTTCACCTCGAAGGCCGTGCGCCTGTAGTAATCGAGGCCGCGCACGATGGCGGGGTCCACCTCGAAGGGCACCCCCCAGGCCAGCAGGCAGGCCTGCACCTGCTCGAAGTGGGCCTTGGCCTCGGGGTTGAGGAAGTCGATGGGGCGGGCAAGGGGCTCGATGATGGCGCGGTCGCCCGGGTCCTTGGCGTCAAGGAGTCGCATGGGGTTCAGGCGCAGGCGCTCCTGGCTGATCGCGGTCAGCTCATCGGCCCGCGGCGCCAACTGTTCGCGCAGGTAGGCGTTGTAGCGCAGCCGATCGTCCGGGTCACCCACCGTGCCAAGCGCCACCGTCAGTTCACGGAGGCCGGCCTCGTGCAGGATGTCGACCAGCAGGGAGATGGCTTCGGCGTCGGCCACCGGCGATGCGATGCCGATGATCTCGAAGTTGACCTGGTGGAACTGGCGGAAGCGGCCGCGCTGCACGTTCTCGGCGCGGAAGGCGGGCCCGATGCTGTACAGCTTCTGCGGGCTTGGCCTTGTATGCATGCCGTGCTCGACGAAGGCGCGCATGACGCCGGCCGTGAGCTCAGGGCGCAGGGTCAGTCGCCTGCCCCCGCGGTCCTCGAAGCTGTACATCTCCTTCTGCACGACCAGATCGGCCGACTCGCCCACCGAGCGTTCGAAGAGTTCAGCGAACTCGAAGATGGGCGGGGTCAGCTCGACGGCCCCCGCCCGCTCCAGCACCCGAACGACGGCGGCCTGGAGGTTGCGCCAGCGCGCTTGGTCCTCCGGAAGCCGGTCGGCGGTGCCTTTGACAGCTTGAAGTCTCATCGGGCAGAGTCTACACGCCCCATGAGAGCCGGAACCGGGTAGAGCGGGAGGCTCAGTTCAGGTCGGCAGGTAGTCCGGTGCTCATCACGTCGCCGACCACCACGAAGACGAAGCCGGCGGGGAGGCCACTTGGCGCCGTGAACACGATGCGGTTCGGTGACCAGCTGGAGGCGGTGACCTGGACGCCACCCTCACCGTCGACGTCGGCGGAGACAAGCACGTAGCTGCCTTCACCGCCGCCACCGAAGTACCGTCCCTGAAGGAGGACGTCCGTGCCCGACTTGCTCACGGAGATGATGGTGGGGACGACGTTCAGCGCTACCTGCGCGGATGGTGCGCAGGCGGCCAGCAACAGGGCAGCCAGTCCGGTCAACACCAGGACGAAACGTTTCACGGTAGTGCCTCCTCGGGCGTCAGCCTAAGGGCGGGCGATACCGGGCGTCAATGACAAGTCTCACGTGCTTCCTGGCGCATGGGCGTGCTGCACGAGGCCTGGCCTCGGCATGGTGCTGCCCATACACTGGAAGGCGGCCGCGGCGTCGGGACACGGGACGAGGCCAGGGAGGAGGGCCGTGCCATGGAACAACTGAGCCGGAACATCGCAGAGCTGGTCGAAGCACGGCGTTACTCCGCCCTCAAGCAGTTGCTGCTGTCACAGTCCAGCGTCGACCTGGCCGAGGCCATCGACGACATCGCCCCTGGCTTTGAAGCGGTGGCCTTCCGTCTGCTCGACCGGGAACGGGCCGCCGAGGTCTTCGAGTACCTCTCGCTCGCCTCGCAGCAGAGGTTGCTGAAGACCCTCTCGGACGCCGACCTGGCTGCCGTGCTCGAGGACATGTCGGAGGACGACCGCACCGCCTTGCTCGACGAGCTGCCTGGCCGGGTGACGGTGCGACTGCTCGGCCTGCTATCGGCAGGCGAACGGGAGCAGGCCAAACGCCTGCTCGCCTACCCCGAGGACTCGGTCGGCCGCCTGATGACCACCGACTACGTGCGGGTCAAGCTGACTTGGACCGTGGCGGAGTCGCTGGCGCATGTGCGGCAGTATGGGCGCGACGCCGAGACCCTCAACGTGGTCTACGTCACCGGTCCAGGCGGCGTGCTGATCGACGACCTGCGCATCCGGCAGCTCCTCACCGTCGATCCGCAGACGCGCATCGAGACACTGATGGACCGCAGCTTCGTTGCCTTGGCCGCCGCCCAGGACCAGGAGGATGCGGTGGCGGTCTTCCGCCGCGTCGACCGCAGCGCCCTGCCGGTGGTGGACGGGGCCGGGGTGCTGGTGGGCATCGTCACGGTCGATGACGTGCTGGACGTGCAGGAGCGCGAGGCCACCGAGGACATCCAGAAGTTGGGCGCCGTGCAGGCCCTGGACGACCCCTACCTCGAGGTGCCCATCCTGACGATGGTGCGCAAGCGGGGTGTGTGGCTGGTGGTGCTGCTCTTCGGCGGCATGCTCACAGCCGAGGCCATGGACTACTTCCAGGACGTGCTGGCCAGCGCCGTCGTGCTCGGCATCTTCCTGCCCTTGGTCATCGCATCGGGCGGCAACAGCGGCGCCCAGGCCGCCTCCCTCATCACCCGCGCCTTGGCCCTTGGCGAGGTGCGGCTTCGCGACTGGTGGCTGGTCATGCGCCGGGAACTGGCCTCCGGCATCCTGCTCGGCATCGCCCTCGGTGTCCTGGGGGCGGTTCGCATCGCCATATGGTCGCTGGCCTTCGGCGCATACGGCCCGCATTGGCCCCTGCTGGCGCTGGCGGTGGGGATCTCGCTGCTTGGCGTGGTGGTGTGGGGCTCGCTGTCCGGCTCCTTGCTGCCCATGCTGCTGCAGCGCCTCGGCATCGACCCGGCCACCTCATCCGCGCCCTTGATCGCCACCATCGTGGACGCCACCGGCATCATCATCTTCTTCTCCGTCGCCACCATGCTGCTGCGCGGCACCTTCCTCTGAGAGGCCCATCATGGACGTCATCGACCACATGCATCGTCACAGGTCCATCCGGAGCTACCGGCCCGACCCCGTGTCAGACGAGCTGCTGAACGAACTGCTCGGTGCCGGCCTGCGGGCATCGTCATCGGGCAACATGCAGGCCTTCTCGGTGGTGGTCACCCGTGACCGCGGCCTGCGCGAACGGCTGTTCGAGGCCCACATGCAGCAGCCGATGGTGCTGGAGGCGCCGGTGCTGCTCACCTTCTGCGCCGACTTCCGGCGCATGCGCAAGTGGCTAGCGCTCTCCGAGGCACCGCCCAACTTCGACAACCTGATGAGCTTCATGATCGGTGCCATCGACGCCACCCTCGCCTCGCAGAACGTGGCCCTGGCGGCCGAGGCGCGGGGGCTCGGCATCTGCTACATGGGCAGCACCCTGGCGCACTGCGACATGGTGGGGGAGGTGCTCGAGCTGCCGGAGCACGTGGTGCCGGTGGTGGGCTTCTCCCTCGGCTACCCTGCCGAGGAGCCGGCGCCGCGTGACCGGCTGCCGCTGGCTGGCCTGGTGCACCTCGAGACCTACCAGGATCCCGACGATGCGCGGGTGCGGGAGATCTACCGTGAACGCGAGGTGGCCGGCTGGGACCGCTACATGGCTAGGCCCGAGCTGCGCGAGCGGGTGGAGCGGGGCGAGGCGCGCAACCTGGCGCAGATCTACACCAAGCTGAAGTACACCCGCGATTCGCACATCGCTTTCTCCAAACGGGTCGCCGACTACTTGGCGCATCAGGGCTTCTTGGCCGAGGACTGAGCCAGGCGCTCTAGACAGCCGCTACAGCGATCGTGTCCCCCATGCCGGTGGCCACCGCAGCCTCCGCCGCCTCCCGCGCCAAGCGGGCGAAGACCTCGCGCAGGGCCGGGGGCTCGTCCACCACGATCCGCTTGCCCATGCCGAGCAGCCTCGCCGCGAAGGGCTCCAGGTCGTGGCGGGTGCAGCGCAGGCGGGTGCCGCCCGCCTCCTCGCTCAAGGAGACGTGCCAGATCGCGCTGCGCTGCCTGGCTTCTTCCAAGGGCATGTCGAGCCACAAGGAGACACTGTGTCGGGCCTGGACGAAGGCCAGGGTCTGGGCCAGGTAGGCGCTGGCATCGAAGTCATCTGGGCGCTCGAAGCCGCCTTCGACCCGTTGCAGGCGCGTCGCCCTGTCCAGCCGGAAGGTGCGCATGGCCTGCCGATCGAGGCAGTGCCCGACCAGGTACCAGCGGCCGTCCAGGTGGACGGCTCCGTAAGGTTCGATCTCGCGCCGGCTGTGGCTGCCGTCCTGCGCCCGGTAGTCGAAGGCGAGGCGTTGACGGGCGCGGATGGCGGCGGCCGCCTCGATGACCGTCTCGGCGTCGGCGGGCACCGTCCACGGCAGGTCGTCGATGGCCAAGGCCTCGTCCACGTCGAGCAGCCGTTCGGCCACCCCCTCTGGCATCACCCTGGCGAGCTTGGCCACCGCGCCTTCGGAGGCGGGGGCGAGGGTGTTCAGGGCAAGGTGGCGCAGCGCCCGCATGCCAAGGGCCAAGGCGAAGGCCTCCTCGTCGGTGAACATCAGCGGCGGCAGTCGGTAGCCGGGCCGCAAGCGGTAGGCACCACCCACGCCGGGCTTGCCCTCCACCGGCACGCCAAGGTCCTGCAGGCGCGCGATGTAGCGCTGCACGGTGCGGGGGCTGACCTCGAGGCGTCTGGCCAACTCCGGGCCGCTGACGCGCTCCTTGGCCTGTAGCAGTTCGAGGACCGTGAGCACGCGCATGAGCGGGTCGTACATGCCCCGATCATGCCATGCGATTCACGTCAGCCCTTGACGGGAATAGCATCTAAGCTGATCTCACGACCCACCAAGGTCGCCCAAGGAGGCCAATCACATGAGCGACACCACCTTCCTCGACACCGAGCAACTCCGCAGCCACTGGCAAGGCCATCGCGGCCTCACCCGCCGGGTGATCGAGGCCTTCCCGGAGGAGCACATCACCACCTTCAGCCTTGGCGGCATGCGCAGCTTCGCTGACCTGATCAGCGAGTTGCTGAGGATGTCGGTCCCCATGCTGGAGGGCACCGTCACCGGGGTCTGGACCGATCCGGGGCCGAGGACCCCAACCACCAAGGCCGAGTTGCTGGCGGCCTGGGATGAGGACACCGCCGCCATCGAAGCGCTGTGGCCACGGCTCACGCCAGAGCGCCTGAACGTCCACGACGTGGCCTTCGGCATGTACGAAGGACGCAACTTCGCCAACCTGCGCTACATCATCGACAACGAGATCCATCATCGCGGCCAGGCCTACGTCTACCTGAGGGCGCTGGGGATCGAGCCACCCGCTTTCTACGAACGCGAGTTCTGAGGAACCGCTCGCAGGTGGCGCCCGCGAAGGAGCCATGAAGGCCTTCGCGGGCGATCGCTTGGCGCCTTAGCATGAGCCCCATGCAGGCCATCCTCGTCGACGCTCCTCACGCCCCCCTCCGCCTCAGCACCGTCCCCGATCCCGAAGCCGCGCCGCACGGCGCCGTCATCGAGGTGCGGGCCACCGGCGTCTGCCGCAGCGACTGGCATGCCTGGGTGGGCCACGACCCCACTGTGCGCTGGCCGCACGTGCCGGGCCACGAGTTCGCTGGCGTGGTGGTCGCGGTGGGCTCCGAGGTGCGGCGCTTCCGTGGCGGTGAGCGGGTCACCGCCCCCTTCTGCATGGGTTGCGGCGCCTGCGACAGCTGTCGTGGCGGCGCCCAGAACCTCTGCGAACGCGAGTACCAACCCGGCTTCGACGGCTGGGGCAGCTTCGCCCAATACGTGGCCGTACCTTGGGCCGACGCCAACCTGGCCCTGCTCCCTGATGAGCTCGGTTTCGATGAGGCCGCCAGCCTCGGCTGCCGCTTCATGACCGCCTACCACGGCCTGGTCCACCGCCTCAGGATCGAGCCGGGCGAGACGCTGGCGGTCTACGGCTGCGGTGGCGTCGGCCTGGCCGCGGTCATGATCGCAGCGGCAGCCGGCGCCAAGGTGATCGCCGTCGACGTGCAGGCCGCCAAGCTGGCGCTGGCCGCCTCGCTGGGTGCCGCCGAGACCATCGACGCCACCGGCTGCGATCCGGTCGAAGCGGTACGCGAGCTCAGTCGTGGTGGCGCAGAGGCATCGGTGGACGCCCTCGGCAGCGCCATCACCTGCCGGCAGTCCATCGCCTCGCTGCGCCCCCGTGGCCGACAGCTGCAGCTCGGGCTGCTGCTGGCCGGCGATGCCAACCCCGCCATCCCCATGCAGGACGTGGTGCGACGCGAGCTCAGCCTGTTCGGCGGCCACGGCATGCCGGCGTGGCGTTACCCGCAGATGCTGCGCATGATCGGCAGTCGGCGACTGCCGATCGAGCGGCTCATCGGCGAGCGGCTTCCCCTGTCCGCCGCCCCAGAGGTCATGGCTTCCATGAGCAGCTTCACGCCCGTCGGCGTGAGTCTGCTGCGGCCATGAGGTAGGATGGCCCAACGTCGCATCTCAGGAGGAGGTCGAAGATGAGTATCCTCGCATGGATCGTCCTCGGTTTGGTGGCGGGTTGGTTGGCCAGCGTCATCGTCAAACCAGCCGGCGGGTCCAACGGCCTGTTGGGCAACCTGGTCGTCGGTGTGCTCGGCGCCTTCGTGGGTGGCTGGCTCTTCCAGCAGTTTGGCGCCCAGGGCGTCACAGGTTTCAACCTCTACAGCGTGCTGGTGGCTGCCGCCGGCGCCATCGTGCTGCTCGTGCTGTTCAGGCTGCTCCGAAGA
>CAYXJZ010000001.1:0-130418 GCA_964465355.1 uncultured bacterium | reverse complement strand
GCCTTCGACATCAACACCGGCGAGCCGGCCTGGAAGTGGTACAACATGGGCCCCAACGAAGAGATGGGCCTCACCGACCGCTTCCAGCCCTTCTACGACAGCGACAGGCAGTGGACCTCCCCGGGCGAGGAGACCTGGTACGGCGACTCCTGGCGCTACGGTGGCGGTACCGTCTACGGCTTCTGGGCCTACGACCCCGAACTGAACTACTTCTACTACGGTACCGGCAACTGCGGCCCATGGAACCCCGACTACCGTCGCGACCCCGCCACCGCCCCCGACTTCGAGACCTACTCCAGCAAGTACTGCGCGGCGCTGATGGCTCGCGACGCCACCTCCGGTGAGCTGATCTGGGCCATGTCCCTCACCCCGCAGGACCAGTGGGACCTTGACGAGCCGGGCAGCAACATCCTGGTCGACCTCGTCATCGACGGCGTCGAACGCAAGACGCTGGTCAAGGCCGGCCGCAACGGCCTGTTCTACGTGATCGACCGCGTCACGGGCGAGTTCATCTCCGAGCCATGGCCCTTCACCTCGGTCACCTGGAGCACGGGCTTCGACATGGAAGCCGGCCTGCCGATCATGAATGACGACAAGGTCATGTACACCGACGTGCCCGTGACCGACGTCTGCCCCTGGATCGGTGGCCGCAACTGGGAGAACGACGCCTACTCGCCGCGCACCGGCCTGATCTACTTCACGGCCATCAACGTGTGCGGTAACTTCACCGCCGTCGAGGGCGAGTACCGCCCCGGCGAGAACTACACCCTCATGTCCTTCCAGGGCAGCTACACCGGTGCAGACTACGACTGGCGCAAGAGCGTCATGGCCGTGAACCCGGCCAACGGCCAGATCGTCTGGTCCGAGCCCTGGTACGGCGCTGGTGGCGGCATCTGGTCCAAGCCGATGTTCGCGACCGCCGGCGACCTCATCTTCCAGGGCACCCAGGAAGGCGAGTTCGTCGCCCGCAACGCTTACACCGGTGAGCGTGTCTGGTCCTTCCGCACCGGCACGGACTTCCGCAACGCGGCCTCCAGCTACATCGGCCCTGACGGCCAGCAGTACGTCGTCATCATCGGCTCCGGCGCCCCGTTGAACGCCAACCTGGCCGTCGACGCCGCCGAGGACGCCGAAGCGCGCTACCGTCGCGCCAGCGCCACGGTCTACGTCTTCAGCCTGCGCTGAACCCTTTCCGACCAGCCCTTCCGGTCCCCCCGCACATGGCGGGGACCGGAAGGGCTGTCCCACGTTCTCTTCACTCAGGACGTCCTATCTTGTGAACATGTATCCACTGAACCCCCGCCGATCCGGAGGCCCGCTGCGAAGGGCGATGTTGGCCGTCTTCGTCGCACTCCTGTTGCAGCAGGCTTTGGCCCAGAGCTGGGAGATGCGCGTCTGCGCAGACCAGAACGGCATGCCCATGTCGCACGAGGACGGCAGCGGCTATGAGAACCGCATCGCCGAGATCATCGCCGATGAGCTGGGCGCCGAGCTGATCTACGACTGGCACCCCTTCGGCCCCGACCTCATCGACCGCCGGCTAAGGGAGGGCTTCTGCGACGTGGTCATGGGTGTGCCTGACGGCTACGAGCCGCTCATCACCGGCCTCGCCTACTACCTCTCGCCCTACGCCTTCGTCTACCGCGCTGATGCCCCCTTCGAGGTGGACTCCTTCGACGATCCGGTGCTGGCCGACCTGCGGATCGTGGTGCAGGCCGCAGGCATCCCGCCCCATGCCGCGCTGCTCCGGCGGGGCCTTGGCGACAACATCGTCAGCACTGCCTTCGGCCTCGAGGCCTACGCCACCCGCGAGGACCCGAGGGCAAGGGTGGTGGAGGCGGTGGCCAACGGCGAGGCCGACGTCGGCTTGGCCTGGGGACCCATCGCCGGCTATTACGGAGCGCGGCAGGACGTGCCCATGGTGGTGAAGGCCGTGCAACCCCTCATCGAGCCGCCCTTCTCCAACCAGGTCTTCGCCATGACGGTGGGTGTGCGCCGTGGCGACGATGCCCTGCGCGACGAGATCAGCATCGCCATCGCGCGCCGCTGGGACGACATCCAGGCCGTGCTGGCTGACTTCAACGTGGTCATCGAGCCCTCGGTGCGCCCCAGCCCGCTCAGGGACCTGCCATGAGTCGTCCTCGCGATCGCTTGCCCATGGAACACAAGCTGCTCTCGCGTCGCGACCTGCTTCGGTGGGGCCTTGGTGCGGTGGCGGGCGGGGCCTTGGCTGCGCTGCGCGGCGGCACCTGGCTCGCTGCGGCCCAGGGACAGGTCCTTCCTACGGGGACCCCCATCCGGATCGGCCTCGTGGTTCCAGGCAAGACAGGCAACCTGGCGGTGGACGCGGCGCAGTACGACATCGTCGGTGATGCCTCACGCAACGGCGCCGTCTGGGCTGATGCCGAGGTGGGCCAGGCGGCCTCTGCAGCCGGCCGGGACTACCGCTTGCTCGCTGCCAACAGCCCGTCGGCCGAGGCAGCGGTGCGGGCAGCAGAGCGCCTGGTCGTCTTGGAAGAGGTCGGGGTGTTGATCGGTGGTCTCGGGGTCGGGCAGGCCGAGGCCTTGGCCCGCTTCGCCAAGGAGCGCGGCGTGCTCTTCTTCAACATCGGTTCCACCGCCGATACCATGCGTGACGCTTGCGACCCCGGCTTGGTGTTCCACGTCGAGGCATCGCAGGCCATGCTGCTCGACGCAGCGGTGGCCTGGCAGGCTGGCCTTGGCCGCCGACGCTGGTTCCTGATCGAGGACCCGGTCGAGAGCGGTGGTGTGGAGGCACGCTTGCGTCGGGCCATCGAGCGCCACGGCATGGACGGCAGCCTGGTGGGCAGCGCTCATGTGCGTGAAGGTCAACCGCTCTACCACAACGAGGTGCAGGACGCGCTGGACGCCGGTGCTGACATGGTGCTGGTGTCGGTGGGGCTACGCGACGAGATCCTGTTGCGCTACACGCTCTCCGATCTCGGCTTCCCTGGCGCGGTCATGGCGCTGCCGACGAGCGCGACCCAGACCCGTGACTTCATCGCCGCCTCCCGTGCGCCCACGCCGGCAGGCGTGGCCGATCACCGGCTGCTCAACTGGGAGCCCACCTTGCGCTCTGGCGCCGCAGCAGAACTCAACGATCGTGGGAACAGCCGCTTGGGCCAGCCTTTCGACCCCGCCGGGTGGGCCACCTTCGATGCGGTCCGTGCCTACTACCAGGCGGTGGTGGCCAGCGGGTCCGTCGAGCCGGAGGTCGTGCGCCGCACCCTGATCGACCCCGACTTCCAACTGATCTCGGCCAAGGGAGCCGGCGTCGGCTTCAGACCGTGGGACCAGCAGCTTCGTCAGCCCATGTACGTGGTGACCGTGGACCACGAGGCCCGTTGGGGCCTGCAGCTCTCTCAGCGTCTGGCCGTGGCGCAGTTGACGGCCATCTGGCCTGACGACGCCGAGGCCGAGGACCCGGTGGCCATGCTCGACCGCTTCGGGGACGGGCCGGCCGACGCTAGGTGCTGAGCGGGGTACCAGGACCGCGATCGTCGGGTGACCTGGCCGAACGGGTCGTCAGACGTTTCCTCCGGTCCGTGGCAAGTCGCCTGCGGGTCGCCTCGGCTCTGCGTCTGCTGCTGGTCGGTTTGGCGGTGGGCGGCCTCCTGCTCTCACTGCTGGCCTTCACCAGCCGTTGGACGGGTCTAGGACTGGCCGAGTTGCTGTGGCTCGGCCTTGCCGCCCTCATGGTCATGGTCCTCGGGCTGGCGTGGATCGGTCTCCGGCCCATGCCACAGCGGCGACTGGCTGCATGGGTCGATCGCCGTGGCGGACCGTCGGTGGCCTGCTCAGCGTTCCTCGAGATCCAGCAACGGGGCGGTGAGCCCAACAGGGTGGAGAAGGCCCTGTTGCTGGACACCCCCCTCCGGCTCGCCGAGCTGCGGCCGGCGCAGCTAGCGCCGTTACGCTTGCCGCGCCTCGCTCTCCTCGTTGCCCTGCTCGGCGTTGGCGCAGCCGCCGTGGCGCTGCCCGCCGTACCGTCATCCACTGAGGCTCAGGAAGTCAGGCCGGAGACCTGGTCGTTGCCCGCGCCGCCCGCGGCGGCGGAGGAGGAACTGCGGCGACGCGTGGAGCGGTTCGCCCATCTGCTCTACCGCGAGGCCGAGCTGCGCGGGGACCCGCGGCTGGCGGAGCTGGCGGTGGCCGCCGAAGACCTGGGTGGGCGTCTGCGTGGCGGTGACCTGCCTGCTGCCGATGCTTGGGCAGATGTGGCGAACCTCGGGGAGGCCGTGGCCCAGGCGCTCGGCCTCGGCGACGACCCCACCTTCCGTGCCGGTGACGGAGCTGGCGACGCGGAGGAAGGCACTGGCGCCCGGCCGGCGACCAACCGCGAGCGGGCCACGCCCATGCCGGACGACGGGCGGCGCCCGGAGGCGGTGCCGATGACCGACGCGCCGCGCGAGGGTGAGCGGGTGCTCGACCTGCTGCTCGAGCGGCTGGAGGCAGAAGCCATCGCCAGGGCGGCGCCGGCGCCGGACGCCGACCTCAGCGATGTGAACCTGCGCCGGGGAGAAGGCACGACGCAGGAGGCGCTCTACTTCGAGAACGAGCAGACGCGGGCAGCCGATCAGGCTGCCTTGGAAGCACAGCGCATCTCCGCAGGTGCGCAGAGCGACAGGGCAGGCGAGGTCGTCGGCGACGCCGATGGCCGTGGGGGACGGGCCGCCGGTGACGGTGCCCAACCCTGGGAGCTGGGTGCGGTCACCGGCCGGGCCCTCGACGAGGCCGAGGTCGGTTTCGAGACGATGACCATCCCAGATCGGGCTGCCGCTGGTGAGCGCAACCTGCGCATCCACGCTCCGCCGCCGCTCACGGGCGCGTCCGCCGTCAAGGACGATGGCGAGGTCGCGGCCCCGCCGCCCGGATGGGCATGGAGGGCCGAGGCCTTCCTCGGTGGCTACCGCCTGCCCGCGGCTGACCGCGCCATCCTGGCGGCCTTGGTGACCCCATCAGAGGAGGACGAGGATGATGCCAGCAGGTGAGAGCCCCGCCCCAACGAGGCATGTCGACGCATCGGCGGAAGGCGCTTCCATGGAAACGCTGGTGGCCCGGCTGCGCCAGGCGAGGGCCGCGGTCGGCCAGGTGGTCATCGGTCAGGACGAGGTCATCGACCAGGTCGTGGTCAGCATCCTCGGGGGAGGGCACGTGTTGCTCGAAGGGGCGCCCGGCCTCGGCAAGACCCTGCTGGTGCGCACCCTGGCGGCCGCGCTCGGCCTCCGCTCGTCGCGCATCCAGTTCACGCCCGACCTCATGCCTGGCGACATCACCGGCAACCTGACCCTGGTGCACGACGAAGCGGGGCAGGCCTCCTTGCGCTTCGCGCCTGGCCCCGTCTTCGCCGAGCTGCTGCTGGCCGACGAGATCAACCGCGCCACGCCCAAGACCCAGTCGGCGCTGCTCGAGGCCATGCAAGAGGGCACCGTCACCGTGGCGGGCCAGGCGCACGCCTTGCCGCGCCCCTTCCTGGTGCTGGCCACCCAGAACCCCATCGAGATGGAGGGCACCTACGTCCTGCCGGAAGCCCAGGTGGACCGCTTCTTCTTCAAGGTGACGGTGCCCTACCCGAGCCAGACCAGGTTGGCCGAGGTGTTGACCCGCACCACCGCGGCGCCGCTGCCCTTGCCCGATGCCTTCCTCGGACCGGCCGAGCTGTTGGCGCTGCAGGCCATGGCCAAGGAGGTGCCGGCTCCCAGCCACCTCATCGACGCCGTGGCCGCCTTCGCGGTCGACACGCAAGCCCAACGGTCGGCCGGTCGCTCCTCCGGCCTCGGACGGGTGCTGCGCCTAGGCCTGAGCCCTCGAGCGGCGCAGACGCTCGTCCTTGCAGCCAAGGCAAGGGCCCTCCTGGATGGTCGCTACGCCGTCGCTGCCGATGACCTGCTCGCCGTCGCCTCACCTGCGCTGCGGCACCGTCTGCAGCCCAGCTTCGAGGCCGAGGCCGATGGCACCGACGTCGAGGCCATGGTGCTCGACGCTCTGCGTCGCCGCCTGGCATGAGCCTGCTGCCTGCTGCCCTGCGCCACCGACTCGCCCGCTTGAGGCTGGTCGCCTCGAGGGCGGAAGCGGTCGCCGGACCAGGTGACCGGCGCGGGAAGGCGGTGGGCGCAGGGGTCGAGTTCGCCGAGTACCAGGCCTACCAGCCCGGTGAGGATGCCCGTCGCATCGACCCGGGCGTGTTCCTCAGGTTGGGTCAGACGGTGGTCCGCAGGCAGGTGCCTGACCAGAGCTTGGCGATCACCGTCCTCGTCGACCAGACCGCCTCCATGGCCGTTGGTGACAGGCGCAAGGCGCTCCTGGCGCGTCAACTCGCGGCCGCCATGACCTACCTCGGGCTCCAGGCGGGCGACCGCGTGCGGCTCGGCGTCTTCGACGGGGACGGTCTGAGCTGGTCCCCCGCGGCCACGGCCGTGCGCCGAGTCGAGCCCGCCCTCCGCTGGCTTGCCAGCAGGCAGGCCAAGGGTGCCATCTCCTTGGAGGGGCTGGCGCAGGTGGTCATGCGCAGCTCAGGCCCGCCTGGTCTGACGGTGCTCATCACCGATGGTTGGCTGAGCGACGGGCCACAGGCTCTTCGGCATTGGCATGGCGCTGGCCAGGAGCTGACCTGCCTGCTGCTGGCGGAGGCTGCCGAGCTCGAGCCACGGCGCCTGTTGGGCAGCGGCGCCGTGCGTCTGCAGGACGCGGAGACCGGCCGCAGCCTCGAGGTGGTGCTCGACGAGGCGACCGTGGAGCGCCGTCGCCAGGCGGTGGTCGGCTGGCACGGACAGTGGCGCCGGGCCCTGACAGAGGGGCGGAGCCGCTTGCTGGTGCTGCCCAGCGAGCAGAGCTGTGAGCGGATCCTCCTGCATGACCTGGTCCGCGCAGGGATGCTCGCCTGATGGACAGGTCCAGCGTATGAGCTTCGTCCAGCCGTGGTGGTGGTTGCTCGCTCCGCCCTTGCTGGCCGTGCTGGCCTGGCTGCACGCCAGGCGTCGGCGCACGCTGGTGGTGGCCAGCCTGCAGGGCTGGGAGGCGGTAGGGCGTTGGCAGGAGGGCGCCGCCCGCCGACCGCTGCCGGCCTTGAGCTGGGCCCTGCTCCTGCAGGTGCTGGCGGTGATGCTGGTGGTCGGCACCTTGGCGGAGCCGCGCTGGGGTGCGGCTGCGACGTCGGCGGGGCATGAGCTCGTGGTCGTCATCGGGACCCCCGACGTCGACGCTGCATGGCAGGCGTTGCGCGACCATCTGGAGACCGGGCCGACACCAGCCTCGCTGACCTTGCTCGACGCGCGTGGCCATGCTCGGCCACTGGCGGCTCGGCTCCAGCCCGCGCGGTTGGCGGAGCACTTCGCCTCGCTGACCGTTGCCGACCAGGCACCGCCGGACTGGGCCTCGGTCGCGCGCCTTGCCTTGGCCATGCCAGCGTCCGTCACCGGCCGCCAGTGGCTGGTCCTCGCAGCGGAGGAAGAACTCGCGTCGGCGGACGAGGCCTTGCGCGCCACGCTGGGTGAAGCCGACCCAACCATGCGTCTGCTGGGTGCTGGTGAAGGTCGACCCGCGGCCCAGCTCCGTGGCCTGGCCGTAGCGGTCACGGCGACCGGTCAAGAGCTCCAGGCAGGGGTGCGTGTGCACGCGGGGGGCGAGCGGTCGTGGCGGTTGGAGGTCCGCCAGCAGGACCGGCTGCTGGCCGAGCAGGCCTGGACATCCACCGAGCCGGGCGACCTGCGGCTGGTCCTCCCCCTCCCGCCGTTCGACGCCGTCACCACCGTGGAGATCCTGCTGGTGGATGCCCTGACCGAAGCCGTGACGGCCAGCAGCCACCGCACGGCCGGGCGCGTTGCCCCGGCACCTCGTGTGCTGCTGGTCGGCTCCCCTTGGCCAAGGCTGGAGGCCACCCTCGAGGCCACTGGCGCGACGGTCGAGTCGGTGGCCGCCTTCCCGGCGGAGACGGGCGCCTACGACCTGGTCATCTCGTTGGGGGTCCCTGCTGCCAGGCAGGTGGAGACGCACGTTGTCTGGTGGGGCATGCTCCCGCCGGACATCGGTACCGGGGACGCCGCTCTGCTGCCAGGTCCGTGGGACGTGCTGGTGATGGAGCAGGATCCCTTGCTGCCTTTGGGCATGCTGCATGGCTTCCGGGCGGAGGCCGTGCTGGACCATCCCGTCCTGCCTGGTGCCGAGGTGCTGGCCTGGGCCGAGGCGCGCCCCGCGGTGCAGGCCAGGGTGGTGGAGGGCTTGGCCGAGTTGCTCATCTCCTTCCCGCTGGATGAGCTCGCCTGGTCCGCCGACGACACGCCCTACGTCCTGCTGCGCCGCTTGCTCGAGTGGATCGAGCCCATGCCGGCCTGCCAGGTGGGCGTGCCATGCGCCTTGGCGCAGCGCGCCGGGTCCATCGTGATGGAGCCTGATGGTCAGGCGACCTCAGCCGGTGCGGCATGGACGAGAGGGGCTTCGGCCATGGGCTGGACGTCCTGGTTCCTGCCGAGGCTCCCGGGTTGGCACGTTCTAGGCACGACCGCAGGGCAGGCGCGCTTCTGGGTCGATGCGGCGCCGTGGCCCCTGGTCGAGGGGCCGCTGCAGCCTGCCGTCGGGACGCCTGGTGGGATCGATGCGCCGCCGCCGACGACCTGGCTGAGCCGTCTGCCGCTGCGCGCCCTCGCTCCGTTGGCCCTCGGTCTCAGCCTGTTGGCGGCCTGGTGGCCAGGCCTGGTCCAGCGCTGGCGCGCGATGAGGCCTGGCGTTCGCCTCCTGTCGCTTGGTCTGCACCTGGCTTTCGTGGCGGCTGCCCTGGCGGCATGGACCGGTCTAGCCTGGCCCCGAGGGCCCGTCACGCCCGTCCTCGTGCAGGTGGCGCCGACCGAGGACGCCGCGCCGGGTGGCCGCGCCGATGACCGCTGGCGCGTCGATGCCGGATCCGGCGGGGGCGCGGCTCAGATCCCGTCGGTCTGGCATGCGGCCGATCTGCCGTCCGCCCTTGCATGGGCCAATGCCCTCCTGGTCGACGAGCCGCTAGGTCGACAACGGTGGTCGCTGCGCGGCGCTGAGCGCAGCCTGGCCTTGGGGCAGGCGTTGCAGACGGCGGCAGGCAGAGCAGAACTGACGGTGACGCCACTGCCGCGGTTCGCCGAGGGTGAAGGGGTCATGCCTACGACCGCTCTGGTGCTCGGGACGACCGGTGCAGGCGGCACCTCACGCATCGTCGTGCCAGTGGAGGCGAAGCGGGATCTGGCCGTTCGGGCGCTGCTGTGGCAGGACGACGAGCTCTTGGCCGAGATCCAGACCGACCTGCCAGCTGGCCGGTCGATGCTCAGCTTCGACGCGCCTGACACGGCGGTCCTGGCCACGCGCTACCGGCTCGATCTGGTGGGCGGTGAGGACGACGACACCGTGCTGGCCAGCGTCACGGCCGTGGTGCAGGCGCAAGCCGCCAGCCGCGTGGCGGTGGTGGCCGACGATGTCGCCTGGGCCCTGCTCTTCAGCCAACTGCTGCAGGTGCACGGCCTCGAGGCCGAGCTGATGATGGCGCAGACGGCGCCGCGCACCGTGGCTGGCTGGGCTGCCTATGACGCCGTCATCCTCTTCGACCTGCCGGCCATCGCGCTGGTCAGTGCCCAGATGGACGCGCTCAAGGCCTGGGTGGCAGAGCATGGGGGTGGGCTGCTCATCCTGGGGGGCGAGCACAGCTTCGGCGCCGGCGGCTACCACCTGACGGTGCTGGACGAGTTGTCGCCGCTGGCGTCCGAGATCCCCATGGATCGGCCGGATGTCGCCATCGTCTTCGTCCTCGACCGCTCAGGCAGCATGCTACAGGGCGTTGGCCCGTCGAACCGGCTGGAGATCGCCCGTGAGGCGACCTGGGAGGCCGTCCGGCTGCTCGACCCGCGCAGCGAGGTCGGCATCGTGGTCTTCGACTCCAACGCCACCGTCATCCACCCGCTCCAGCCCATCGGTGACCTGGCCAGCCTGCGGGAGGCGCTCGATCGGCTCACGGCCGGCGGCGGCACCAACCTCCAGCCGGCGTTGGAGCAGGCCTACCAGATCCTGCTGCCGGCGGCCGACGTGCAGCGGCACATGGTGGTCATGACCGACGGTCTCACCCAGTCAGGGGACTTCCCGCCCGTCATGGCGGCCCTGGTCGAGGCCGGCATCACCGCCTCCACCTTGGCGATCGGTCAGGGCGCCGCCTACCCTCGGCTCGAGCAGATCGCCCAGGAGACGGGCGGCATCTTCCACGAGACCGTGGACTTCCAGCTGCTGCCGAGCATCATGGCGCAGGAGGTGCTCATGCTGACCACCGAGCCGGTGCAGCGTGGTCCCTCCTGGGCGAGCTGGTCCGCCGATGGCGCCGCCTTCACCCAAGACCTGAACCTCGACTGGCCTGCGCTGCAGGGCTTCGTGCGCACCACACCCAAGCCGGCCGCCACCATCCACGCCACGATCGGTGATGGGGACGCGCTCCTCGCCTCCTGGCGCTACGGCAGCGGCCGGGTCATGGCCTGGGCCAGCCAAGGCGTCGGACCATGGACCATGGCCTGGCTGTCGCTCACCGACTTCCCCCGTCTGTGGGCGCAACTGGTGCGTTGGGCGGCTGCGCTCGGGCCACCGGCTGGCCTGGATCTCGAGCTGCGCCAGCACGGCGGGGAGCTGCACATCGAGATCAGCACCAACGGTGTGGACGGGCGACCGGAGGCCGGTTGGGACCTGGAGGCCACGGTGGTCTACCTGGACGGTCAGGGCTTGCCGGGCGATGCGATCCTGCTCCGGGAGGTGGAGCCTGGTCTCCACCGGGGATCATGGCCAGCCGGCACGCCGGGCGCCTACCGCGTCGACGTGATCGGTGGCGCTGATGCGCGCAGCATGCGATCGGCGACGGCTGAGGTGGTGGTGCCGACCAAGGTCGACCAGACCAGCTCCCCCGACCTCATGGCCTCCTTGGTGCTGGCGGTGGGCGCGGAGCTGACGGCAGAGCAGGCGATGGTCGGTGGCGGCTGGGGCTGGTCGTGGCAGCCGGTGGTGGCGTGGCGGCCTTATCTGCTGCTGGCGAGTTTGTTGTGGTTGGGGTGCTTGGTCACGCGCAGCCGGTCACCCGTCGTTCCGCACCTCAGGTCAGAGTGAGGTTGAGGGGCGCAACTTGCTTCAAGGCTTCGTGAAGGGATCTATCGAAGTGGCGTGTACACAGGACCCGCAGCCTGCTACTCCTCTACGTATACTCGGGACAAACCTCCCCATCGTCGGGCCGGATCCTGGTGGTGGAGTCGGCGGAGCAGGTCCCCCTGCATACAGAGAGGGTTGCGAGATCATGATGACTCGACTTCGAAAGTTCGCCTTGACCGCGCTGGCAGGCGTCATGTTGGCTGTCACATCTGCTCAGGTCGGGGCGCCGGTGACGGAAACCGGCGCCCCCTTCGTGTGGGAAGAACTCGGCACCCAGGTGTTCACCGGCTCATGCGCGGGTTGTCACATGCTGAATGGCGCCGGCGTGCCCGGCGTCTTCCCGCCGCTCAACGACCTTCGCCTTCTCGATCTGGCCGGTCTTGAGGGTGGTCGTGAGGTGCTGCTGGGAACCCTGCTCTACGGTTTGGCCGGTGAGATCTCCGTTGGGGGGGTGACCTACAACGGCGCTATGCCGGCCTGGGGGCATCTCAGTGACGACGAGATCGCAGCCGTCCTGAACCACATCTTGACCGCCTGGTCGGTTGAGGCCGACCGGCCGGAAGGTTTCGCTCTGTTCGGCCCGACTGATGTGGCCGGCATGCGCGAGCACGGCCTGACGGCTGCTGAAGTCCACGCCATGCGTGCAGAGGCCTTGGGTGAAGAGGTCAGCCTCGCAGAGGTGTCGGACGCGGAAGTCATGGACGACACCACGGGCTACTACCTGGTTGCACAAGCCGAACGTGGGCAGGCAGCCTACATGGAAGCCTGCGCCCATTGCCACGGAAACACCCTCCGCGGTGGACTGCACAGCCCGCCGCTGACGCAGTTGTCCTTCTTCCGCGAATGGGGTGGCCGGACCTTCGACACCTTGTACAGCTACATTTCCACCCGTATGCCCCTCGACAACGCGGGGCGTCTGGCCGACTCCACCTACGTCGACATCGCTGCCTTCTGGCTCTCCGTCAACAACTACCCTGCCGGAGAGGTGGCGTTGAGCAGCGACCCCGACCAACTCAGGCAGATCGTGATCGAGCGGCGCTAATCGCGTTGGTCGGTGTGCGCGGCATGACAAGCGGATGGTGATGCGGCGAGCGGGCCCCTCGGTCGGTTGGGGGGTGGCGGGCTGGCTCTGGCTGTGGTCTTGGCTCGGCCTGGCGCTGGCACAAGGTGGCGTCGTCCGTCCAGACGTGCCCTCGGAGTTCTTGGACTTCACCCGTAGGCTACAAGGTGACAGCTTGACGATTTGCGTCAACGCCGAGAGCATCCTTGCGCCTTTCGAGGTCGACCTGGCGCGGGCCATCGGCGACGCCTTGCTGTTGTCTGTCGAGATCAAGGAGGTGTCCGGTCACCGCGCGCCACCCATCCTCGACTACCGCTTCCCGGTCAACGAGGACGAGTTGTACATCCTCTTGCACAACGATTGTCAGATGATGACGGGGTTTCTCCTCTCTGAGAGCCGGTTCGCCGACTGGCTAACCCTCTCCCGGCCCTACGTCGAGTTGGGCTTCGTGCTGGTCACAAGGGAGGAGCGTGTGGCGTCATTGGCGGACTTGGTCCCGGGAAGTAGGGTTGGGACGAAGATCCTCAGTACCGTCGACATCGCGTTCACGATCCTGAACGACCGCCGCAGCGAGGGGATGCGTTGGCGCCGCATCCCGTACCCCGACAACCGATTGCTCATCGATCGTCTGGTGGAGGGGGAACTCGAAGCCATCCTCGTCTGGGAACCAGGTTTGTACGCGGGCGTAGGCGGAGACCTACAGGCCGCCGGTCTACGTGCCATCGATCCGCAGCCTTTGGCGCCCCCGACGCAGCGATTCGGGGCTGTCTTCCTGAGCCGCGAGGGCTTCCTGCGTAGTGCTGTAGACCAAGCCATCCACGTGCTGATAGACGACGGCACCATCGCGCGTCTACTGGAGGTGCACGGCGTCCCCGGCCGTGCGCCAAGGCAGAACTGAGCTGACGTCAGATCTGGGACTTGTGTCCCTTGTGCGATCGCGCGCCTTGCTGTTGCTGACCCGCCCCCTGTAACCTTGACTTTGGCATCCTCATGCGACACAGACGCATTGGACACGTTCTAGCCAATGGGTGCGCGGGCGCTTGGTTGCGAGTCTTGGCTTCGTCAATGCTGTGCCCAGATGTGGAGGTAACGTTCGCTCAACGCCAGATATCGATACGTGTTTGCTCGTACGTTTGGGGTGATTCCGCTCACCCTCTTCACGCTATCCGAAGACACAAGGAGCGTCACTTGATGCACATGCGACAACTTCATCGCGCCCTGAGTCTGGTCCTTGCCCTGCTGGTCATGGCTGCTTCCTGGACCTTCGCACAGGACGAATCGACTCTCGCCAACCCCTCCGATGCCGATTGGATCATGTCCCGCCGGACCTACAGCGGCTGGGGGCATAGCCCACTCGACCAGATCAACACCTCCAACGTGGCTAACCTGACCTTGGCTTGGGCTGCCGGCATGACTGCAGGCGGCGTGGAAAGCACGCCTCTGGTCTACAACGGTGTCATGTACTTGCCGATGCCGCAAGACACGATCCGAGCATTGGACGGGGCTACCGGCGACCTCGTCTGGGAGTACCGGCGTGACATCCCCGACCGCTCCGAGGTCACGACGCTTGGCGGTACCGAAAACGTTCGCAACATCGCCATCTACGACGGCAAGATCTTCCACTCCACCTTCGACGCGAATATCATCGCCCTCGACGCTGCCACAGGGCAGCTCCTGTGGGAAACCGAGGTCGGCGACTACCGCGTGATCGGGCACAGCTCCGGTCCGCTTGTCGTGAACGGCGTGGTCGTCAGCGGCCGTTCCTGCGACCCCGCGTTGCCAGGCGGCTGCTTCCTGGCCGGTCATGCGGCCGACAACGGCGAGGAGCTGTGGCGTACCTACTTGATCCCCCGTCCTGGTGAGCCCGGTGGCGACACCTGGGGTGACCTCCCCACCGAGTCCCGCCTCCACGTAGGCGCCTGGGGGAACGTCGGCGCTTTCGACCCCGAGCTCGGCCTGCTCTATTGGGGGACCTCGGTGCCTGCTCCCTCGCCCGAGGTCATGCGCGGTACGGTGGGCGAGGACGTCCTGTACTCGAACAGCACGCTTGCCATCCGGCCCGAGACCGGTGAGCTGGTCTGGTACTACCAGCATTTGCCGCGCGACAACTGGGACTTTGACCATCCCTTCGAGCGCATGCTCATCGATACCGAAGTGGCCCCCAACCCCTCCGAGGTGGCTTGGATCAACCCCGACGTGACGCCTGGTCGTGTCTACAAGACCTTGACCAACATCCCGGGGAAGACGGGCATCATCTACAGCCTGGATCGGGAGACGGGTGAGTTCCTCTGGGCGCGACCCACCGTCATGCAGAACGTGGTGACCGAGATCCTGCCCAACGGCCGGGTGATCGTGAACGAAGAGGTCATCCCCGACAGCATCGACGATCCCTACGGCATGGTCTGCCCCACCGTCGGCGGTGGTCGCGACTGGATGGCCGGCGCCTACAACCCCGGCACCAACGCCATCTACCAGGGCCTTGCGAACGTCTGCATGATGCCGGAGATCTTCACCGACGAGTGGACTCCGGAAGACCTTTACGGCATTACCTACCCCTTCATCATGGCTCCGGGCGAAACCTACCTCGGCACGCTGCGCGCCTACTCGGCCGAGACGGGCGAGGAGCTGTGGAAGTACGAGCAGGAGCAGGCGATCACGTCGCTGCTGTCCACCGGCGGTGGCCTGATCTTCGCTGGCGACGCCGACCGCCGCTTCCGGGCGTGGGATGCAGCCACCGGCGAAGTGCTGTGGGAGTCGATCCTCGGTGCTGGCGTCGGCGGTTTCCCCATCAGCTACGACGTCGATGGTGTCCAGTACGTGGCCGTTCCTGCCGGCGGTTTCGGCTTTGCCGGCCTCTACAACCAGGCGACCGGCTTGCCCCTGCCGCCCTCCGGCAGCAACGTGGTCTACGTGTTCAAGCTTGGGAACTGACCTGACCTAGGTCTCAGGATCGGTTGAACGGATGGGCCGCGACGAGAACTCGTCGCGGCCCATCCGTTGTTGGGGGGAACGAGCATGCACTGACTTCGCCGTTGGCCAGGGAAGTCGCAGCGATCGGCCTTCTCATCATGAAGGTCCATGCACCCGGGACGATTGACCCTTGCGGGATCGTACAGGCTGTGTACGCGCTTCGCATCGAAGGTCAGAAAGAAGGCTAGGGCCCCATGTAGGCTGGAGCATCAATGGCACTTAATGGCACGTTGAGCATCTGGGAGGAGGTGTGACCACGTCAGTCAGTGGATTGCATGATTGATGTATTGGGCTGGCTTTGCTCAAGCGTTGGTCGCTTGAGTTTGTCAGATGGCGGCCATCGTGGTGCGGTCGGTGGTTCTCAGCTCTAACCAGCATCTGACTATCGTGTCAGAGCATCCATAGATCGGAAGGCAATGAAAGGGGTTGTTGGAATGTCCAAAGGATTGATGCGATGGTTGCTTGCCGCGGCCTTGATGATCGGCACCGTCGGTCTAGCTCAAGGTACGGTCGGGAGCTTCAGCCCTGCAACCGATGAGGTTCTGGTCAACCCGTCCGACGGGGACTGGCTGATGTCCCGCCGTACCTACAACGGCTGGGGGCACAGCCCGCTTAGCCAGATCGACGCTTCCAACGTCGACAGCCTGGTCCTGGCCTGGTCGCGTGCCATGGTCACCGGGCCGTATGAAGGTACCCCGCTGGTCTACAACGGTGTGATGTACCTGGCTCAGGCCGAGGACACCATCCAAGCCCTCGATGCGACCAACGGCGACCTCATCTGGGAGTACCGCCGCGGCGTGCCTGATCAGCAGGGCGTCACGGGCATTCCGGCGATCGCCTCGCTGATGACGCGCAACATCGCCATCTATGAGGACAAGATCTATCACTCCACGATGGACGCCAATGTCATCGCCCTCGATGCCCGCACGGGCCAGCTTCTGTGGGAGTCCTCCGTCGGCGACTACCGGGTCATCGGGCAGAGCTCCGGTCCCCTGATCGTCGGTGGCAAGGTCATCAGCGGTCGCGCCTGCGACCCCGCTCTCCCCGGCGGCTGCTTCATCACTGCCCACGACTCGAACTCGGGTGAGGAACTCTGGCGCACCTTCCTCATCCCCCGACCGGGTGAGGCCGGCGGCGAGACCTGGGGCGATCTGCCTACCGAGTCCCGACTCCATGTTGGCGCCTGGGGTCACGTGGGTGCCTACGATCCCGACCTGGGCCTGCTCTTCTGGGGCACTTCGGTCCCGGCCCCATCCCCCGAGATCCTCCGCGGCACCGTTGGCGACGACGTGCTGTACTCGAACAGCACACTTGCCATCGACGCTGACACCGGTGAGATCGTCTGGTACTACCAGCATCTGCCTCGCGACAACTGGGACTTGGACCACCCCTTCGAGCGCATGGCGATCGATACCGAGGTGGCCCCCGATCCCAGCGAGGTCGCCTGGATCAACCCCAACATCGTGCCAGGCCAGGTCTACCGCACCCTGACCAACATCCCTGGGAAGACCGGGATCGTCTACAGCCTTGATCGCGAGACAGGGGAGTTCCTCTGGGCAAGGCCAACGGTCCTCCAGAACGTCGTGACCGAGATCCTCGGTGACGGTACTGTCATTGTGAACGAAGACGTCATCCCCACGAGCATCGACGAGCCCTACGGCATGGTCTGCCCAACCGCGCTTGGTGGTCGCGACTGGATGGCCGGCGCCTACAACCCTGGCACCAACGCCATCTACCAGGGTCTGCATCGGTTCTGCATGTTCCCTGAGATCGTGACGGACGAGTGGACCCCAGAGGACATGTACGGCATCAGCCTGGATCCGGTTCCCGCCCCTGGTGAGACCAACGTGGGGACCCTTCAGGCGATCTCGGCTGAGACCGGCCGCACCCTTTGGCTGTACGAGCAGGTTGCCCCGATCATGCCCGTGATGTCCACCGGTGGTGGTCTTGTCTTCGCTGGTGACGTCAACCGGCGCTTCCGCGCATGGGATGCTGCCACCGGTGACGTCCTTTGGGAGACGATCCTCGGTAGTGCCATCGGCGGTCACCCCGTGAGCTACGAGGTCGACGGGGTGCAGTACGTGGCCGTCGGCTCGGGCGGCGGTACCCTGGTTGAAGCGATCTACCTGGGGGTCACGGGACAGGAAGCCCCCTACGGCCGTCCGGCGATGTACGTCTTCCGGCTTCCTTCGCGTTGAGCGGCGTCGACTTGCCGCGCTGATTCGTCAACCGTCTTGGTGGGTCACGGTTCCTGACCGTGACCCACCGGGCCTATGTGGCGATGCGGATCTTCACCAAGAACCGATCACCCATGGCTTGCGATCGATCGATCGACCGGCATCGGTTCGTGATGGTCGTATCTTGGAAGGAGCACCCAGGCTTTGTCGTTCTTTGGTCGTGCGCCAACCTCTATCTTGCGAACGGCGTTGTGGGCTGCTTTTCTCGTGTTCCTGTGTGGACAGGTCGCGCTCGCGCAGGGTGACCTTGGTCGCCCGGCCGTGCCTCCAGACTTCCTCGATCCTATACGACGCCTTGACGGTGACACCCTCCGTGTCTGCATCAACACGGAGGGTGTGTTGGCCGGCTTCGAAGCCGACCTCGCGCGTCGCATCGGTGAAGCGCTGCTCCTCGACGTTGAGATCGTCGAGGTGGCAGGGCTTCGAGCTCCACCGATCCTCGATTACCGCTTCCCCGTCAATGAAGGGGAGCTCTACATCCTGTTGAGCAACCGCTGTCCGATGATGATGGGCTTTCTGCTGTCGGAGAGTCGCGTCGTGGATTGGCTCACGATCTCGCGTCCCTATGTCGAGATGGGGTTCGTGTTTGCCGTCAAGGAGGAGGATCCAGCTTCCACCCTTGCTGAGATCCCCCCGGGGGCGAGGATCGGGACCAGGCAATCGAGCAGCGCAGACCTGAGCTTCGTGACCTACAACTCGGCGTTGCCCGAGGCTTCTCGCTGGCGAAGGATCCCGTACCCGAACCACTTGTTCCTGTTGGAACGGCTGTTAGAGGAGGAACTGGACGCTATCCTCATCTGGGAGGCAGGCCTGCGCAGCGCGTTGGCCCAGGGGATGTTTGCTGGAATCCGGACCATCGGAGCTGCACCCATGAGCCTTCCGACCCAGCGTTTTGGTGCCGTCTTCTTGCAGAGCGATGCGTTCATGCGCCAAGCCGTCGATGCTGCCATAGCGTTGTTGGCTGCCGATGGCAGCGTGGAGAACCTCTTACAGGAACATGGACTTCCAGGTACCTCTCCTAGATGACCGTCGTAAACGCTTCCAGAGCACGTGACGCTGGGCGGTATGGTGAATCCATGCAGCTCGCTTCGCCTGCCATGGCCGAAGTCCGTCGCCGGTTGGTCCTACGTCGTGCCATCGTGACCGTTTTTTGGGCGGTGACGACTGGGTTGGCGGCCGCGGTGATCACCAGGGTCTTGAGCAGGGCTGCCGACTTTCCCGCAGCCCAGATGGTCTGGATCCCTGTGTTCGTGGCCGGGTTGGCTGCGGTTGGTGTCTATCTTTGGCTTCATCAGGTGCGGCCGATCGACTGGTCCCATGTTGCTGGTCTGGGCGATGAACGTTACGGACTTGCTGGACTGCTTCGTACGGCCATCGACGTCGATCCCTTCGGGAGTGCGGTGGCGTTCGCTCTGCATCGTCGAGCAGTGGCGAAGGCCGGGGCCATGGTGCCTGCCGAGGTCGCACCGATCCTTCCGTCGCCTTCGACCGGGTGGTGGGTGACCGTGCCGGTGGCCTGTGTCTTGCTCCTGGTCCTCATGCCTTTGGGAGCTGCTGGTCCGAGCGGCGCCCAGATGACGCCGAGCCCTGCCTCGAGTACTGCGACCGTCTCGATCGACAACGTCCTGAGGCTGGCGGATGCCGTCGCCTTCGACGCAGCGATCCGGGGTGATGCCTACCTCGAAGCTGTCGCAGAGACACTTCGGGATCTGGTGCCACCACCCGCTGCAGGTAGCCCGAGCCAGGGAGAGGCCCCGGTCTCGAGGGAAGCACTCGAGTCCGTGTTCGAGCACCTTGCCCGCGCCTACGGATCGGATTCCACGGCCGAGGAACTGGTGGCCAGGTTCCTAGGCGAGGGTTCTCCCGCGGCTGAAGCCATCGCCTTGTCGGATGCGGCCATCACGCCGGAGACGATCGATGCAGACCAGGCGAACACGCCTGCCCCGATGGATCGACTGGACAGGCTGCTCGAGGCATCACAGATGGACCCCGAGAGCAGCGACCTGCTTGGGGCGGTGGGTGTCACACCCAACCGCGTGGTGGTCCGTGGCTACCAGTTGGTCGGCGCCGAGCCCGATATGCCTGTCTCCGACCCGGTCTCCTCGTCCCTCCCGCCTGCCGGCGAGGCCGACATCATCGGCGCCGCAGGTGAATCCGGCGCAGGAGACAGCCTCTTGGCAGGTGCGGGTACGCAGGAACTCTTCGGTAGCGATGTGGTCAACCCCGACATCGCGCCCTCGCTCGATCCGCTGACCGTGGTGGGACGCGAGCGTGACGATGGCCGTCGAATCGAGGTCGACCTGCCTCCTGTCCCCGGTTGGCAGGACGACAGGACTGCTTTCGACGTGGGCGAATGGCAGCCTGGTGTCGAGAGTCCGGTGCTGGCCGTCGCCGTTGATCCTTGGTACCGGGCCGTTGCCGGGCGGTACTTCGAGCCTTCGCAGGAGACGGTCGACCGCCGTACGAACCCGTGATCCTGAGCCTGCGCGACCCATACCCGCATCAAGTAGCTAGGAGTATCCCATGAGCCAACCAAACAAGCCCACCGATGCTGACATCGCCGTGCTGGAGCGGCAACTCGGCTTGCTGGCCGATGCCCGCACCTCGCTTGGCCGCGTGGTGTTGGGTCAGCATGAGGCCGTTGACCAGTTGCTGATCGGCCTGATCAGCGGCGGCCACGTGCTCATCGAGGGCGCGCCAGGGCTCGGCAAGACGTTGCTGGTGCGCAGCCTGGCCGACGTGACCGGCTTGAGATTCTCGCGCATCCAGTTCACCCCCGACCTCATGCCCGCCGACGTGACTGGGACCGTGGCCTTGGTCTACGACGATCAGGGAAGGGCGACCACGCGCTTCCAACGCGGCCCGCTGTTCGGGCAGCTGGTGCTGGCAGACGAGATCAACCGTGCGACCCCCAAGACCCAATCGGCGCTGCTCGAGGCCATGCAGGAGCGGACCGTCACCGTGGCAGGGCAAGAGCACCCGATGGAGCGTCCCTTCTTCGTGCTCGCCACCCAGAACCCCATCGAGATGGAGGGCACCTACACCTTACCTGAGGCTCAGATCGACCGCTTCCTCTTCAAGGTCGTCATCGACTACCCGAGTGAGGAAGTGCTGGACGGCATCCTCGACCAGACGACCGGTGCCGTCGCACCTGAGGCGGTGCAAGTGATGGGACCGCAGGACATCCTCGATCTCCAGGCGAGGGTGCGAGAGGTGCCGATGGCAGACC
The DNA here is from genome assembly GCA_964465355.1 of uncultured bacterium. Classification (GTDB taxonomy): domain Bacteria; phylum Deinococcota; class Deinococci; order Deinococcales; family Trueperaceae; genus JAABTL01. The sequence goes on along the minus strand of CAYXJZ010000001.1, from coordinate 109,765 downwards.
ACGTCCGTCAGGCCATCGTCCGTTTCGTACGCGCCACCCTCCCAGGCGTCCCAGGGGCAGACAGCAAGGTCAGCAGGTACGTGCGCTTCGGGGTGAGCCCACGCGGCGGCCAGTCCCTTGTGCTAGCAGCCAAGGCCCATGCCCTGATCCGGGGCAGGTACCACGTCGCCGTCGAGGACGTTGAGGCCATGATCCGCCCCGCGCTTCGCCACCGCTTCCAACTCAACTTCGAAGGGGTCGCTGACGGGGTCTCGGCTGACGACCTGCTGATGGGCCTGTACCAGCAACACCGGCCCAGCGCTGTCGCCCGCTGACGTCCAACCACCTGTGAGCCTACTCCCACCTACTCTGCGTCAGTACTTGGCCCGCGCCCGCCTGCTCCCGGGGGACGCTGTCGCTCGCCATGGCGTGGGCGAGCGTCGCTCCAACAGCAAGGGGGAAGGCATCGAGTTCGAGGATCATCGACCGTATCAGGTCGGTGACGACATGCGGCGCCTCGATCCCCATCTACACGCTCGGTTCGGAGAGCACTACATCCGGCGCTTCAACGTAGGTCAGCAGTTGTCGGTGACCCTGCTCCTGGATGCGAGCCGTTCCATGGACATGGGCTCAGGGCAGAAGCTTGCAGCAGCGAAGCGCATGGTCGGTGGCCTCGCCTACGTCGCGTTGGCTAGCTCTGATCAGGTCCAGATCGGCGTTCTCAGCGGTGGAAAGGTCCACCTTTCGCCCCGGTGGAGCGGACTCAGCTACCAGCAGGACGTGGAGACTTGGCTTGCCAGGTGGAAGGCCGAAGGAGACAGCGATCTCATGCACCTGGTGAACGGTGTGCGGCAGCGGCTCCGGCCTGCTGGACTGACCACCATCGTCAGCGACGGTTGGAGTGAGACCGTGCTGCAGGCCATCGCTGCCTTGTCTGCTGCTGGGCAGTCGGTCGTGATGGTGCAACTCCTCGACGCTCAGGAGATCGATCCAGGACGTACGCTCGGCGGTCCCCTGCGTCTGGTGGATGCGGAGTCGGGCGACGAGGTGGAGGTCTCGGTAGGTCCAGAGCAACTCGAGCGCTACCGCGACCTGCTGGCCTCCTGGACCGAGGAGCTCCGGCACAAAGTGATGGCGGTCCGCGGTCGCTTCCTCCAGGTCAACGCTGACCAGCCACCGGAGGAGATCTTCCTGCGCACACTGCCCAAGGCCGGGGTGTTGCGGTGAGCTTCGCGACCCCCCTGTGGCTATTGCTGCTGCTGCTCATACCGCTGATCGTCCTGCTGCACATGCGCAGGCGGCAGTCGACAGAAGTGGCGTCGACCAGGCTCTGGAGGTTGTTGGTCGAGGCGGACCAACCTACGGTTCGGCTACGCCGGCCGCCCTCCATGCTGGCCTTGTGGCTGCAGCTGGCTGCGGTGACCTTGCTCAGCCTCGCGCTTGCGGAGCCACGTTGGGGCGAGGCATCGAGCTTGCAGCCTGAGGTGTTCGTCGTCGATGCAAGCGCCTCCATGGCTGTGGTCGAGGACGGCCAGACCCGCTACCGCCGTGCCGTGGACGAGTGGTCAACTCAGTTGCGACAGGGTGACGGGCCATGGAGCGTCTGGCGTGTGGGGAACGAAGCCGTGCCGCTGGCCCTGGGCTGGGATCAGGCGGAAGCCGTGCGCACTGCGTTGCAGACCGGTGGTCCCAGCGACGGCGGTGTGGACTGGGGGGCGATGGCGGATGCCCTTGCCATGTCCTTGCCAGAGGGGGGCAAACTGACGGTCGCCACTGCCGATCCGGATGCCGCCACCCGGGCTCTACAGGGCGTGGCGGAGCAGCGGGGGGCCAGGCTGGAGGTCCGCTCGTACGCAGCCCCCTTCACCAACGTGGCGGTGGCCGGCGTCGACGTCCGGCAGGACGAACTGGTGGCGGATCGCTGGACCTTCGAGGTCTTGGTGCGCAGGGACGGCGGCAACGTGGCAGGACTAGGGGAGGTGACGCTGACGCTGAGCTTCCAGCCTGATGGCACTGCCACGCCGATCGACTTCCTTCGTCGGGAGTTGCTGTTCAGTCTTGGGGGAACCTCGCGAGTCCAAGAGACCATCGATCTGCCTGGGGCTGGCTGGCTGCAGGTGTCGATCGCACACGGTGGCCAGGAGGCCTACCGCTCGGACGATGCCTGGCAGGCCTGGCTCGACCCCGCTCCGCGGCGACCCGTCGTGCTTCTCATCAGCCGTCGGGGCCCAGAAGGGCCCGTCGCACGGGCGCTCAGTGCACTTGGCCAGCTGGACGTGCTGGTGGCCACTGCCGTGGTCCCCGAACTGCTCGAGGATGTGGATTGGGTCATCGTGGACGGCGTTGGCGACCCCTTCCTCGGCGGTGAAGCACCTTTGCCTGCCTCCGTCCTCTGGCTGGGGTCGGCGCCCGGGGTGACCGACCCCAACTCGCTCGACCGCCTCGACCCAGCAGCGTCTGACTGGAGGCTGGACCATCCGTTGACGCTCGGCACGGCTTGGTCCTCGCTGGACGCTGCATGGGCAGTCGACCTGCCTGAGCTGACCGGGGCACAGACCTTGGTACGCGGGCTGGATGGCCCCCTGGTCCAACTCAGGTCAGGCAGAAGCCGGGAGGCCATCGTTGCCTTGGACGCCGCGGACCCGGCTTGGACGAACTCCGTCGGCTTCGTCACCTTCCTCGCGGACGCGGCGGCTTGGATGGCCCCGCCCTCGCAAGTGCTGCGCAGTTGCCTGGTCGGGACCAGTTGCCGCCTGCCCTGGTCGGCGGTCGCGCATGGCGCCGAGGTGAGGCTCGGGGATGAGGTGGTCTGGCGTGGGCCCACGGTGGCAGACGGATTGCCGTCGCGCTTGGATGACGCCTGGGTTCCTGAACGTGCCGGCCACTACACCATCGATCTCCCGGATGGCCGTGGATGGTCACTGCCCGTGAATGCCTCGCCTGCAGGTGTGCGGTCGGTCAGCAGTGCCATCTCGGCCGACCCCGGCCAGCCCGCGCCCACCATGGTGTCAAGGCAGCCGCGTCGTCCTCCGCCGTACATGGTCGCTCTCTTGCTTGCCGTCGCGGTCATCCTGACGGAGGCCGTTCTCTCTGGTCGGGGGAAGGAGGCATTCCTTCGACTCAGCAGTCTGCGCGAAGCGGGCCTGCTGGCAAGACGGCGTCGCGGCACGGTGCTGACCTACACCGCGGTGTTCGTTCTGTTGCTCTTCGCGCTTCTACCTATGGTCTGGCCCCACATGAGCGACCAGAGGGTGGTTGTCTTGGTGACCGACGACCCAGGTGTCGTGGGTGTGTCTGGGTGGCCGGAAGGGCGCACCCGTGTGGTCGAGGTCGGTGTTGGTGTTGGGGAGGCGATCGATCTCACGGCCTCTGTGCGACGGTCGTTGGCCTCCTTCCTGCCCGAGGAGGAGCCAAGGATCCGCTTCCACACCGAGGCGGCCGCCACCCGGGGTTCCGCAGAAGCTGCCCTCTCCCTGCTGTTGGAGCAGGGGGTGGCGTTCGACCTTGTGCCTGTGGCTCCGCGTTCCGTCGCCGACGTTTGGGTCCAACGCGTAGGTGTCGATCACGAGCCCATGGCCGGTGACACGGTCTCATTGCAGGCTGTCGTGGTGGCTGGTGCGGCCACACCAGCGCGACTTCAAGTCCTGCGTGATGGCGCGGTCGTGACCGATGCGGGTGTCGAGTTGCTGGCCGGAAGCAGCCTGCTCACCCTGCCATTCCGGTTGGAGGAGGCCGGTCCCACCTTCTTCGAGGTGTCGGTGACCGCCGATGGCGATCCTGAGCCCGGCAACGACCGTGGCTCCCTCATGCTGATGGTGCGACCCTCCCCACGCGTGCATGTGGTCGCCAGCGATCCCGATCGTGGTGCCGCCTTCATCGAGGCCATGGGACTACAGGGCCTCGACGCCGTCGCACGTACGCCGCAGTCCCTTGGCACCCGTCCCAGCGACTATTTCGACGTCGACGTCTTGGTCCTGATGGATGTGCCGGCCATCAGCCTGGCCTCCACACAGCAGGTCGCGATCGAGACATGGGTGCGCGAGACTGGAGGCGGTCTGCTGATCACGGGCGGTGAACGCAGCTTCGGTCCGGGTGGCTACTACGAGACGCCGCTCGATCGGGTGTCGCCCCTGGCCGCGAAGGTCCCCCGTGAGGCGCCTGAGGTGGCCATGGTCTTCGTGCTCGACCGCTCGGGTTCGATGCAGCAGACGGTGGACGGGGTCACGCGCCTCGACATCGCCAAGGGAGCGACCTTGACGGCGGTGGAGCTGTTGGGCGAGCAGAGCCAAGTGGCCATCGTCGTCTTCGACGAGGAGGCGAGGGTGCTGCTTCCGCTCACGAGTTCCGCCGACCTGGAGACCATCTCGGCTGCCCTCCGACCGCTGACCCCCGGTGGCGGCACCTTCATGTACCCGGCGCTGCTGCTTGCTGCCGATGTCCTGGCTTCCACCGATGTGGCGACCCGGCACGTGATCGTCATGACCGACGGGCTCTCGCAGCCCGGTGACTTCGCCTCGGCGGTGGCCGAACTCGTCGCCCTCGATGCCACCGTGAGCTCGGTGGCCATCGGGGCCGGCTCCGATGTCACACGGGTCCTGGAGCTGGCGGCCTTGGGCGGTGGTGCCGCGCACGTGACCACCGACTTCCGGGCTCTCCCAAGCATCCTCGCGCAGGAGGCCATGATGCTGTCGGGCGATCTGGTGGTGCGAGAGACCGTGCTTCCGAGACGTACGGCCGCCGATCCGGGCTTGATGGAGGGCATGCCGCCAACCATGCCGCCCCTGCTCGCCTTCGTCGAGACCACGGCCAAGGCCGATGCCGACGTCCTCTTGGAGGACGACGAAGGTCGCCCGCTGCTCGCAGCCTGGACCTATGGCGCTGGCCGCGTGGTGGCTTTCGCCTCGAACGCCGTCGGCCCATGGGCGGAGGCTTGGACAGAGGTCCAGGCCTACCCGAGCTGGTGGTCCCAGTGGTCGAGATGGACCGCGCAGGTGGCGCCCCAGGTCGGGATGGACCTTCGAGCGCATGTCGTAGCCGACGAGGTCTGGGTCAATGTGGTTGTGCTGACCGACAACGGCCAGCCTTGGTCAGGCTTGACCCTGGTGGCGGAGTTGCGTTTGGATGGCGAGGCGGAGGAGAGCGTCCCGGTTTCGATGAGGAACCTGACCGAGACGACCCCTGGTCGGTACCAGGGATGGTTGCCCATCGCTCCAGGCGCAGCAGAAGTGCGCGTCGTGTCCCTGGACGAGCGCGGTCCCGGAGCGGTCGGGACCCGAGTACATCAGGCCTACTTCGCCAAGCTCGCAGAAGGCTGGAACGGGGTCGAGCTCGGCGCGATCGCGCATGCCACGAACGGTCGGTTGCTCACCGCAGACGCGCCCGCCTGGCCATCTGGAGAAGGCTCATGGCGTCTCGGCTGGAGACCTGATTGGCGGCCGTGGACCTTGCTTGGGCTGGTGGTCTGGCTCTTGGTCCTGCTCGGCCGCTACGCGCCCACCTGGCTTCCTTGGCGCAGCCGAAGCTCAGGCAGCAGGGTCGGCCCTCAGCGGCAGAAGGCGCAGACCTCGTCCACCGGCATCAGCTCGTAACGCTCCGCCAGCTCCGCCAAGGTCCCGGACGACCGTATCCGGGCCAGCGACCGGTTCACCGCCCGCTCCAGGGTCAGGTCGCCCTTCCACATGCCAAAGGCGAGGGGCACCCGCCCTTGGGCCACGGGCAGCCAGGTCACCACGCCGTCCAAGTCCTCGGCCAAGCGGCGGGCGGTGAGTGCCTCGGTGACGATGAGGTCGAAGCGACCGTCCCTGATGCCGGCTCGGGCGTCGTCAAGGTTGGAGACCACGCTGGTCACGGCCCCCTGGCTGCGCAGCCAGCTGCTCAACCCCAAGCGATCAAGGCCCGTCAGGCCAGCGAAGAAGCCGACGCGAGCCCCTTCCAAGCTCTCCAGGGGCCTGGACGGCGTGTGGACCGCGGCCCAGCCTGTCTCCAAGTGCGAGCGTGACACGACAAGGAAGCTGCGGGTGACGGTGGTGTCGACCACGCCGCCAGCGAGGATCAGGCACTGCGCCCGGGTGACACGCCAGTTCCTTGGGTTGAAGTCGCGGCCGATGGCGCTGTTGGTGACGGTCAACAGCCGCACACCCAGGTCATCGGCGACGTGCTGGAGGATCTCCATCTCGATGCCTGGCATGACGGGGTCGCGCGTCACGAGCGGAGGGAAACCGTCCGGCACACACACCCGCAGAATCCCGCTCTCCCTCACCTGCGCCAACGTGGTGTCCGGCGGCAGGAAGGTGACCCCCGCCAGCAGGGCCGCCACAGCCCCGAAGGCGATCAGATCACTGCGCAGCCGCTGCCGAGCGGGGTTGGCGCCACCCTTGGACGGCTTCTCCTGACGCCCACCGGCGCTTGGCCGTGCCACCTCAGGCCTTCCTGAAGTCCCACACCGCGATGCCGAAGAACACCACGCACATCGCCACCATCACGATAGGGCCCATCCGCGGGTCGAACTGGTGGAAGTTGATGAACACGCCTCGCAGGGCGTCCACCGCGTAGGTGATGGGGTTCCACTCGACCAGGGTGATGAGCCACTCGGGGTAGATGACCCTGGTCTGGGCACGGGTCAGGGCCGGGTCGATGGGGAAGATCGAGGCCGATGTGAAGTACAGCGGCAGGATGACGGCGTTGGAGAAGACACCGAAGCCCTCGAAGGTCTTCAGGCGGTTGGCGATGACCACGCCGAGCGAAGTGAGACCGAAGGCCAGCAGGAACATCAGCACCAAGGCCTCGAGCACCCTGGACGGGGTGATCACCACGTTGGCGAAGCTGGCGAGGGACAGCACGAGCAGCCCGTGGGCCATGGCCACCGTGGTCCCGCCGAGCACCTTGCCGAACAGCACGGCCCAGCGCGGCAGGGGGGAGACGAGCACCTCGCGCAGGAAGCCGAACTCGCGGTCCCAGATGACGGAGACGGCGGACTGCACCGAGGTGTAGAGCATGTTGAGCGCGATGACGGCAGGGAAGATGAACTGCAGGTAGGTGTAAGGCACGACGAAGCGCACCTCGCCGTAGACCTCGCCGCGGAAGTATGGGTTGAGGCCGATGCCCATGATGAGCACCCACAGCAGGGGTCGACTCACGCCGCCCACCAGCTGCCCACGGTCGCGGATGGCGCGCTTGATCTCGCGCAACCAGATGGCGCCGATGCCGTTCAGCAGCGTCAGCATGCGTGGACCTCCTGTGTGGCTCGCTTCATCGAACGGGCTCCCCGCCGGCCCTTGGCCCCTGCAGCATGCGGTCGCGGGCGTCGGCTGCGCCGTCGCGGATGCCCCGCCCGGTCAGGCCGAGGAAGACGCTCTCCAGGCTGGGGCGTTCCACCGAGAAGGCCCTGAGGCGCGGTCCGAAGGTGCTGAGCAGCTCCTCGGCCTGCGCCTCGTCCCGCAGGGGCACGATCCAGTCGCTGCCGGCCTGCACCATGTCGGGATGCGCTGCGCGCAGGTCCTCCACCACCGAGGCCTCGCGGGGGACGAGGCGCACCTGGCTCAGCCCGTGCTTGGCCTTGAGCTCGCTCGGCGTGCCGATGGTGAGCACCTTGCCGTGGTCCACCACGCACACGCGGTCGCAGCGGTCCACCTCCTCGATGTAGTGGGTGGTCACCAGCACGGTCAGCTCGCGCAGCTTCTGCAGCTCGCCGAGGTATTCCCACATGCGGTTGCGGGTCTGGGCGTCCAGGCCGACGGTCGGCTCGTCGAGGATCAGCAGCACCGAGTCGTGCACCAGGGCGCGGGCGATCTCCAGGCGGCGCTGCATGCCCTTCGACAAGGCCCGCACCAGGTGGTTGCCCCAATCGCTCAGCTCCACCAGCTCCAGCAGCTGCTTGATGCGCTGCCGTCTCAGTCGCCCAGGCACGCCGTAGACGCGCCCGTGGAACTCCAGGTTCTCCAGCACGGTCAGCCGCGTGTCCAAGCTGGGCTCCTGGAACACCACGCCGATGCGCCTGCGGGCTCGCCTCGGCTGCTTGTGCACCTCGAAGCCGTCGACCACGGCGGTGCCGCTGTCGGCCCGGTGGATGGTGCACAGCGTGTGGATCAAGGTGGTCTTGCCTGCACCGTTGGGACCGAGGATGGCGTAGTTCTCGCCACGCTCGATCTCCAGCGAGATGCCGTCGACGGCCAGGGTGCGGCCGTAGCGCTTGACCAGGTCCTTGACCTCGACCAAGGGTCGGCCCTCAGAGCCCACTGGGATCTCCTCTCAACGCCCGTACCGCCACCCGCGACGCCTCCCACAGTTTGGGGTCGTCGCCGTCACGCGGCCTCGGCAGTTCGTCGCTCACACGGTAGTCGCTCACGACCCGGCCAGGCCCCGGCGTCATGACCACGATGCGGTCGGCCACGAAGGTGGCCTCCAGCGGGTTGTGGGTGACGAACACGACCGTGCAGCCGAGCTCGGCCCACAGATCCAGCAGCTCCTCGCGCATCCGGCCGGCGGTGAGCTCATCGAGGGCGGAGAAGGGCTCGTCCATGAACAGCACGTCCGGCCTGATGATCAGGGCCCTTGCCACCGCCACCCGCTGCCGCTGGCCGATGGACAGCTGCCTGGGGTAGTCCTGGCCACGACCCGCCAGGCCGACGCGCTCCAGCCAGTAGGCCACCAGCTCGTCGGCCTCCCGCCCGCGCTGGTCGAGCACGAAGCGCAGGTTGTCGGCCACCTTCAGCCAGGGCAGCAGACGGTGCTCCTGGAAGACGTAACCCATGGTGGCGGGCCGGCCTTCTTCGGTGTGGACCTCCACGATGCCCGCGTCGGCGCGGTCGAGTCCGGAGAGGATGTTGAGCAAGGTGGTCTTTCCGCAGCCGGAGGGGCCGAGCAGGCAGACGAACTCGCCATGGTCCACGTTCAGGTCGACCTGGCTGAGGGCAAGGCGCTCGCCGCCGTCCTGCAGCGGGTAGGCCTTGGTGATGCCCTGCGCGCGGATGGTGGCCATCAGCCCACCGCCCCCACCTTCACCGGCGCCCGCCAACGGAAGGCCCGGCGCTGCAGCCAGCCCATCAGCACCAGGTCGATGACGGCAAGCACCACCATCATGGTCACGCCGTAGGCAAGGATGCCGCGCATGTTGAAGAACTGGAAGTAGAAGGAGATCTGGTAACCCACCCCGCTGGTGCGGCCGATGAGCTCACCCAGCACCACCATCTTCCAGGCCAGTGCGAGGGCGCCGCGGGCGGTGCCGACCACGTAGGGCATGAGCTGGGGCAGGACCACCCGCCACCACAGGTCCCAGCGGCCGCGGCGGAAGGCGGTGGCCATCTCGACGAGGCCGCGGTCGATGGCGCGGGTGCCCTCGCGCAGGGCGACGACGATGGTGGGCACCACGGTGATGATGAGGGCGATGACCAGAGAACGGTCGTTGAGCCCCATGGTCAGGTAGGCGATGACGAACAGCAAGATACGGGGGACGGTGAGGGTGAGCATGAGCCACCCCTGCAGCAGATGGTCGACGCGCTTGGACAGGCCCATGGCCGTGCCGGCAGCCACGCCGATGGCCATGGCCACCACGAAGGAGACGAGCACGCGCTCTGTGGTGATCCACAGGTGGCGGGTCAGGGCCCCGCGCTGGTACTCGCGCACGATGAAGGCCCAGGTCTCCATGGGACCGGGCAGCACGTCGCCAAGGACCCTGCTGAGCAGGACCCACAGCAGCAGGATGGAGCCGTACGACACGAACTGGAGGGCGATCGTGAGACCGCCCTCCCTCCTTGCCGATCGTGTGCGGCGTTCGGCTCGCAGGCCGGCAGCCGTCTGTTGATCGCTCACGAGCCCCCTATGGTCAGCGTGGGTTGAAGGCGATGGAGTAGGCGTCAGATGGGACGGATTCTACCCCGACGACTTCGGCACCTGCCAGCTCGACCAAGCGTTCTACCATCTCGATGAGGCCGTCGATATGCGTCTGTGACCAGCCATCCGGTGTGCCCTGACGCCAGCGGTCCACCACGGCGGGGAAGTCGGCGGGGTTGGGAAGGCTGTAGAGCTCGGCGTCGAGGATGGACTGCCAGAAGGGGTCGCCGTTGGGGGTGGCCTTCATCAGTTCGACCGTCTCGTTCATGGCGGCGATGAAGGCGGTCTTGAGCTCAGGCGCCAGCTCGTCGCGGGCGATGACCACCAGGTTGGGCAGGTCGGAGGGCAGGCCGAGGGCGGCCAGCATCTCGGTGACGGGCATGATGTCGCGGCCCTGGCCGGCGGCCTCGATGCGTGCGACGAAGTGCCACAGGGGCAGGCCGGCGTCGACCTCGCCGTTGGCGATGAGTTGCTGCATCAGGGGCGCGGCGGCCGCGATGATCTCGCCGTCCTCCTGGATGTCGAAGCCGTACTGCGAGATGGTCAGGGCGCGCAGGATGAGCACGCTCTTGTCGCGCACACTGCCGGCCGCCACGGTGCGGCCGCGCAGGTCGGCCACGCTGGTGATGTCGCTGCCGGTGGGGACCACAAGGCCGCCGACGGCGGTGGCGTAGGAGTAGATGCCGGTGACGGGGATGCCTGCATCGCGCATGGTGACGGGCGCCAGGAAGTCGCCGACGTTGACGTCGGCCTCGCCGCCGAGCAGGGCCAGTTCCACGGCCGGCTTGCTGGCGTAGAAGGTGCCCTCGACGCTGATGCCGTTGAGGATGTCGGTGCCGAAGTAGTCCATGCCGTGGATGATCCACGAGAAGGTGCCGGCTGCCTCCATGGCGGCCCGGATGACCGGACGCTCCTGGGCTTGGGCGGCGGTGAAGGCCGCCAGGATGCCGATGATGGCTAGGTTGCGGATCCAACGCATGTAGAACCTCCAGCGGCGGGAACCCTGGCCGAGACTCGGGTACCCTGTCACTCTGAGAGATGACTTCGGCCTGACGCCGCGTAGGGGGATGCTAGCACCCTGGTAGCACCGTCGGGACATGTGTCCCTACGTGCTGGGGGCACCGCTTCCAGGTCGCCTGGCGTTGGGCTATACGGCCGCTCCGTGGTAGGATGGCCCGTCATCTTGCCGGGCCTCCTGAGGCCCGGCTTTCGTCGCATGTCACGAGGAGGCACCGTGGCCAAGGCACGACCCGCTTCCGACGCCAAGACAGCCGCGTCGGCCACGAAGTCCGCGAGCACCACCACCAAGGCCAAGCCCCAAGCGAAGGCCGTGACGGCAGCCAAGCCCGCCGCCAAGAAGGCCGGGTCTGCCAAGGCGGTCTCGGCCAAGCGCGCTGCTGTGGCCAAGAAGGCTCCCGTGAAGACCACCTCCAAGCCGGCCGCCAAGACCGTGACCAAGCCCCAAGCCAAGACCTCGACGACCAAGATCTCCACGACCTCCACCAAGACCAAGGCGGCTGCCAAGCCTGCCTCGGCCAAGACGTCTGCGAAGGCGGCACCTGTGACCAAGGCTCCGGCCAAGCCCGTTGCCAAGCCGACCGCGAAGCCCAAGGCTGCGGTCACCTCCACCAAGACCACCCCCGTCAAGGCTGCGGCCAAGGCGGTGGCTCAGAAGGCGGCTCCCGCCAATGCCTCGGCCAAGCTGGCCCCAAGCAAGGCCGCCAAGCCCGCCCCCAAGGCCAAGACCCCCGCTCCGGCGAAGGTCGCGGCCAAGGCTGCGCCCGCCAAGCAGGCCCCGGCCAAGCAAGCGCCTAGCAAGGCCCCGGCCAAGGCTGCGGCTGCCGGCAAGAGCCAAGCGAAGCCAGCAGCGAAGGCCGGCGCCAAGGGCGCCAAGCCAGCGTCCAAGGCTGCCGCTTCGTCCAACGGCGCGCCGGCCTCCGCTTCAGCCCCCGCCAGCGGCTGGTTGGCCTCCGCCCCCATCACCGCCCTGCTCGAGAGCGCCAAGCGGGCGGGCACGGTCGACACCGTCGAGCTCAACGGCGCATACAACCAGGCCCTTGCCATCACCGGCCTCGACCAGGAGCAGGCCAGCTTCGAGGACCTGATGGAGCTGGTGCAGGCCCAAGGCATCACCATCGCCGACCTGGCCGAGGACGAGGTCATCGACGAGGAGGACCTCGGCGGCTTCGACGACGAGGACATCGTCGACGACGACGAGATGAGCGACGAGGAGCGCAGCGACCTCGACCGCGAGGAGATGGAGGCGCGCGCCGAGGCCATGGCCGACGCCCGCGTCAAGACCAACGACCCGGTCCGCCAGTACCTGCAGGAGATCGGCCGCGTCAAGCTGCTCACGCTCGAAGAGGAGATCTCGCTGGCCCGCCGCATCGAGGAGGGCGAGGCAGCGCGCAAGACCCTCGACGAGGAGGAGTTCGGTCCCGAGGACCGCGAGCAGCGCCGCCTGCGCCGCATCGTCGAGGACGGCGACCTGGCCAGGCAGCACCTCATCGAGGCCAACCTTCGCCTGGTGGTCTCCATCGCCAAGAAGTACAACGGCCGCGGCATGAGCTTCCTCGACCTGATCCAAGAAGGCAACCAGGGCCTGATCCGTGCGGTGGAGAAGTTCGAGTACCGCCGCCGCTACAAGTTCAGCACCTACGCCACCTGGTGGATCAGGCAGGCCATCAACCGCGCCATCGCCGACCAGTCGCGCACCATCCGCATCCCGGTGCACATGGTGGAGACCATCAACAAGCTCACCCGCGCCAGCAGGCGGCTGCAGCAGGAGCTGTCGCGCGAGCCCAGCTTCGCCGAGATCGCCGACGCCATGGGCCCGGACTGGAACGCCGAGAAGGTGGAAGAGGCCTTCAAGCTCACCCGTGAGCCCTTCAGCCTCGAGACCCCCATCGGCGACGAGGAGGACAGCTTCTACGGCGACTTCATCCCCGACGAGAACATCGAGTCGCCGGTGGAGCAGGCCAGCAAGATCATCCTCAGCGAAGAGCTTGACGAGGCCCTGAACAAGCTGAGCGAACGTGAGGCCATGGTGCTGAAGCTGCGCAAGGGCCTGGTCGACGGCCGCGAGCACACGCTCGAAGAGGTGGGCAGCCACTTCGGCGTCACCCGCGAGCGCATCCGCCAGATCGAGAACAAGGCGCTGCGCAAGCTGAAGTACCACGAGAGCCGGACGCGCAAGCTGCGGGACTTCCTCGACTGATGGTAGGCCGGGCTTCGAGGGTCCGGCAGGCCCAACCTGCGCCGCGCTCCCCGGGGCGGTCCAGGCGCTGGCCGCGTTTCCTGCTCGGGCTGCTCATGCTCGGCCTGGCCGCCTACCTGGTGTCCTGGGCCCTCGGCTCACCCCGCGCCGACCGGCCCTACTACGACGGCTTCCTGGCCGACCGGGTGCATGTGCACGCCCATGCCGGCGGCGACCACCTGTGGCCAGGCAACACCATGCTGGCCTTCGCGGGCGCTGCTGCGCTTGGCGTCGACGTCCTGGAGCTGGACAGCCAGATCACCTTCGACGGTGAGTTGATCGTCATCCACGACGACACGGTCGACCGCACCACCGACGGCAGCGGGCGGGTCGACGCCATGACCCTGGCCCAGATCCAGGCCCTCGACGGTGCTTACCACTGGCGAGCGCCCGGTGGCGCAGAGGGCGAGTTCCCCTACCGTGGCGAGGGCCTCACGGTGCCCACCCTGCGCGAGGTGCTGGAGACCTTCCCCGACGTCGGCGTCAACATCGACATGAAGGCGGACGACCCACGCGTGCCTGCCGCCACCTGCGACCTCATCCGCGAGACGGGCCGCGAGCACAGCGTGATGGTGGCCTCCTTCGTGCAGCGCAACCTGCACGAGTTCCGCCGCCTCTGCCCCGAGGTGGCCACCTCGGCCGGACCCGACGAGGTGCGCAACTTCCTGATCCTCAACCTGCTCGGCCTTGGCCGGGCCACCAGCCCAGCCGCCGACGCCTTCCAGGTGCCGGTGCGGCAGGGCCCCGTCCCGGTGGTGACCTGGGCCATGGTGCGGGGCCTGCATGAGCGCAACGTGCGGCTCGACGTCTGGACCATCAACGACGAGGCCGAGATGCAGCGGCTGCTCGACCTTGGCGTCGGCGCCCTGATCACCGATCGGCCTGACCTGGCCCTGGCGCTGCTGGGTCGCTAGGGTGCGCCAGCTTGACGACGGTCCTGGGGCGCCAGCCGCGCCCTAGGGCGCCTCCACCCACAGCCGCAGCCTGCGCGGCCCCTGGGCCGCGACCAGGTCGAAGTCTCGACCGGCGTGCACCAGCCTGGTGGGTGCTTCGGCGTCGCCGCTGGAGAACTCGTGCACATCACCGGGCACAGGCATGTCCAGTCCGCTGATCCAGGTGCCGCCATCACCGTCGTCCTGCACCAGGCCGCCTTCGATGGGGTGGTCGGGATGGTCGAGGCCTGGCGACGGCGCCAGACGGTCGCTGAGGCGGATGCCGCCTTCGCCGAAGAGGTAGACGTCGCGCACGCTCGCGCCGCTGGCTGGGTCCGTCCACACAAGCTCCCAGGTGGGGTCGGTCTTCAGCGACAGACGAAGCAGTTCCTCACCGTCGGCGACGCCCACCACCAGCTCAGGACCGGCGCGCCACAGCACCTCGTAGGCCAAAGGCAGCGAGACGACCATCGCCAGACCGGCCAGCGTGCCACCCAACCACCTCAGCCTGGCCTGCTGACGGCTCATCGGCCTCCTCGCCCACCCGGACCCGGCCCAGACGCTGCGGCCCGGGTTCCTCGGTTGCGGCCACGATACGCCGCCTGCCGCCGCGCAGCCGGTCGTACACTTCTTCCATGGACTTGAGCGGCTTGCTGGTGCTCGACCTCTCCCGCGTCTTGGCCGGGCCATACGCCACCCAGCAGCTGGCCGACCTCGGGGCCACGGTGTGGAAGGTGGAGTCGCTGCAAGGCGACGAGACCCGTGGCTGGGGGCCGCCCTTCCTGCCGGCGCGTGATGACCTGCCCGCGGAGAAGGCCGAGCCCCGCAGCGCCTACTTCCTCAGCGTCAACCGCCACAAGCAGAGCCTGGCCATCGACCTCAAGGATCCGCGGGGCGCGGCCTTGGTGCGGCGACTGGCCTTGGCCGCCGATGTGGTGGTGGACAACTTCAAGGTGGGCGGCCTGGCACGCTACGGCCTTGATGCCGCCAGCCTGCGCTCCGCCAAGCCCAGCCTGGTGACCTGCTCCATCACTGGTTTCGGCCCGGACGGGCCACGCGCCGAGGACCCCGGCTACGACGCCGCCCTGCAGGCCCTGAGCGGCCTGATGGCCGCCACCGGCAGCCCTGGCCAACCGCCGGTCAAGTTGGCGGTGGCCTGGATCGACGTGCTCACCGGCCTGCAGGCGACCGTGGGCATCCTCGCCGCGCTGCATGCCCGTCAGCGCACCGGCCTCGGGCGGCATCTGGACGTCTCGCTCTTCGAGGTGGCGCTGGCCAGCCTGGTCAACCAGGCCCAGGCCACCCTGCTCACCGACCAGCCGCCCGAGCGCTTGGGCAGCGCCCACCCAAGCATCGTGCCCTACCAGGCCTTCGAGGCCGAGGACGCCGCCCTGGTGGTGGCTTGCGGCAACGACCGCCAGTTCAAGGCCCTTGCAGCGGTGATCGGTCGGCCGGAACTGGCCGACGACGCGCGCTACGCCACCAACCCGGCCCGTGTTCGCCACCGCAAGGTACTGGTGGAGCTGCTGGCCGATGTCTTCCGCAGCGCGCCGCGGGCCGACTGGGTGGATCGCCTGGTGGCTGCTGGCGTGCCTGCCACCCCCGTGCTCGACCTGGCCGAGGCCTTGCGCGATCCCCAGGTCACCGCCCGCGGCCTGCTCGCCGAGGTGGACGATCCGGTCGGCGGCCCCTTCACCACGGTGGCCAGCCCCTTCGGCGCTGCCGCTCGCCCGCCTGGTCCATCCCCCCGGCTCGGTGAGCATGGTCGGGCGCTGCTGCGTGAGGTGCTCGGCCTGAGCGAGGCCGAGGTGGCCGACCTGGCAGCCGCCGGTGTCGTACGGTTGGGTGCGTGAACTGGGGATCCTTCCTTCCTGCCAGTCTCGAGCTCAGCGACTGGCAGGTGCTGTTGTGGCTGGCCTTGCTGCTGCGGGCTCTGCTGGTGCTCGTCCGTGGCGTCTCCGGCGCGGCCTGGCGCTCGCTCCTCGCGCTGCTGGTGGGCGCGGCCTTGATCGCCCAACTGGCGCTGGAGGGCAGCCGCAGCGACCTGCTGCCCAGCTACCTGGCCGCGGCGCTGGTGGTGGTGCTCTTCGTCACCGAGCGTCCCCACCCAGAGGGGCACCGACTGCTGCTTGGACGCAACCGCAACAACCGCCGCCCGCCGCCGTGGCCGCGCATGCTCCTTGCCGTGCTGACGGTGCTGGCCTGTGTTGCCCTGACGCTGGTGCAGCGTATGAGCACCGCAGCCTAGGCCCTCTCCGCCTCTGGCTGCTGGTCCCGTCTCGACCAGGCGCGCAAGGCAGCCACCACCAAGCCGAGCAGGCTCAGCGCCGCCACCATGACCACCGACAGGGCCGCCGCCCGCTGGCCGTCCCCTGCCTGCTCCAGGCCGAAGATGAGCCAGCCGAGGGTCTCCGAGCCCGACCCGGCCAGCAGCGCCGAGATCGAGATCTCCGAGACGGCGTTGAGGAAGACCAGCAGGCCGGCCACCACCACCGTCGGTGCGATGACCGGCAGCAGCACCCAGCGCATGGACTGCAGCACACCGGCGCCGTCGATGCGGGCTGCCTCCTCCAGCGCAGGATCGAGCTGACGCCAGGCGGCGCCGATGGGTTGCAGGGCGAAGGCAAGGTAGTGGCCGACGTAGGCAAGGCCGAGCAACCACACCGTGCCGTAGAGGCGTAGGCCGGGGATGGGGGAGGGCAGCCAGCTCAGGATCAGGGCGAGGGCGAAGACGATGCCTGGCAGCGCGTACGGCAGGTCGACCAGCATCTGCAGCCACAGCCCGCGCTTGCCCCACTTGGCCAAGAGGTAGCCGATGGCCATGGCCAGCAGGGCCGCGATGGCGGCAGCCGCCCCCGCCAGCAGCAGGCTGTTGAGCAAGGCGCGGGGGAAGGCGTCGAGTCGGCTGAGGACGAAGACGTAGTGGCGCAGGTCGAGGTTGGCCAAGGTGGGCGGCAGGCCGTAGGCGCGCGTCAGGCTGGTGAGCAGCATGGCCGCGAAGGGCCCGATGGTCAGCAGCCCGCCCATCACCATCCACACGGCCAGCGACAAGGGCCAGCGCCATGGTCCGACCGGGTAGCGGTGGGGCCGGTCGAGTTGGGTGTCCAGCGGGTGCGCCCGCTGGTTCATGCGCTGCTGCGCCAGCAGGGCGAGGACGGCGGCCACGGCCAGCAGCAGGGCCAGCGTGGCGGCCTGGGCGAAGCCGCCGCTGGCGAAGCTGGTCACCCGCTGGTAGATGAGCGTCGGCAGCATCAGGAAGCGGGCGGGGATGCCGAGCAGGGCGGGGATGCCGAAGTTGCCGAGGGCGGCGAGGAAGGTGAGCATGGTGGCCGCCAGCAGGTAAGGGCGCAGCACGGGCAGGACCACCCAGGTGGCCACGGCGGCCAGGCCGGCCCCGTCCAGCCTGGCCGCCTCCTCCAGGCTCTTGGGCAGCCTGGACAGCCCGGCCGCCACCGTGAGGTAGGCCACCGGAAGAGCGAAGAGGCTGAGCAGCAGGACGATGCCGCCCTCGCTGTACAGCGCCCAAGGCGCCTGGGTGGTGCCGAGGGCGTTGCGCACGGCGCGGCTCAGCAGGCCGGCTGGTCCGGCCCAACCGATCCAGGCGATGGCCATGATCTGCGGCGGGACGATGAGCGGCAGGAGCAGCAGCAGCCGCAGGCCGCGACGGCCAGGGAGCTCCAGCCGCTCGAGCAGCAGGGCGAGGACGGCGCCGGACGTGGTGGCCAGCAGCGCCACAAGGGCCGAGACCCTGAGCGAGTTGAGCAGGGCCCGCCTGGCCGGGGCGCTCTGCCACAGCCAGGCGATGGCGTCGGTGTCGAGGGCGCGTTGCAGCAGACGCCAGAGGGGCAGGGCGTTGGTGAACAGCAGCAACAGGAGCAGCCCTGCCAGCAGCAGGCCGGCAGGGCTCAGGAGGCCGCGTGACAGGTGGCGCAGCGATGGCCCACGTGACCCCGGGTGTCGGGTGGACCCCTGCTTCAACTCACTCGCCGAAGAGCTCGGCGAAGCGCTCCTTGTCGGCGTCGCGGGTGGCGGCCAGGTCGGCTGGATCGGCGCTCAGCAGCGTCAGCTCGCTCAGGGCAGGGAAGCCGGCAGGTGGGGCGAGGTCGGCGCGCAGCGGCATGTAGCCCATGTCCACCGCCACCTGCTGACCGGCGGCGGAGAGCAGGAAGTCGACGAAGGCCTGGGCCGCCTCGAGGTTGGGGGTGCCGCGCACGATGCCGACCGGCTCGGTGATGACGGGCACGCCTTCACTCGGGTAGATCACGCCGACAGGTGAGCCCTCGATGACAGCACGGATGGGCAGGAAGTCGACCACCACGCCGTATGGGCGTTCGCCGGTGGCCACGCCGCGCAGCACGGCGCCATTGCCCTGCACCAGGGTCACGTCGCGGCTGGCGAGGGCCTCGTACCAGGCCCAGCCGAGGCGGGCGTCACGGGTCTTGACGCCAAGGTTGTAGGCCGCCGCGCCGGAGTAGGAGGGGCTCGGCATGATGACCTGACCGGCCGGCAGCTCGGCCAGCTCTGCCCAGCTCGTCACCGGCGAGGCGACCATGTCGGTGTTGTAGGTCAGCAGCGTGGCCAGGATCTTGGTGCCGAAGTAGCTGCCGTCCGGGTCGAGGTAGGCCGCTGCGATGGCGGCGGCCTCGACCGGCTGGTAGCTCTGCAGCAGGTCGCGGGCCTTCAGCAGCTCGAAGGTGGGGGCGTCGGCCAGCAACAGCACGTCGGCCTGAGGAGCGCCGGCTTCCACTTCGAGCAGGAAGCGGGCGATGACCTGCTCCGTGCCGGAGCGGAAGACCGTGACCGACACGCCGGGGTAGGCGGCTTCGAAGGCGGCGGCCGTGGTGGCGGCGTCGGCCTCTGGCTGCGACGTGTAGAGGCGCAGGACGCCGCTTGGCTGGGCCAAGGCCAAGGCGGAGCAAGCGATGATCAGGGCGAGCACGAGACGCATGGTTCCTCCGTAGGTGACCGTCAGCCTACCTTGCGGCGGTCACCCACGTACCCTAGGCCTGAGCGGTCAAGCCTTCGTCAGGGCTGGGTCAGCAGCACGGAAGCCGCCTCGCCGCGCAGCAGGCCGCGGTAGACGCCGTCCACCTGCACCTCGCGCGCGTCGACCTCGCGCTCGGGGTAGAGCGGGTTGTGCGCGCGCAGCAGGTAGCGCGTGGGGCTCAGGCGGTGCAGGTACTTGAGCGTGACCTCGTCCTCGGCCACACGCACGGCGCAGATGGCACCGTCTCGCTGGTTGGCCGTGCGCTCGAGCAGCACGAGGTCGCCCGGTTGGATGAGGTCGGCCATGGACTCCCCGTCCACCCGCAGGGCGAAGTGCCGTTCGTCGAGACCGGGCAGAGGCAGGTAGCCCTCGGCGTCGAGCACCGCCTCGGACAAGGGGCCGGCGGGGATGGAACCCACCACCGGCACGCCGGTGAGGGCCGAAGGCAGGCTGACCACCGGTGAGCGCCCCCTGCCACGGCTCTCGAACACGAGGTGGCCCTTCTTGGCCAAGGCCTCGAGGTGCTGCTTGAGGGTGACGTAGGTGATCCCCATCCCACGGGCGAACTCGGAGAGGTCCGGCAAGGTGCCGGTGCGCCGGTGGTGTTGGCGGAGACGGTCGAAGACCCTGGCCTGTTGCGGAGAGAGGGGCTGCATGGGTACCTTAGATGGTGAGGCATGGAGCCTCTCATGTCAAGTCCGCGTTCGAGGTGGTGCAGGAGCCAATCTTGAGCGTCGGACTATGAAAGATGTGTGAGAGGTGAGAATGCCTGTCGGGCACGCGACGGATGGCGAAAGGGGGGCTAGACCTGGCGAGGATGGCATGCTATGTTTTCCATAGCGTTCCTGGCCATGAGGCTGGCAGCGGCGCCAAGGGCGGCGCCGTGCTCAGAGCCTCCCCACCCCAGATCGTGCCGGCCGGAACCCCCTGCCCCTTCTCACCCTTCGCCGACGAGAGGACGCGACGATGCTCAACACTTTCGACAACCTGTCGTCCCCCAGCGACTGCCGGGCCCCCGACGTGGTGCCTCAGGCCTTGGCCCTGCCCACCCGTACCCTCGAGCCGGGCGGTGTGCTGTACGAGTCCGAGCGGGACGCTTCCAGCCTCTACATCGTTAACTACGGTGTCCTCAAGGCCGTGGTGCCAACCAGCCTCGGCCGCGACCGCATCGCCGACCTCTATGGTCCGGGCGACGTGCTCGGCCTGGCTGCGCTGGACGGCGGTCGCCACGCCGAGACGGTGGTGGCGGTGCACGAGGCCTGCCTCACGCCCATCGACCCGCAGCAGGCGATGAACGACCGCAAGCTGCGCGACTACGTGGTGCGGGCCATGGCCAGGCAACTGCGCCGCTCGCGCGAGATGATCGACGAGGCCGAGATGCCCGTCGGCGCCCGCGTCACCCGCGCCTTCCTGCGGCTGGCACGCCAGTTCGGCCAGGCGGCCGATGCCGAGGACGGCATGGTCAAGCTGCCGCTGGCGCTCACCCACGAGGACTTGGCCGACCTCACAGGCAGCTCGCGCGTGACCATCACCCGCATCCTGGGTGAGCTGCGCGGCGAGGGCGCCCTGCAAGGCACAAGGGGCGTCTACCTCGCCGACCTGGCCGGCCTCGAGCGGGCGACCGACGGCTACGTCATGCAAGTGCTGTGACAGCCTCCCTCCCGACCGGTAGGCTAGGCGCATGCTGACCTTCACCCCCACCGCCAGCGAGCGCGTGCGCGCCTTCCTGGACAAGCAACGCGACCAGGGCGTCAGCGCCCTGCGGGTGGCTGGCACCCGCCAGGAGCACAAGCTGTGGCTGGTCAAGCCAAGCGATCGTCACGAGCACGACAAGGTCATGGCCGGTGATGGCTTCGAGGTCTACCTCGATCCCCTCACCGTCCGACACTTGGCCGGCGCCACGGTCGACTTCGTCGACGGCGTCATGCAGTCAGGCTTCCGCGTCTTCTTCCCGTCTCCGAGTTGGGACCAGCCGCTGGCCCAACGGGTCCAGGACGTGCTCGACCTGCAGGTGAACCCCGGCGTCGCCAGCCATGGCGGCAGCGTGTCCTTGGTGCGGGTGGACGACGCGACGGCCGTCATCCAGCTGCATGGGGGCTGTCAAGGCTGCGGGGCGGCCGACCTCACCCTCAAGCAGGGGATCGAACGCATGATCAAGGAGGCGGTGCCCGAGATCAAGGTGGTGCGTGACGCCACCGATCACGAGGCTGGCGAGAACCCTTACTACGCGCGCGACGCCTCGCAGGCCGAGTCGCCCATCGCCTAGCGCCCGTCCCCCTCGCCCGAGGAAGCGCCCTGATCGAGCCATCGATCGAGGGCGCTTCTCAGTTCCTTGTCCGACACAGGCTTGTGCAGCAGGCGGGCGGCGCCGACGGCGTCCGCCTCACGGCGCACCTCGTCGGTGGCGAGGGCCGTCATGAAGAAGATAGGCACGTGGCGCAGCTCCCGGCGCAGCCCCCTCGCCTGGCGCGCCAGCTCGAGGCCGGTCATCCCAGGCATGTGCACGTCGAACAGCAAGGCGTCTGGGGTGTGCTCGCGCAGGTGGGCCAGTGCCTCATGGCCGTCGCAGGCGATCTCGACGGCGAAGCCCTTGGCGCTGAGCGTGAGCCGCATCAGGTGCCGGTGGGCGTCGTGGTCGTCCACGACCAGGATGCTTGGCTTGCGGTCCATCGGCCTCAGCCTAGCGGCCATGGCCTGACGGGAACCTCACCTCGGCAGAACGGATGGCCGGGCTGACCGGTAGGCTGGGCCATGGAAGCCAGCGATCTTCCCACCGCCCTCGAGCTGCAGGAGCTGGTCGCCGCGGCAGCCGGTCGAAGGCCGGCCGACCTACGGCTGAGCGGCGGACGCCTGCTCAACGTCTTCGACGGCAGCGTGGCGGTCGTCGACGTGCTGGTGCACGGTCGCTTCGTGGCCGCCCTGCTGCAGCCTGACGATCGCGACGGACCGCCGGCCATGCAAGAGATCGACCTGGGCGGCGCCCACCTCGCACCTGGCCTCATCGACGGGCACGTGCACATCGAGTCGTCCCTGCTGGCGCCGGCCGCCTACGCTGCCGCCGTGCTGCCGCGTGGGGTGGTCGGCGTGGTCACCGATCCCCACGAGGTGGCCAACGTCTGCGGCCTCGACGGGCTGCGCTGGTGGCTGGACTTCGCCGACGACCTGCCCTTCGACCTGTGGGCCACGGTGCCGTCTTGTGTGCCCGCCACCCGTCTGGAGACCGCAGGGGCCGAGCTTGGGCCGGAGGAGATCGAGGCGCTGCTGGCCCACCCGCGGGTGGTGGGCCTGGCCGAGCTGATGAGCTTCCCCGAGACGGTGGCGGGCGAGGCGGCGCAGTTGGACAAGGTGCGCGCGGGCGAGCGCTGGCGCAAGTCGGTGGAGGGCCACGCGCCTGGCCTCGGCGGCCGCGACCTGCAGGCCTACGTGGCGGCCGGCATCGGCTCCGACCACGAGAGCACCACGTTGGAGGAGGGCAGGCGCAAACTGGCCAACGGCCTGTTCCTCATGGTGCGCGAGGGCTCGGTCACCCGTGACCTGGACGCCCTGCTGCCGCTGGTGGTGCCGCAGCACGCCGACCGGGTCGGCTTCGTCACCGACGATCGGCTGCCCAACGACCTGCTGAGCGAGGGTGCGGTCGACGTGCTGGTGCGACGCGCCATCCAGGCGGGCGTCGACCCCGTCTACGCCCTGCGCTGCGCCTCATGGAACGTGGCTCGCCACTACCGGCTGCCCCGTCGCGGCGCCGTCGGGGCCGGCTACCTGGCCGACCTGCTGGTCATCGGCGACCTGGCGGACTTCCGGGTCGACCGGGTGCTCAAGGCCGGCCGCTGGGTGGCCGAAGGCGGCGCGTTGACCGAGGAGGCCGAGGCGGGCCTGCGCTCGGCGGCCGAGCGAGCAGCGCAGCACCCGGCCGCCGGGCGTATGCGCGGCAGCGTGCGGCTGCCGCCGCTGGCCGGTCGCTTCGCCATCCCCGCCCCCGCTCCCGGTGTGCAGGTCAGGGTGCTGCGCCCGGTGCCTGGCCAGGTGGTCACCGAGGCCTTGCGCATGGCGCCGACGCTGCGGGCCGGCCAGGTAGTGGCCGACCCGGACCGCGACCTGCTCAAGCTGGCCTGCGTGCACCGCCATGGGCGCGGCGACGGGGTGGGCCTCGGCCTGGTGCATGGTCTTGGCCTGCGCTGCGGCGCGCTGGCCAGCAGCGTCGGCCACGACCACCACAACCTCATGGTGGTCGGCGCCGACGACGCGGCCATGGAGCGGGCGGCGCTCAGGGTGGCGGAGCTCGGCGGCGGCTTCGTGGTGGACGACGGCGACGCCGTGGTGGCGGAGGTGCCCCTGCCGCTGGCCGGCCTGGTCAGCGACGCGCCCGTGCAGGTGGTGGTGGCGCAGATGGGCGCCGTCGATGCGGCGGTGCGCGCGCTCGGCGGCAGCGGTGCGGCTGACCTGATGACCCTCTCCTTCCTCGGCCTCGCGGTGATCCCCGCCCTGCGGCTCACCGACCACGGCCTGGTTGACGTGCTGACGGCGCGGCTGCTGCCGCTCGAAGCATGAGCCCGGTCCTGCTGCGCGGCTCCCTCGCCCACGTGCCAGATGACCCCTTCTCGGCCCGCGGCCGGGCGGCCATGCAGGTCTGGGACGACGCCGGCCTGCTGGTGGGCGAGGACGGCCGCATCGCCGACCTGGGCGGCTGGACCGAGGTGCGCGCCCGTCATCAGCTGGCACACGTCGACGACCGCAGTGGCGCCCTGCTGCTGCCCGGCCTGGTCGACGCCCACGTGCACTACCCGCAGCTGCCCGTCATCGGCGCCATGGGCCTCGGTCTGCTGCGCTGGCTGGAGGAGCGCGCGCTGCCCTTCGAGGTGCGTTTCGAAGAGGCCGTCTTCGCCAGGGAGCAGGCGCGCACCTTCCTTCGGCTGCTTGCGCGCAACGGCACCACCAGCGCCATGGTCTTCGGTGCGCACTTCGCCGTAGCCATGGAGGCCTTCTTCGCCGAGGCGGAGGCCAGCGGTCTGCGCGTCACGGCTGGGCTCAACGTGGCCGACCGCGCGCTGCGGCCCGAACTGCACACCACGCCGGAGGCCGCCTTCGAGGAGGCCAGCTTCCTCGCCAGGCGCTGGCACGGCAGGGGACGCCTCAGGTACGCCGTCACGCCACGCTTCTCCTTGTCATGCAGCGAGGGCCTGCTGCAGGCCTGTGAAGCGGTGGTCAAGGGCCAGGAAGGCCTGTGGGTCACTTCCCACCTCAACGAGAACCGGGAGGAGATCGAGGCGGTGCGCCGACGTTTCCCTGCAGCCAAGGACTACCTGGCCACCTACGAGGCCTTCGGCATGGTGGGCCGGCGCAGCGTCTTCGCCCACGACGTCCATCCATCCGACGACGAGCTGCTACGCTTGGCGGCAGCAGGCGCCTGCGTGGCCCACTGCCCGAGCAGCAACCACTTCCTCGGCTCCGGCCTGTTCCCCATGGCGCGCCACCTGGCGGCCGGCGTG
Organism: uncultured bacterium; assembly: GCA_964465355.1. GTDB lineage: Bacteria > Deinococcota > Deinococci > Deinococcales > Trueperaceae > JAABTL01. Next base: position 85,297 of record CAYXJZ010000001.1, on the reverse strand, counting down.
CGGCTGGCGCTTGGCAGTGACGTCGGCGCAGGCACGGGCCTGTCCATCCTCAAGGAGGCCACCGCCGCCTACCAGGGGCAGATGCTGCTGGCCGACGCCGGGGTGGCGCTTGGCCCCGCACAGCTGCTGTGGCTGGCGACGGCCTCTGGTGCCGCCGCCCTAGGCCTTGCCGGATCGGTGGGTGACCTGCTGCCGGGCAAGGAAGCGGACCTGGTGGTGCTGCGCCCACCACACGGCTCCACGCTGGCGGCTGCCTGGGCCGAGGCGGAGGGCGCGGAGCAACGCCTGGCCTTGGCGCTCACCATGGCCCGTGAGGAGTCGGTTGAGAGCACATGGGTGGCGGGGAAGGCCGTGTGGGACGCCAGGCCATAGCCGGCGCCGGCCCGTAGGGACGCGTGCTAGAGTCGCCGCCATGTCCGTCAGCGGCGCCCATACACCCCCATCACCGCAGGAGGTGGAAGGGCTGCTCGTCGACCAAGGTCTGGTGGCCGTGCACGACGACGTGGACGCCGATGCGGCGGCCAAGGTCCTTCAGGCCTGCTACGACGGCGGCCTTCGGGTCTTCGAGTTCACCCACCGCTCCGAGCGCGCCATGGAGGTCTTCGTCCAGTTGCGCGGCTACGCATCGGGGCGACTGCCTGGCTTGCTGCTCGGCATCGGCACGGTCTTCGATGCGGCCACCGCCCGCAGCTTCGTGGAAGCAGGCGCCGACTTCGTGGTGAGCCCGGTGGCTGCCGAGGAGGCCGGTGCATGGTGTCGCGAGAGGGGGGTGGCCTTCGTCCCAGGGGCGGCCACACCCACCGAGCTGTGGCGCGCCCGCTCCTTCGGGGCTGGGCTGGTCAAGCTCTTCCCGGCCGCCGACCTCGGTCCCGGCTTCGTCAAGCAGTTGCTCGGTCCGCTGCGCGGCAGCCGGTTGATGGTCACCGGCGGCATTGCCGCCACGGCAGACGAGGTGAGCCGCTGGATCCTCGCCGGTGCCAAGGTGGTGGGGCTCGGCAGTTCCCTGGTGCCGAGGGGGCAGCAGACGGCGGAGCGCCTGGCGCAGCTCAGCGCCGACTGTGCCGAGCTGCTGGCGGCCGTGAAGCGAGCCAGACAGCCCCGTTGAGCTCGGGTAGGCACCCGCCTCGAGCGAGCGAGCCCGCCCCTCTGCAGCAACCATCGTCGTAGCCTGTGCCCGTGCTCATCCACCTGATCGCCGACTTCGGTCCGCAGGACCTGGCCTTCGCCGAGGTGACCCAACGCCTGCTGTGCCGCTTCCCAAGGGCTACCGTGGTGAGCACGCCGGTGCCAGCCTTCGCCACCCTGGCCGCCGGCTTCGTGGCGGCGCAGCTGGCGGCTGCCGAGGCGCCGGAGGAGACGCTGGTCTTCGTCAACGTGGCGCCTCGGCGCGACGACCCCGCTGCGCGGCGCGACAACGACGGCGAGCGCCTGCTGTGGGCGCGGCTGCCCAGCGGTGCCCAGGTCGTCGGCGTGGACGCCGGCGAGTCCTTCAGCTTCCTGGCCGAGGCGGCGGTGGAGTTGCGTCCCTTGGCCTGGCCCACCGCCGGGTCGCAGTTCCGCTCCCGCGACCTGTTCCCCGATGCCATCGCCCGGCTGCTCGGCGGTGAGCGTGAGCTGCTTGGACCGCCCATCGCCAAGGCCTTGCTCCCTCCGGTGCCGGAAGGCAGGGTGGCCTACGTCGATGGCTTCGGGAACGTCAAGACAACCTGGCGCTGGGGGGCCTTGCCGCCTGGTCTGATGGCGGGCGAGGCGCTGCGGGTCTCGGTGGGCGAGCTCAGCAGGACGGGCAGGCTGGCCGACGGCAGCTTCGCCGTGGCGGAGGGCGAACTGGCGGTGGCGCCCGGTTCATCCGGCTACGTGGTGGCGGACAGCGGCGCGGCCATCCGCTGGGTGGAGCTTTTCCTTCGCGGCGGTGACGCCAGCAGGTCCCTTGGCGGCTTGCGCATCGGTGACGTGGTGCGGCTGGCGCCGGTTTGAGCAGGCTCGGACCGCCCTCAGGCCTCGTCGATCTGGATGCCCCAGCCGTCCAGCAGGCCCGGCGCCTCGGCAGCCAGGACCCGCAGGCCATGCACCTTGTTGCGCCTGAGGTCCAGTCGGTAGCCCGTCGCCTTGCGCAGATCGGCGCCGCCTAGGTCGCAGTCCTCGAAGAGGCAGCCGGCCAAGTCGCTGCCGCGGAAGCGCGTGTCGCGCAGGTCGCAGCCGGAGAAGCGGGCCTCGTGCAGTTGACAGCCCTCGAAGCGTCGCCCCCGCAGCACCATGCGCTCGAAGGTGGTGAGGCCCATCGCAGAGGCCTTGAAGTCCACCTCGAAGGGGTGCAGCAGGTCCCCCTTGGCCACGGACCAGTCCACCCCCAACACCTCGCAGTGCTCGATGGTCACGCCTTGGAAGATGCAGTCCTTGACCGAGATCAGGCTGAGGTCGCAGCCGAGGAAATCGCTGTCGACGAAACGGCAGCCCTCCATGCGCAGTTCGCGCAGCTTCCCGGCCTCGAAGACGCAGTCATGGAAGACCGCCCCACGCAGGGTGCCGGAGAGCTGGATGCCATCGAAGCGTTGGTCGCGGTAGGAGCCGCCGTCGCGGAGCATGGGCTCAGCAGGTAGAACGGGTCGCTCCATGGGCATGTCCATACGCTACCCGTCCGAGGTGATGGCTGCGTGGGAAGCGCGACTTCTCGGTCATGTTGGTGAGGCGCCGTGGCGGTAATGTTCGCTTGATGCGCAAGCGCCGTTGGCTACCCGCCCTCGTGGCCTGGCTGGTCCTGGCCGTCGTGGCCTGGTGGTGGCTCTCGCGCAGCGAGGGCGGCCCTGCCGCCGGGCTGGCTGCGGCCCTCTCCCTTGCGACGGAGCCACGGGTGGCCCTGCTCGCCATGGTGGTGGCCTTCCTGCTCCGGCCGCTGTTCCTCCTGCCGGTCACCGTCATCACGGCCTTCTGCGGCTGGCTGCTCGGACCCTGGCTTGGCCTGCTCGTCGCCGCCGTTGGCGCCAGCGTGAGCGCGCTGATCCCCTACCTGGCGGCGCGCTGGGCCAGGGGGCGGCCTAGCGCCGAGGTGGTGAGGGAGCTGGGCCTGCCCGAGCTGCCCGCGCGACGCGGCTGGCGTCAGAGCCTGAGCGAACGGCCCTTCGAGGCCGTGCTGCTGGCCAGGGTGATGATGATGCCAGGCGACCTCGTCAACGTGGCGGCCGGCGTCCTGCGCATCCCCTTGCACACCTTCCTGCTCGCCTCGCTGCTCGGTGGCGGCACCGGCCTTGCAGTGGGGGTCTGGGCAGGCGCCGCCCTGCCTAGAGGGGAGGCCTTCTCCTTCGGCGGTCTGCAGATCGACATGCGCTTGGTGTGGCTCTCGTTGGGGATGTGGCTGTTCACCATCGGCCTGAGCTGGTGGCTACGACGGCGCCGGCCCGAGCTTCACACGGCGCGTCGGAAAGGGAAGACCTCGTAGCTCTGCCAGACGCCGCCCTGGTGGTAGATGTCGGCATGGAGCAGCGCCCACAGCGCCTCCTCGTCCTCGGCCTCGAACACCATGGCCGAGCCGAGCATGCCGCCGTCGGCGCCTAACAGTGCGCCGCCGATGTGCAAGGAGCCTTCTGCCGCCCGTTGGCGGGCGACCTCGAGGTGGGCTTCGCGCACGGCCTGACGCCGGGCGGGGGCCTCGGGGTCGGTGCCGTCTCGGGCGATGACCAGGAACTGCATGCAGATCTCCTTCCCATCCAGGGTCGCGGGCGTGCCGTTGGCCAAAGGACCCTTGGGCGCCTGCCCATGAACCAGGGGCAGGCGGCGACGCTGCGCCTAGCCTACGCCCCTGGCCGAAGCCGCTCGCACCTGCCGCCGCTCAGCACCAGACTTGAGTCGGTCAGACTCACATCCGTTGACAAGCCCCGGTAGTGCTGTTATGCTCGTCCTCAGTGCACGACCCGTGCCGGACGGTTTCCGGGCGGGCCAGCCCACATCCCCAACGCCACGCCAGGAGCGCTTGCCGGCCCTCCGGCAGGACGAACAAGAGGAGCATCGACATGGCCAAAGCCGTAGGCATCGACTTGGGTACCACCAACAGCGTGATCTCCATCATGGAGGGCGGCGAGGCCGTCGTCCTCGTGAACAAGGAAGGCAGCCGCACCACCCCATCGGTGGTCGGCTTCAAGGACGACGTCCGACTGGTCGGCCAGGTGGCCAAGCGCCAGGCGGTGCTGAACGCCCGTGGCACGCTCTTCGAGATCAAGCGCTTCATGGGCCGTACATGGGACGAGGTCAAGAACGAGGTCGAGCGCGCGCCCTACGAGGTGGTGCAAGGCCCCGACGGCGGGGTGCGCTTCGTGGTCGAAGGCAAGCAGTACACCCCTGAAGAGGTGTCTGCCATGGTGCTGCGCAAGATGGTGAGCGACGCAAGCGAGACCTTGGGCCAGACCATCACCAAGGCTGTCATCACCGTCCCCGCCTACTTCAACAACGCCCAGCGCGAAGCCACCCAGAACGCCGGCCGCATCGCCGGCCTCGAGGTGCTGCGCATCGTCAACGAGCCCACCGCAGCGGCCCTTGCCTACGGTCTCGACAAGAAGGGCAACGAGACGGTGCTGGTCTTCGACCTGGGTGGCGGCACCTTCGACGTGTCCGTCCTCGAGGTGGGCGACGGCGTCTTCGAGGTGCGCTCCACCGCGGGCGACACCCACCTTGGCGGCTCTGACTTCGACCACGCGGTGGTCGACTGGCTGGCCGAGGACTTCATGAAGGAGTACAACGTCGACCTGCGCAAGGACAAGCAGGCCCTGCAGCGCCTGATCGACGCAGCCGAGCGCGCCAAGATCGAGCTCTCCGGCCTGCCGGAGACCACCATCAGCCTGCCCTTCATCGCCATGGACCCGGCCTCCAACGCGCCGCTGTACCTGGAGAAGAAGCTCAGTCGCGCCCGCTTCGACGAGCTCATCGCTCCGCTGCTCGCCCGCGTCCGCGGCCCGGTGGAGCAGGCCCTTTCCGACGCCAAGATGAACCGCGAGGCCATCGACGAGGTGCTGCTGGTGGGCGGTTCCACCCGCGTGCCAGCGGTCAAGAAGCTGGTCAAGGAGCTGCTCGGCAAGGAACCCAACCAGACGGTCAACCCCGACGAGGTGGTGGCCCTCGGCGCAGCCGTGCAGGCCGGTGTGCTCACCGGCGACGTGGACGACATCGTGCTGCTCGACGTCACGCCCCTCAGCCTCGGCATCGAGACCAAGGGCGGCGTCTTCACCAAGCTGATCGACCGCAACACCACAGTCCCCGTGCGCAAGTCCGAGACCTTCTCCACCGCCGACCACAACCAGACCTCGGCGCCCATCCACGTGCTGCAGGGCGAGCGGCCCATGGCCACGGACAACAAGTCGCTGGGCCGCTTCAACCTCGAAGGCCTCCCGCCCATGCCGGCCGGCGTGCCGCAGATCGAGGTCACCTACGACATCGACGCCAACGGTGTGCTCAACGTCTCCGCCAAGGAGAAGTCCACCGGCAAGGCGGCCTCGATCACCATCCAGAACACCACCACCCTTGCCCAGGACGAGGTCGACCGTCTGATCAAGGACGCCGAGCGCAACGCCGAGGAAGACCGCGTGCGGCGCGAGCGGGTCGAGGCCGCCAACCAGCTCGACAGCCTGCGCCTGCAGGCGCAGAAGGCGCTGGACGAGGCCGAAGGGGCTGACGACACCATCAAGCAGCCCCTGCGCGCCGCCATCGGCGACGCCGAGGTGGCCGTGGCAGACGGCTCTGTCGCCAAGACCGAGCTGGAGGCCAAGAGCCAGGCGCTGGCCACCGCGCTGCAGGCCTTCCAGCAAGCTACCGCAGGTAGCCCGACCGCTACCAGCCAGGCGGCCGAACCGACCGAGGCCACCCATGACGCGCCGCCTGCCGGCAACGACGACGACGTCATCGACGCCGACTTCAAGCCGGCCTCTTGAGTCCCATGGACCCAAGAGACGAACGATCCCGGTCCCCGCACCCCGGCGACGATGCCGGCAGCGGCGACCATGAGCCGACCGAGGCCGTCGGCGGTGGCCACGACGGCACCGCCATCGAGGCCGACCTGCTGCGCGCTGAGCTGCAGCGACTGAGCGAGGAGCTGGCCAAGGCCACCGAGGCGGCGGCCGAGGCCCAGGACCGCTACCTGCGCGGCCGCGCCGACCTCGACAACCTGCGCAGGCGCCAGCAGGCCGAGCTGGAGCGGGCACGCGAGCAGGGCTTCGACGCCGCGTTGCACACGGTGTTGCGCGTGCACGACGACCTCAACCGGGCCCTTGACGCCGCCAAGCTGAGCAGCGACGCAAGCACCATCCTGCCCGGTGTGGAAGGCGTGCTGACTGGCCTGCTGCGCGATCTCGGCACCATGGACGTCCACCGCTTCGGCGAGGTGGGGGAGGTCTTCGATCCCAGCCGCTACGAGGCCTTGGCCGTCGTGCCGGCCAACGGGCCAGGGCAGGGGGGCGCCGTGCAGTCCGTCTTCGAGACCGGCTTCGTCCAGGGGGAGCGGCTGGTGCGGCCCGCCCGCGTGGTGGTCTTCGAGGAAGGCTGAGCGCCGGGGGATGCCGATAGGCGCCCTCCACCGCCGAACCACCCACTTCCACTTCCACCGGGGGCCCTGATGGCTGCTTACAAGGACTACTACGCCGTACTGGGGATCGCCCGCGACGCCGACGACAAGGCGGTGCGGCGGGCCTTCCGCCAGCTCGCCGCCAAGCACCATCCTGACCGCAACCCCGACGACCCCCAGGCAGAGGAGCGCTTCAAGGAGATCAACGAGGCCTACACGGTGCTCTCCGACACCGAGAAGCGGGCCTTCTACGATCGCTATGGCTCCGATCCGGGCGCCGCAGCCACCCAGGGCGCCGGTTCCCCAGGCGGCGGCTTCAGTGGCGGCTTCCCGGGCGGCGGCTTCAGCACCCGCCGCATGGACGCCGATGACGTGGCCGGCTTCAGCGACTTCTTCCGCAGCCTCTTCGGCGGCGGCATGCCGGGGGGCTTCACCACCGGCCAGGCGGCGTCCCGCTACGCGCCGCTGCGCCGCGACGCCGAGGCTGCGCTGAGCGTGAGCCTCGAGCAGGCCTTCCACGGCGGACCGGTCGGCATCCGCGTGGAGGACCGTGGCCTCGATGTCAACCTGCCTGCCGGCGCGCGTGACGGCGCCAGGCTGCGCCTGCGCGGTCAGGCGCCGGGTGGTGGTGACCTGCTGCTGGTGGTGCGACACGCCCCTGATCCCGTCTGGAGCCTGACCGGCGATCAGCTCACGCGCAAGCTCGATGTCGCCGACCACCTTGCCGCCATCGGCGGCCCCATCAAGGTGCCGACCTTCGAGGGCGACCTGGAGGTGAGCGTGCCTGCAGGCAGCGCCAGCGGTCGCAAGCTGCGGCTGCGTGGACGCGGTTGGCCGACGCGCGACGGCGGTCGTGGCGATCTGCTCGTCGAGCTGCGGCTGGTCGTGCCGAAGGAACTCAGCGACGAGCAGCGGCAGCTCTACCAGCGCCTTGCAGAGCTGGCGGAGGGCGCCTAGGACGGTCCTGATCCACCGCGTCGGCGCCCCGGCCGGCGGTTGGGCAGTGGTAGTCTGCCCCCCATGCCTATCTTCCGCACCAGCCTGACGTTCCTGGCCGCTTGCGTGCTGCTGGTCTTCCCAGCGGCGCTCGCTCAGGGCGACGACCCCGTGCTCCTTCAGCTCGGCAGCTACCAGGAACGCAGCAGCTTCGTCTTGGAGCGCTTCGAGATCGCCGTGCGCGGTCTGGCTGGCAGCCAAGGCCTGCCCTTCGATCCAGCCATGCTGCTCGAGCTCTACCCCTACCTGCCCAGCTTCCTCGAGAACCGCGGCAACGAGGTGGCTTTGCTGCAGGCCGCCAGGGCGCGGGGCCTCGTGGCAGATCAGGACGCCGTCGACGCCGTGGTGGCGCAGGCGCGCGCCAGCTTCGCCGAGGAAGACGCCTTCGTCGAGCTGCTGGCCGTGGCCGGCTTCCGCGACGAGGCCCATCTGCGTGAGCTGGTGGCGGAAGGCGAGCTCGTCCAGGCCCTCTACGACGCCGTGCGCGCCGACGTGGAGATCAGCGAGCAGGAGCTGCAGGTGGCCTACCAGGCCCTGCGCCCGCGGCTGGTCGAAGCCGAGCAGGTCTGTGCCCGCCACATCCTGGTGGACGACGAGGCCGGGGCAGCCGCTCTGGCCCGCGCCGCCCGCGCCGGCGCCGACTTCGGCGCCATGGCGGTGACCGCCTCCACCGATCGCGGCTCCGCCGCCCGTGGCGGCGACCTCGGCTGCTTCGGCCGCGGCATGATGGTGGCGCCCTTCGAAGAGGCGGCCTTCGCCGCCGAGGTGGGCGTGGCCACCGAGCCGGTTGCCTCGCAGTTCGGCTACCACGTGCTGCTGGTGTACCAGCGCCAGCCCGAACGCTTCATCGGCCTCGACGAGGTGCGTGAGCCGCTCGAGCAGCAGATGATCGAGGAGCGCATGCAGGGCACCATCGACGCCATCGTGCGCAACGCTGGCGTGGTCCTCTACCCCGAACGCATCCCGACGGCGCCAGAACCAGAAGCCCCCTAAGGCGCCAGTCGCTGCCTGCCCCAAGCCCCGTCGGCCAGGCGTTGGTAGCGGAAGCGGTCGTGCAGACGCGAACTGCGGCCCTGCCAGAACTCGAAGGCCAGCGCCCGTAGCCGGAAGCCGCCCCAATGGGGAGGTCGGCTGATCGGGCCGTCGCCGAAGCGGGCCTCGGCCTGCTGCATGGCCTCCTCCAGCGCGCCGCGCCCTTCCATGGGGCGGCTCTGGGGCGAGGCCCATGCACCCAGTTGGCTGCCGCGTGGCCGGGAGGCGAAGTAGGCGTCGGCCGCCTGATCGTCCAGCAGTTCCGCCACACCCTCGGCCCGCACCTGCCTCTCCAGGCCGGGCCACCAGCTGCACAGGGCGCTGCGGCCGTCGGCGCGCAGCGCAAGGCCCTTGCGGCTGTCCAGGTTGGTGTAGAAGAGCAGGCCGTCGTCCTCGATGCCCTTGAGCAGCACCATGCGGACGCTTGGCGCACCATCTGCGTCCACCGTGGCAAGGGCCACGGCGTTGGCGTCGGGTAGGCCGGCGCCGGCTGCGTCCTCCAGCCACCGTCTGTACTGAAGGTAGGGATCCGGATCGAGATCGAGCAGGTCGAGGGGACGGTCGGCGTAGGAGACGCGCAGGTCGGCCAGGTGCATGGCCACAGGCTACGTCCTCGCACCGTACGGGGAGGTCTGCGGGCGGCCGGTACGATGACCCTGTGCCGCTGCGTTGGACCGTCGGACCGCCGGGATCGGGCAAGACCGAGGCGCTGATCCAGGCCGCCCGCGCGGCTGCGCGCGCTGGCGGCGAGGTCATCTGGCTTGGTCTGCCCGCCCAACGCGGCGACGTCCTGCGGCGGCTTGCCCGGCAGGGACCGCTGCTCGGGATCCGTTTCCTGACCTTGCAGCAACTGGCCTATGGCCTCTTGGGCGCTGCAGGCAGACTGCGGCCGCAGCTGACCGGCACGGCGCGTTTGGCGCTGGTGGCCGAGGCCCTGCTGGAGCGGGACGGTGAGCTGCCCAGCCCAGGCGAGGCAGGGCTCTTCGCGGCCGCGATCGCCGAGGCCAAGCGCCATGACGTGGATGCAGAGGCTTTGGCCGCTTTGGCCGATGACCGTGGAACCGGCGAGCTGGAGCGCTTGCAGGACGTGCTCCTGCGCTACGAGGCGCTTAAGGGCGAAGCCTGGGACTATGACGATGTGCGCATGGAGGCCCGCTCCATGGCCATGGAGATCCCAGCGCTTGCGCTGGCCGAGCTGCTGTCGGCCGACACCCTGGTCATCGACGGCCTGCGGGAACTGCCGGAGCAGGACGTTGAACTGGTGGCCGCGCTGGCGCGGGCGTGCGAGGTGTGGGTGGCCACCAGCGAGGAGCCGCCGCCGGCATTGGCCGCCCAGGCGGCGGAGCTGCGACGGCTTGAGGCGCGGCCCGTCGACCTGAGGCTGTGGCGTTTCCCCAACCCGGTCAGCGAGGTGCGCACGGTGCTGAGGGCCTTGGCCGCCGACCTGGCCGGGGGCATGGACGCCCGTGACCTGGCGGTGGTGGCACCCCCTGGCGAGGCGAGGGCCATGCTGGCCCTTGCTCCCGAGTTCGGTGTCAGGTTGGTCGACGAGGGACCACGGGCGCTGGTGGACCTGCCATACGGTCGACTGCTCGTCGACCTGCTCGAGCTCTCCGAACACCCCACCGCCAGCCGGCTGTTGGCGGTACCCGACCTGGCCGCCCTTGGCCGTGAGGCCTTGGCGCGTGGGCTGGGCGGCAGCCTCGCCACCATGCGCCTGGCCGAGGAGTTGGACATGGGGCCGACCTGGCGTGACTGGTCGACGGCGCTCAGCCCACCATCCGAGGTTGGCCCATGGGCAAGGCGGATGGTGGCCTTGGCCGCCGACCTGCTCGAGCGTCCATCGGACCGCATAGAGGAGGACGCCACCGTGGCGAGGGCGCAGGAGGCCGCTCTGCGCCGGGCCCAGGAGGCGACGCGCCTGGCCGGCGCCATCGGGGGCGAGAGCTTCCGCGCCTGGTGGCTGGCCCTGTTGCGCAGCTCCAGCCTCAGCGAGCGTCCGAGGCCCGGCGTGGCCTTGATCGCGCCCCGACGGGTGGCAGGTCGGCGCTTCAGCAAGGCCTACGTCATGGGCGCGGTGGCCGGCGCCTACCGGGTCGGCGAGGGCGAGGACTACTTCGTGCCTGAGGAGCTGCGCCGACCCGCCGACCGCCCCATGCAGCCGCATGCGCCGGAGCTTCCGCGCCGCTTCCACGGCCAGGACCCTGCCTGGCGCGCCGAGCTGCGCAGCCGTGCCGACGTGGTGATCATCAGCCACGCCGACGGCGACCGCGAAGGGCCTCAGCGCCCTGACGCCCTGCTGCTCGGCGCCCCCCACGGCCAGCGGCCACCCGTCTTGCCCACCTCCAGCCCCCTCGAGGTGGAGGAGCCATGGAGCTTCCAGGCCGTGTTGGGCCTGAGCGATGGCGGCCAGGCGACGATCGAGACCCTGCGAAGGGCACAGGACTGCGCCTTCCAGGCATGGGCCCTGCCTCTGGCGGATGAGGATCCGAGGGCGTCCTGGCCGCAGCGGGCGCGGCGGGCGCTGACCCGCGAGCCGAGGTTGGACGCCGAACGCCGCGCCGTCCTTGCCAGGGATTTCCCGGCCCTTGCGCCCTGGTTGGAGCAGCATGGGGCGGTCCTCGATCGCCTCAACTACGGTCCGCGCCTGCAGGAGACGGATGACGGTCCCTCCGTGCGCCTGGACGCCGTGGAGCGTGGCGAGGACGGCAGCCTCAAGCTGCTGCGCTTCATCCTGCCGGACGAGGACCCCGGCGCCCTGCTGCGCCTCGATCAGCGCTGGAACGAGCTGTGGGCCGCCGACCTGCTGAGGCGCCGCTACCCGCGGCAGGCAGCCAGGGTGGACATCTACGCCTGGCCGCTCGGTGGGGAACGGCTGCTGCTCAGCCCCGACGGTGTGGACAGCCGCGAGCTGACCGCCCGCCGCCGGCACCTGCGCGCGCAGGTCGATCGCGCCAACCAGGCCTGGCGCGATCGACCGCCGCTGCCCAACCCCGGCTTCCGCTGCCGGGACTGCCCGGTCGCCGACCTCTGCCGCGAAGGAGAAGGTTCGTCGTGAGGGTGCGCGTGGCCTCGGCCGGCACCGGCAAGACCACCGCCCTCGTGCTGCGGGTGCTGAGCCTCATCGAGCAAGGCGTGCCATTGCGCCGCATCGCCGGGGTGACCTACACCCGCACCGCGGCAGCCGAACTGCGGGAGCGCATCGGCGAAGGCATCGAGGCGGTGCGGCGCCACGGCAGCTATCTGGATGGCGCCCTGCGCCCTGCGCCCTCGGCCGCGCCACGCTTCGAGGAGGCGGCAAGGGAGTTGGGCGGCGCCTGCCTCACCACCATCCACGGCTTCCTCGCCACCGCGGCGCGGCTGGTGGCGCCCAACCTCGGCGTCGATCCCGACTTCGTGGTCATCGGCGAGGGCGAGGCAGCAGCAGCCTTCGAGGAGGAGTTGCGCAGCCTGCTGTTCCTGGCTCAGCAGCCAGGCGATCCCTTGGCGGCGCTGGTGGGCGAGGCCGGCGAGGCCTGGGGGGCGCTGGCCATGGCCCTCTTCACGCAACGCTCCTTGGCCGCCGACCTGCGGCCGGCCGACGAGGCGGGCGCCGAGTTGCTGCAGCTCTTCGAGGCCGTCATGGACCGTACCCGCCAGCGTTGGGGTGCTGCCCTGCTGCCGCCGGCCGAGCTGGAGTCCCTAGGGGTGCGCCTGACGCGCGCGCCCGCGCTGGCCGCCAGGGTGGTGGAACGCTACCCGGTGCTGCTGGTCGACGAGTACCAGGACGTCAACCCCCTGCAGGGGGCCCTCTTCGAGGCCCTCGAGGCCGCAGGCGCCCAGGTGGAGGTGGTGGGGGATCCCAAGCAGTCCATCTACGGCTTCCGCCAGGCGGACGTGGAGGTGTTCCGCCGGGCCGCCCGCACGGCGGCTGCCACAGGCAGCTTGGACCCGCCGTTGGTGCAGACCCGCCGCCACGCACGGCTCCTCACCGGCCTGCTGAACCACATGACGGCCACCCTGGCAGAGGCGGAGCTGGGCTTCTCGGTCGACGAGGCGCCGGAGGTCGAGTCTGCAGGCGCCCAGGCCCTGATCGACGGCGCAGTGGAGCTGCACTGGTGGCGCGACGACGACAGCGACGTCGCGCTGCTTCGCAAGGCCGAGGCGGCATGGTTGCCCGGCAGGCTGCTGGCACTGCACGACGAGGGTCGCGCCTGGTCGGAGATGGCGGTGTTGGCTCGTTCGCACGCCACCCTCACCCAGTGGGAGCGCGCCATGCAGCAGGCCGGCGTGCCAGCTGTGATCGGCCGTGGCCGCGGCTACTTCCAGCGCAGCGAGCTGCGCGACCTGCTGCATGCCCTGCGGGTGGCGCTCGACCCGCGGGGCTTGTCGCTTGCCGCCTTCCTGCGTGGGCCCTTCGGCGGGCTCAGTGCCCATGCCTCTGCCGCGGTGGCGCGTTCGGCTGCGCCGGAGGAGACCTTGGCCGCCATGGCGCCCGAGGTCGCCCAGCGTCTGGCCGAGCTTGGCCGCGACCTGCGCCGCTCGCCATCCACCGCCCTTGCCACCTTGGCCTACGCCCCGATCATCGACGGGCGCCCCTTCGTCGCCCACCTGCCGCGCCGCGCCCGCGACAACGTCGACGCGCTGGTGGTGGCCTTCGCCGACCGTCCCGCTCAGGACCTGGAGCGGCTCCTCGACCGGCTGGAACGCATGGCCCGCGAGTCGGAGGCAGGCGACGTGCCGCAGTCGGGGGAGGGGGTGGCGCTGCTGACCGTGCACGCCGCCAAGGGCCTCGAGTGGCCGGTGGTGGCGGTGGTCGATGCCGGCCGTGGTGTCTTCGACCGTCCACCGCTGGTGGCCGTCGACGCCAGCGACGGCAGCGTGGCGCTGCCGCCATCCGAGGCCTTCGACGCGCTTGAGCGCAGGCGCAAGGCACGCGACGATGGCGAGGCCATGCGCGCGCTCTACGTGGCCCTCAGCCGGCCACGCGACCACCTGTTGCTGAGCGGCAGCAGAGGCAGGAGCGGACCAGGGCCTTGGCTGCGCGCCTTCCATCGGGCCGGGCTTGGCCCCCACGACGAGCGCAAGCTCGGGGAGGGTTGGCCGGTGGCCACGGCTTTGGGGATCGAGGTGGTGCAGCACCGCGTGGTCGGTGACGATGTCGCGGCGGCTGAGCGGGGGGTGCAGGCGCAGCCGGCGGTGGCGCAGCAAGCAGCGGCGCTGGAGGCCGCCCCCTACCTGGGGCGCGTGCCGCTGCCCGGCCGCTTCCCCGCGCTGCTCAGCCCGTCGTGGCTGGCCCTGGAAGGCGCCGGTCGCGCGGCTGAGCCACGGGTGGTCGCCCGCTGGCCGGCGCCGCTGCGCACCCCCGGTTGGGACGAAGACGACGACGAGCGCTCGCCGTCCGATCACGAGGAAGGGGAGCGCATCACCGGCCGCGGCACCGCCGTCGGCACCCTGGTGCACGACGCCATCGCCCGTAGCTGGCGTCCAGACGACCCTGCAGCCATGCCGACGCTGGCGGCGCAGGAGGTCATGTTCCCCTTCGACGCCGAGGCCCGTGAGCAGGTGCTGGGGGAGGTGCGCGAGCTGCTCGGCGCCTACTGGTCGATGGTCGACGAGGCGGTGCTGCCTCCGCTTGGTGCCCGGGACGAGGATCGGGCCGAGCTGGCCTTCGCCTTCGAGGCAGGTGGCAGCACCTGGCACGGTGTCATCGATCGCCTGCAGCGGGTCGGCGACCGCTGGTACCTGGACGACTACAAGACCGACAGGCAGCTTGACCCGCAGCGCTACCACCTGCCGCTGGCCAGCTACGTCCGGGCGGTGGAGTTGGCGCTTGGCCTGCGGCCGACGGCGAGGCTGGTGGACCTGCGCAGGCGCGAGGTCTTGCCTGTGGCGGACGAGGACCTTCGCGAGGCCTGGACGCGCACGGTCGGTGATGCGACCTGAAGCAGGGCGATCACCGCCGACGGGCGGGTGCTCAGGCTTCGGCGCCGCCGTCAGGCAGGGCGCTGCCGTCAGGCAGGGCGCCTTCGGGTAGGGCGTAGAGCAGGGCGTTGCCCGACTTGCCCACCATGACGAGGGCGCCGGTCAGTCGCAGGCAGTAGACCAGCTTCTGCGCGGTGGCGCGCGGCATGCCGCTCAGTCGCGCCAGGTCGGCCGTGTGGAACGGCTCCGGCAAGGTCGCAGGCAGGAAGCGCAGCAACGAACGGCTGCCACGCAGCTTCCAGCGCTCCTGCACCGCCAGCAGCCGCCTGTCCACCGTCACCCATCCTCGCCGACGCCATGCCATGCCCTCACGGAATTCCCTGGCTTCCTCCTCGGCCACCAGCACCAGTTCCAGCTCCAGATGCGGGTGATCGAGCAGATGGGGGATCCCCACCAGTTCGCGCGCCACGTCGGCCGGGTGCCCGCGCTTGGGTGAACGGCGCCGGCTGGGGGAAGGGCCGAGCTTGAGGATCCACTTCTCGACGGTGACCGGCAGCACGAGGCGCACCCGATGCCCGTCCAACAGGCGCTCGAGCTTGACGCGCATACCACCGAGGTTGCGCGTCTGCACTTCGATCAGCAGGTCGTGGTGGACAGCGTCGATCACGTAGCCGTCGACGCTGACCTCGAAGCGGCTGCCGGCCGGCGCCACGGCCGCCTTCAGCGCGGCGTGCAGCGGCGTCTCGTTGAGCGCCCCGATGCCCATCGTATGCAGCCTACCAACCGTCTCCTGCCTAGAGCGGCTAGGCGGCTGCCAAGGCCCCGGCCACGGCAGGGTCAAGAGGCGGCACGATGGGTGTGTGCAAGCGATCCCCCACGTCGTCGTCCGGCTTCAAGGCCATCCGGGCCACCTGAGGATGGTCATCGACACAGCCCGCGCAGCCGCCCTGTCCTTGGACACCGGAGCCTTCGGCGCGGCACCCCAGAGATCGGAGGCACCGACGACGGTCGGCACCCCCGATCTCGACACCAGCACCCTCGTATGGGAAGGGGAGATGGATGGACTGGCCCTGGCCACGCTGCTGGCGCTGTCCATGCGGCACGCCATGGTGCCATGCGAGATCGAGGGAAGGCCGCACCGTGCCAGGGCGCAGGGTTGCTGGTTCGACGCCGGCAGAGGCCTGCTGGTGGTGGAGCTGGTCGGCCGGCCCGAA
Organism: uncultured bacterium; assembly: GCA_964465355.1. GTDB lineage: Bacteria > Deinococcota > Deinococci > Deinococcales > Trueperaceae > JAABTL01. The sequence goes on along the minus strand of CAYXJZ010000001.1, from coordinate 69,607 downwards.
CCGATGGCCTGAGCTGCAGGCGGCTGCTCAGTCGCCTGCGCTCGGCGCGCCCTCCCCGCCGCGCCTGCGGTTGAAGGTCAGACCCTGGGGTGCACCGAGCCAAGGAAGCACCCAGCGATCGAGGCCGATCCAGCCGGCCACGCGCCAGGCAAGCACCAGCCAGGTGGCCAGGATGAACATGACCGGGTTGGTGGACAAGGTGCCGGCCAGCAGGAAGCTGGCGTTCATGGTCCCGCCCATGAAGGCGGCGAAGCCGGTGAGGAAGCCGGTGATGAGCGCGAGGCCGACCAGCACTTCGCCGAAGGCGACGAGGTAGCTCATGATGACGGCGTTGGGCAAGAAGATGGTCTCGATCATCCAGGCGTACCAGCCGCTCACGGATGGGTTGTCGGCGGCGGCCCGACCAAGGGCGCCGTTCAGGAAGCCGGTGATGGCGGTGCCGGCGTTCTCACCGACCCAGTTGGGGTTGTTCACCTTGCCCCAACCGGAGCTGAACCAGGTCCACCCGAGGTAGACCCGCACCACCAGCCACACCGGCGCCATCCACTTCGACGCGAACAGGAACTGAGAGATCCTAGGTTCTGGGTAGTACGTCTGGTGGGACATGCGTCCACCGATCCTCTCTGCTGGCGGGCCTAGGAAGGCCTCGCGCAGGCCCGAACCCACCGCCTGGTGGCGGCGGTCCCCCCGTGCCGGGGACATCTCCTTTGTAACCTACTTGCCGGGTGCAACCGTCCGTGCTTCTCTGACAGGGGCCGGGACTGGCGTCCCGGTGCCCACGATGGCCGTCCCGGAGGCCGCCGTCAAGGCGTAGGCTGGTCTCAACCCCGCCTGGAGGATCCACCATGTCCCAAGACCCGTCCGCCCCGGCCAACGCGGCCGCCTCCGCCCCGATCGTGGATCAGCTCGTGGTCCGACAGCACCAGACGCAGATCGCCGGACGCACCGTGCGCTACACCTCCACCACAGGGCGCCTGCTGCTGCAGCGGCACCGGCCGGTCGCCAGCGACCCAGGGGCAGCATGGGAGGACCCGAAGGCCAAGGCCGAGGTCTTCTTCGTCGCCTATACAAGGGACGGGGCAGGCGATCCGGCCCAACGGCCGCTCACCTTCTCCTTCAACGGCGGCCCCGGCTCTTCCTCGGTGTGGATGCACCTCGGCCTGCTCGGGCCCAAGCGCGTCCACCTCAAGGACGACGGCATGGCGGTGGCGCCCCCCTACCGGCTGGTGGACAACGACTTCAGCCTGCTCGACGTCACCGACCTGGTGTTCATCGACCCGGTCAGCACCGGCTTCAGCCGGGCGGCCCCTGGCGAGAAGGCCAAGGACTTCCACGGCTTCGAGACCGACGTGGAGAGCGTTGGCGACTTCATCCGCCTGTGGACATCGCGCTACCACCGCTGGGCATCACCGAAGTTCCTCATCGGCGAGAGCTACGGCACCACCAGGGCGGCCGCCCTGGCCGGCTACCTGCAGGAGCGCCATGCCATGTACCTCAGCGGCATCATGCTGGTGTCCTCCATCCTCGACTTCTCCACGGCGCGCTTCGAGGCTGGCAACGACCTGCCGCCCATGCTCTTCCTGCCCACCTACACCGCCACCGCCCACCACCACGGTGCGCTGGACGCCGAGCTGCAGGCACGCGAGCTGGACGACCTCATGGCCGAGGTGGAGGCATGGTCGCTCGACGTCTACGGCCCTGCCCTGCTCAAGGGTGACGCCCTGCCGGAGGAGCAGCGCCAGCAGGTGAGCGCGCAGTTGGCCCGCTACAGCGGCCTCGACCCTGCCTACGTCGACCGCAGCCGGATGCGCATCGACATCCACCGCTTCTGCAAGGAGCTGCTGCGGCACCGCGGGCTCACGGTCGGGCGCATCGACTCGCGCTACACCGCGGTGGACCGCGACGGGGTGGGCGCCACCCCGGAGTTCGACGCCTCCATGGGCGCCACCACGGGCGCATACGGTGCCTGCATCAACGACTACCTGCGGCGCGACCTTGGCTTCCAGAGCGACCTGCCGTACGAGGTCATCCAGGGGCTCTACCAGTTCTGGGACTACGGCAAGGTGCAGAACCGCTACCTCAACGTGGCCGAGACCTTGCGCAAGGCCATCGCCCAGAACCCCTTCCTGCAGGTCTTCGTGGCCAGCGGCATCTTCGACCTGGCCACCCCACACTTCGCCACCCGCTACACCCTCGACCACATCGGCCTGCCCGAGCCCTTGCGCGCCAACCTGCGGGAGCAGCGCTACCCCGGCGGCCACATGATGTACGTCGACCTGGCCATCCTGGCCGACATGAAGCGGGACCTGGCCGACTTCGTGCGTGAGGCTTCGGACCCCGCGAGGGAGGCGCCTCGCCTCTAGACGCGGCACGGGACGACCGTGACCGTTCCCGCTTCAGCACGAACACCGCCATCTCGGTCCATGAGACGGGCCGGTACAGCTTCGACGGTCGAACCCTCCACCTGCGTGGCAGCAGCGACACCACCTTCGGCAGGAACGGCGAGGTCTACCGCGAGGAGAACGACAAGGCGGTGGAGTGGACCTACGCCTTCGAGTTCGAGGGTCCCGACGCCGTTCGCTTCGGCGAAAGCGGCACGCTCCCTCGGCTCAGGTAGGGCCTGCCACCCCAGCTAAGGCCCGTCAGCCACCCAGCGCTTGGCGCAGCAGCTTCTGCAGCGCCTTGGGATCGGCGCGGCCGCCGGAGGCGCGCATGGCCTGGCCGACGAAGAAGCCGATGAGGCTGTGCTTGCCTTCGCGGAAGGCCTTGACCTCGGCGGGGTGGGCGGCGAGCACCCCATCCACCACCTCGGCCATGGCCTTCTCGTCGCCGACGTTGGCCAGGCCGCGGGTGCGGATCACGGTCTCGAGGTCGCCCTCACCGGCGGCCATGGCTGCCAGGGCCTGGCGGGCAGTGCCGCTGTTCAGGCGGCCTTGGCCGAGGGCAGCCAGCAGCTCGGCCAAGGCCCGGCCGTCCAGGGCATCGGCCAGGCTGCCGTCTTGGGCGCGCAGCAGGGGACGCAGTTCCTGGACGGTCCAGGCGGCGGCGAGACCGGCATCGGCGCCGGCGGAGACGGCCTGGTCGAAGCGTTGGGCCAGGAGCGGCTCGGCGGCGATGACGGCCGCGTCGGCTGGGCGCAGGCCAAGCGGCAGCCAGGCTTCCGCGTGCGCACGGGTGGCGGCATCCAAGCTGGCCAGGGGATCGGTTTCCTCACCGTCGGCAGGCCGTTGGTCGGAGGTCGTGGCCTTGGCGCCGCGGCCTTTGCCCGACCCGCGCTGCTGGGCCTTGGCCCAGCCGTCCTTCAGCGTGACGATGCGGTTCCAGACTGGGCTCTCGGCAGCGTCGTCCACCGGGTCGCGCCAGAAGTAACCGAGGCGCTCGAACTGGTAGCGGGTGTCGGCCGGGTCATCGGCCAGCGACGGCTCGGTGTAGCCGTGGCGGAGGGTCAGCGAGTCGGGGTTCAGCGCCTGGCGGAAGTCCACGCCGTCCGCGTCGGGATCGGGCACCGAGAAGAGATGGCCGAAGAGGCGGAACTCGGCTGGCCGTGCGCTGGCCTGGTCGAGCCAGTGGATGGCGGCCCACACCTTGTGGCCTTCGGGGTTCCGACCCACCGAATCGGGCAGCAGTTCGGCGCGCACCTGAAGCACGCGACCGTCGCCGTCGGTCTCCACCGCGCTGCACAGCACCACCGGCCCATGCCTGAGGCGGACGGCGCGGCCAGGCGCCATGCGCTTGAAGCCCGCAGGCGGGTCGGCGAGGACGTCGTCGCGTTCGATCCACAGGCGGTCGCTGAGGCTGAGCTGCCGGCTGATCGGGCGGCGACCGTCCGACAGGGCGTCGCCAGCAGCTGGCGCCACGTCGGCGGGGAGGTAGGGGGCCTCCACCGAAGGCAGGTTGGCCAGCAGGCCATGCGGGTCGTCCAGCAACAGCGGCACCGGGTCGGTGACGGCCATGACCCGTGGCGCCACGGGGTTCAGCTGGTCGCGCACGATGTTCTCCAGCAGGCCGGGGTCGGTGCGGCTGTTGGCCTTGGTCACGCCGACGCGCTGCGCCAGCTCGCGCACGGCCTCGGCTGAGATGCCCCGCCTGCGCAGGCCTGCGATGGTGGGCATGCGGGGGTCGTCCCAGCCGCCGACATGGCCCTCTTGCACCAGGGCGATGAGCTTGCGCTTCGACAGCACGGTGTAGTCGAGCTGCAGGCGGGCGAACTCGTACTGATGCGGACGCGGTGGATCGTAGAGCCGGCCCACCAGCCAGTCGTAGACGGCGCGGTTGTTGTCGTACTCCAGCGAGCACAGCGAGTGGCTGACGCCCTCGATGGCGTCAGACAGCGGGTGGGCGAAATCGTAGAGGGGGTAGATGACCCAGGCGCTGCCCGTGCGGTAGTGGTGGGCGTGCTTGATGCGGTAGAGCACAGGGTCGCGCAGCAGCATGTTGGCGTTGGCCAGGTCGATCTTGGCCCGCAGCACGTAGCTGCCGTCGGGGAACTCGCCTGCGCGCATGCGCCTGAACAGGTCGAGGTTCTCCGCCACCGACCGGTCCCGGTCCGCACTGGGTGTGCCCGGCGTGCTGACCGTGCCGCGGGTGGCGCGGATGGTGGCCTCGTCACGGCCGTCGACGTAGGCCTCGCCTCGCTCGATGAGGGTCTCTGCGTAGCGGTAGAGCTGCTCGAAGTAGTCGCTGGCGTAGAGCAGCTCGTCCCACTCGAAGCCCAGCCAGCGGATGTCCTCGATCTGCGACTCCACGTAGGCGATGTCCTCGGTGGTGGGGTTGGTGTCGTCGAAGCGCAGATGGACGCGCCCGCCGTAGTCGCTGGCCAAGCCGAAGTCAAGGTAGATGGCCTTGGCGTGCCCGATGTGCAGGTAGCCGTTGGGCTCGGGGGGGAAGCGCGTCACCACCTGCCGCACCCTGCCTGAGCGGAGGTCGTCGTCGATGACTTCGGTGATGAAGTTGGGGGCGACCTGGCGCTCGTCGTTGGCCGGGACGGGGGAGGCGGGGGCTGGCTCGGACGGATGGCTCACGCGGCACTCCTAGCGACCTAGGATGCTAACACCTCTCATCGCAACACGACCGTGATGAGGAGGTAGGTCACCGGCATGGCCAGCAGGAAGCTGTCGATGCGGTCGAGCACCCCGCCGTGGCCTGGCATGAACACACCTGCGTCCTTCACGCCAACCCAGCGTTTGACCAAGGACTCGAAGAGGTCGCCGGCCAGCGCTGCCAGCGGCACAGCGAGGCCGAAGATGAGCAGGTGGGCGAGGTCGAGGCGGAAGTCCGTCCAGCGCGGCATCAGCCACATGGTCAAGCTGACCAGCACGAAGGCCAGCAGGATGCCGCCGACGGCGCCCTCCACGGTCTTCTTTGGGCTGATGCGGGGCGCCAGCTTGTGGCGGCCCCACAGCGAGCCGAAGACGTAGCCGCCCACATCGGTGGCGACGATGGCCAGCACCGGGAAGGCCAGGTACCACAGGCCCGTGACCCCATCGGGGATGTAGCGCATGGTGATGACGAGGCCGAAGCCCCAGGAGATCCACACGTAGCCGAAGAGGGTGAAGGCGGTGGTGTTGAGCGAGCTGCGGTTGGAGGTGATGACCTCGGCCACGAAGAGGTAGAGCACGAAGGCCACCAGCAACAGGTCGCGCCATGGCAGGTCACCGATGCCCCATGCCACCATCCAAGGGTGCTCCGGTGGCAGGGAGGCGGGCAGGGTGAGGGCGGTGAAGGTCCACAGGCTGCGGCGGCGCACCGGGATGCCGCGCAGGTTGAGCATGGCAGCGTACTCCTGGATGGCGATGCCGGTCAGGACCAGGTAGGCGGGGGCCAGCAACGGCAGGCCCACCCACAGCATCACCATGGTCAGGCTGGCGGCCAGCAGACCTGACGCGATCCTGGCGATGGGCAAGGGAAGCGGCTCCCGGCCTCAGACGGCCAGGATGTCCTCCTCCTTGGCTTTCACGCGCTGGTCGATCAGGGCGATGAACTCGTCGGTGGCCTTCTGCACTTCGCTCTCGCCTTGACGGCTCTCGTCCTCGGTGAGCAGGTGCTCCTTGTGCATCTCGCGCAGCTCTTCGTTGGCGTCGCGGCGGATGTTGCGCACCGCCACCTTGGCCTCCTCGGCCATGTGCTTCACCGTCTTGACCAGGTCGCGGCGACGCTCGTCGTTGAGCGGCGGGACGGTGATGAAGATGGTGTCGCCCTGGTTGTTGGGGTTGAAGCCGAGGTCGCTCTCGCGGATGGCCTTCTCGATGTTGCTGACGGCGCTCTTGTCGAAGGGCGACACGAGCAGGGTGCGCGGGTCGGGGCTGGAGACGCTGGCGATCTGGTTCAGCGGCGTCTGTGCCCCGTAGTAGTCCACCACCACCCGCTGCAGCATGGCGGGGTTGGCGCGGCCGGTGCGGACCACGTTGATGTTGCCTTCGAAGGCGTCGAGCGAACGCTTCATCCGCTCACGCGTCTGTTTGATGACGGTATCCATGAGGTGCCCTCCCGGACACGGGTTGGCGCAGTCTACCCCTAGGAGGCGGTGGGGTCGACCAGGCGACTGGTCACGTCGGTGGCGATGAGGGTGCCGACCGGTTGACCGGAGAGCAGGCGGTCGAGGCTGCCTGGACTGAAGATGTCGAAGACCCGGATGGGCATGGACCGCTCCATGCACAGGCTGATGGCGGTGGCGTCCATGACCTTCAGGCCCCTGCTCAGCACGTCCATGTAGGCCAGGGTCTCGAAGCGCCGCGCGGCCGTGTTGATCCGCGGGTCGTCGTCGTAGACCCCGTCGATCTTGTTCTTGGCCATCAGGATGACGTCGGCGTCGATCTCGACGGCGCGCAGCGCAGCGGCGGTGTCGGTGGTGAAGAAGGGGTTGCCCGTGCCACCGGCGAAGATGACCACGCGGTCCTTCTCCAGGTGACGCATGGCCCGGCGCCGGATGTAGGGCTCGGCCACCGACTGCATGGCGATGGCGGTCTGCACGCGGGTGTCGATGCCCTGCTTCTCCAGCGCGTCCTGCAGGGCCATGCCGTTCATGATGGTGCCCAGCATGCCGACGTAGTCGGCGGCGGCCGGGTCCATGTCGCCGCCGTGCTGCGCGCCGCGCCAGAAGTTGCCACCACCCACCACAAGGGCCAACTGAACGCCGCGGCCATGGGCCGCGGCGATCTCACTGGCTAGCGAGCGGGTTGCTTCCGGCGCGACGCCGAAGCCGCTTGGCCCGGCGAGGAACTCACCGGACAGCTTCAGCAGGACGCGCTTCACGCTCTCACTCCCCGATGGCGATGCGGGAGAAGCGGCCGATCTGGATGTTCTCGCCGATGGTGGCGATGGCTTCCTTGATCAGTTGCTCGATGGTCTTCTTGTCGTCCTTGATGTAGGCCTGCTCCAGCAGCACGGACTCGGCGAAGAACTTGCCGATGCGCCCCTCGACCACCTTGTCGATGACGGCGTCTGGCTTGCCTTCCTCCTTGGCCTGGCTGCGCAGAGCGACACGCTCGGCTTCGACGGCGTCGGCGGGGACGTCCTCGCGCCGCAGGTAGGTGGGGTTGGCCATGGCGATGTGGATCGCCAGGTTCTTGGCCAGCTCCTTGAAGCTGTCGTTGCGGGCCACGAAGTCGGTCTCGCTGTTGAGCTCAACGATGACGGCAAGGCGGCCGTTGTGGTGAACGTAGTGGCCCACCACGCCGTCCTTGGCTTCACGGTCGGCCTTGTTGCCCGCCTTGGCGATGCCGCGCTCGCGCAGCAGGTTGGCGGCCTTGTCGAGGTCGCCCCCCGTCTCGTCGAGCGCCTTCTTCACGTCCAGCATGCCAGCGCCGGTGCGCGCACGCAGTTGCTTGATCAGGTCGGTGGTCACGGTCATATCGGGTCCCCTCTCGATAGGGTTCGAGCTCAGGCTGGTTCTTCTTCGTTCGCCGCGGTGTCGGTGGCCGGCTCGCTGGCCGGCCCGGTATCCGAGTCAGCCTCGGCTGGGGCGGCGACGGGCGCGGTGGCCACTGGCGCGGCTGCGTCACTGTCGGCTGCCGCGTCGGCGACCGCAGCGTGGATGGCCTGCTCGGAAGCGGTGGTCGGCAGCGGCCTCGTGGTCCGCTCGGCGGTGACGGCGCCCTCGCCGGCTTCGTCGGCCGGGGCGTCGACCACGCCGCGCACGCTGACGATCACGTCCGACAGGGTGGAGGTCACCAGCTGGATGGAGCGGATGGCGTCGTCGTTGCCGGGGATGATGAAGTCGAGCACGTCGGGATCGGAGTCGGTGTCGGCCAGCGCAACGGCGTGGATGCCCAGCTTGTTGGCCTCCTTCACCGCGATCGCTTCCTTGGTCGGGTCGATGATGAAGAGGGCGTCAGGCAGGCGGGTCATGTCGCGGATGCCGCCAAGGTAGCGCTGCAGCCGCTGCAGTTCCTTGCCCATGTCGATCTGCTCCTTCTTGGTGTAGCGCAGGATCGACTCGTCCTCGAACATCCCCTCGAGTTCCTTGAGGCGCTCGACGCGGGTGCGGATGGTCTTGAAGTTGGTCAGCAGGCCGCCCAGCCAACGCTCGTTGATGAAGGGCATGCCGCAGCGCTTGGCCTCGGCCGCCAGGATCTCCTGCGCCTGCTTCTTGGTGCCGACGAAGAGGATGGTGCCGCCGCGGGCGGCCAGGTCGCGCAGGAAGCCCAAGGCCTTCTCGGACTCCACCAAGGTCTTCTGCAGGTCGATGATGAAGATGCCGTTGCGCTCGGCGAAGATGTAGCGCTTCATCTTCGGGTTCCAGCGCTTGGTCTCGTGACCGAAGTGCACGCCGGCTTCGAGCAGTTGCTTCATTCCCAGGTAAGACATGTCGTTCCTCCATGGCGGGGCGTTGAGGCGAGGATGGATAGGACCCTGACCCTCGTCGTCTGCCGGCGGACGCCCTGCTGCCGCGCGGCAAACCTCCAGAGGATAGCACGCCTGGGCGGGGGAGGTGCATGCTGCCGCAACGTGGACGGGCCTGAACAGGAGCGGCGATCGCCTGCCACGCCTCCACCAACGACGGCGCCCACCGGCTGCTTGTGCCGGTGGGCGCTGGGTCCGCCCCCCGAGGCGGACCACCATGGATGGGCTCGCGAGCCTGGTTAGCGCAGGCTGTTCAACGCCTGGCTGGCCTCGGCGTAGCCGGGATCCAGCTCAAGGGCGTACTCGAAGGCGTCGCGGGCGGCCGCGGCGTCGCCACTGCCGTTGCGGGCCAGGTAGATCTGGCCGAGGTGGTAGTAGGCCTCGGGCGTGTGCGGCAACAGCAAGGCGCCCTGCTGGGCGAAGCGCACCGCGTCGGCGAGCCTGCCCTGGCCCAGGTAGACGCGCGCAAGGTAGGTGTAGAGGGGGGGCTGGAACACCGCGCCGTCCAAGGCGACGGCATGCTCGAAGTGCGGCTGCGAACCGGTCACGTCCCCGCACTCGAAGAGGGCGATGGCCAGGTTCGAGACGATGGAGATGGAGTTGGGCGCCAGGGAGACGGCCTGCGAGAGCTCGTACTCCGCACTCTCGCAATCATCGAGGCGATAGGCGATGTGGCCGAGGTTGTTGTGCGCGCTGGCGCTGGCCGGATCGAGGACCACCGCGCGGCGGAAGGCCGACTGGGCCAGCTCGAGCAGGCCGAGGTCGCGGTAGGTGCGCCCCAGGTTCACCTGGATGACCGAGCGCTCGCGGGTGCTCAGACCGCTGCTGGTCGACAGCTCCGCCGCGCGCTCCAAGGAGTTGCGCGCCTGGTCTAGGCTGCCTGACTCGAAGTAGAGGATGCCCTTGGTGTTCTGGATGGTGGCGTCGTCGGGGTTGAGCTGCTCGGCCCTCGTCATGATCTCGAGGGCGTCGGCCAGACGGCCACCGTAGGTGACGGGGTCGGTGAGGTACTGGTTCTGGTAGGCCAGGGCCAACTGGACATGGGCAGGCGTGTAGTCAGGGGCGGCATCGATGGCCTCGCGGAAGGCATCGACAGCACTGCCGAAGGCGCCCTGGCAAGCCAAGGCCCTGCCTTTGCCGACCAAGGCCTCGATCAGGACCGGGTCGTTCTTGAGGGCCTCTTGGTAGAAGTACTGCGCCAAGGCGCATTCGCCCTGGGCGAAGTAGTAGTTGCCGTCGCGAAGCTGGGTGTTCACGCTGCCCTCGGGGGCCTGGGCCAAGGCCAGGCCGGCCAGGCACAGCAGGGCAAGAGCCAGGCCGACCTGCAGCACGAGGTTCGGCCTAGAAGCTCCCAGATGCCGGATGCTCCCGAGCGGGGCTCGGGAAGGCCTTGGCATGGGACGGTGGCAGATGGTGTTCAACGTGTCCTCCGGGTTCGTTTCCGTCGCACAGAGAGTGTAGCACCGGCCGAGCGCCGGTCCTGCCGTCGCTCAGGCCGCGTGGGTTCTGACAGGCATGATGTCGCCGGCAAGTGAGAAGGGCGTGTGCGGTGGCGAACGTGTCCTTGGGACGCGCGTCATCTGCCCAAGGTTCGGCGCTTCGCGGTACCATGTCAGGTCGTGAGCACTGCCCCGCCCGTCCGATCCCGACTCGCCCTATCCACCTTGCAGCTGGTGTGGTTGACGGTGGCTGCCAACGCCTTGGTGATCGTGCAGGGCGCCTTCGTGCGCGCCACCGGATCCGGTGCCGGCTGCGGTCGCCATTGGCCGCTGTGCAACGGCGAGGTGCTGCCACTGTCCGGCAACGTCCACACCCTGATCGAGTTCAGCCACCGCACCCTCTCCGGTCTCGTGCTCCTGCTCGGCCTCTGGCTGTTGCTGCGTGTCTGGCGCGAGCGGCGGGAGCGGCCCGGCCTGTGGTTCTTCACCGGCCTCGCCACCGTCCTGCTGCTGGTCGAAGCCGGCCTCGGCGCCCTCACGGTCCTGTGGGGCCTCACCGGCGACAACACGACGGTGGCGAGGGGCCTGATGGTCGCCACCCACCTGGTCAACTCCCTGTTGCTGGTCGGCGCCCTGATGGGGGTGCTGCTCTATGCCCAGCCGCGCCCACCTGCCTGGCCGATCCGACCATCGCGCCAGGGGCCACTGGCTGCTCTGCTCGCCATGGGCCTGCTCGGCATGCTCTTCCTGATGTTCACCGGCGGCATCGCCGCCATGGGCAACACCATGTTCCCGTCTGCCTCGCTGGCCGAAGGGCTGGCAGCCGACTTCGACCCAGGCTCGCACCCGCTGATCCGCCTGCGGGTGCTTCACCCGCTCATCGGCATCAGCGTCGGCGTCTACCTCTTCCTCTCGCTCGGTGCGGCGCGCTGGATCAACCCCGCTCGCGATGGCCGTGGGCTGACCCGCGCCTTGGTGGTCGTCTACCTGGCCCAGATGGGCGTCGGCATGCTGAACCTCTTCCTCCTTGCCCCCGTCGTGTTGCAATTGCTGCACCTGGCGATGGCGGTGCTTGCCTTCGCCCTGCTGGCCGCCCTGTCCGTCGTCCTGCTCGCCGCACCCTCGCCCAGAGCCATGCGGGTCCCCTTCGCCGAGTCAAAGATGGAGCATGCCTGACGTGAACCCGTCCGCCGCCGACCTGCCTCCCGCCCGCCGCGCCACCTGGCGCGACTACCTCACGCTGACCAAGCCCAAGGTCATCAGCCTGCTGCTGGCTACCACCGTGGCCGCGATGTTCATCGCAGCCTCCGGCTGGCCGGGCACCTGGCCGCTCATCGGACTGCTCATCGGCGGCTACATGTCGGCGGGCGCCGCCGGTGTGTTCAACATGGTCTACGACCGCGACGTCGACGGCCGCATGAAGCGCACGGCGCGGCGCCCCACCGTCACCAACGTGGTGCCCACCACGCACGCCATGGCCTTCGGCCTTGTGCTGATGGTGCTCAGCTTCGTGGTCATCTGGTCGGCTGGCAACCTGCTGGCCGCGCTGCTCTCCTGGGCCGGCATCGCCTTCTACATCCTGATCTACACCATGTGGCTCAAGCGCAGCACCTGGCAGAACATCGTCATCGGCGGCGCCGCCGGCGCCATCCCGCCGCTGGTGGGTTGGGCGGCGGTCACCGGTGAGCTGTCGCTGCTGGCCTGGCTGCTCTTCGGCCTGGTGTTCGTGTGGACGCCGGTGCACTTCTGGGCGCTTGCCCTGATGATCAAGGACGACTACGAGAAGGTGGGCATCCCCATGGCGCCATCGGTCATCGGCGAGCGCGCCACCGTCATGCAGATGGCCATGTACGCGGTGCTCACCATCGTGCTCACGGTCATCCCCTTCGCCATGCGGGAGTTCTCGCTGGTCTACTTCCTGGCAGCGGTGGCGCTGAACGTGGTGCTGGCGGTGCGCATGGCGCGCCTCTTCTGGCAGGCGCAGCAGGGCGTGCGCATCGACCGCAAGGTGGCGCTGCCCGTCTACCTCTACTCCATGCTCTACCTGGCGCTGCTCTTCCTCTCGATGGCCGTCGACCGCGTCTTCTTCGCCTGAGGTCGTGGCCAGCACACGCCATCCACTGCTGAGTCCCAAGTGGATCGTCGGTCACCTGCTGGCCTTGGCGGTGCTCGTCTCCTTCAGCCAGTTCGGCATGTGGCAGCTGCGGCGGCACGACCAGCGGCTGGCCCGCAACGAGGTGCTGAGTGCGCGGCTGGAGACGGCGCCCATGCCCTTGGACCAGGCACTGGCGGAAGCAGCAGCCGACACGGCCAGCGGTGGCAGCCGGGCCGACGCCCTGCGTGACCGCAGGGTCTGGGTGCTAGGCAGCTTCGAGCCGGAGGACGAGGTGCTGAGGCGCCCGGTGAGCCGTGACGGTCACGCCGGCTACCACCTGGTCACGCCGCTGGCCTTGGACGACGGCAGGCGGTTGTTGGTGGAACGAGGCTGGGTGCCGCTGGCCATGGACACGCTGCCGCTGGCCGAGGCCGCGCCACCGGCAGGCGAGGTGAGGGTGGTGGGTCGCCTCAAGGCCGTCGACCGGCCGCCCAGCGGCTGGGTGGCGGCCCTTGCGCCAAAGGACCCGCAGCATGGTCGCCTTGGCACGCTGGTCTACCTCGACCCAGAGCGCCTGCAGGACCAGGTGGCCGGGCCCTTGGTGCAGGCCGTGCTGCTGCTGGAGGAGACGGAGCCGCCGGCAGCCGGCGACTGGCCCTTGCTGCCGCAGCCGACGCAGATCAGCGTCGGCTCGCACCTGGGCTACGCCATCCAATGGTTCGCCTTCACCTTGGTGACCTTGATCGGCTACCCGCTGCTGTTGCGGCGGGTGATGCAGGAAAAGAGATCGCCGCCTCAGGCGCCCGTGGCGCCTCAGCAGTGACCTGGGATGGCTAAGCCTAAGCGCCTACTGCCGCCACCGAACGTTCCAGAGCCCCAAGCAGCGCCTCGAACGGTTTGACGAACTTCTCCACGCCCTCACGCTCCAGCTGCTCGGTGACCTGATCCAGGTCGATGCCGAGGGAGGCCAGCGCAGCCAGCTGGGCGGCCGCCTCTGCCAGCCCTTCATCCAGGCGCAGCGCCGGCCGGCCGTGGTCTCGGTAGGCGTCCAAGGTCTCGCGCGGCAGGGTGGTGACGGTGGTGGCGCCGATCAGTGGCTCGACGTAGTGCGTGTCGGGGTAGCTGGGGTCCTTGGTGCCGGTGGAGGCCCACAGCAGCCACTGCGGCCTTGCCCCTGCCTGTGCCAAGGCCTCGAAAGCTGCTGCACCTGGCCCGAAGAGCTCCTGGTAGACCTGCCAGGCACCCTTGGCGCTGGCGATGGCCACCTGGCCGCGCAGTGACCTGGCCAGCTCGGCCTGCTCGCCGCCCTGCTCGGCCAGGCGGTCGAGTTGCGGGTCGATGGCCACGTCGATGCGCGAGAGGAAGAAGGAGGCCACCGAGGCGATGCCGTCCAGCGGCAGCCCTTCCTGCCGTCGCTGCTCCAGGCCGGCCAGGTAGGCCTCCGCCACCTGGCGGTAGCGCGGCAGGCCGAAGAGCAGGGTGACGTTGAGGTTGATGCCCTCGTAGCTGAGCTGGCGGATGGCGGCGATGCCGGCCTCGGTGCCTGGCACCTTGATGAAGACGTTGGGCCGGGCCAATCGCTGCCACAGGCGGCGCGCCTCCTCCATGGTGCCCTCCGTGTCGTCGGCGAGCAGGGGGGAGACCTCGAGGGAGACGTAGCCGTCGTCGCCTCCGGATGCCCGGTGGCCGTCGGCGAAGAGGTCGGCGGCCTCCTGCACGTCCTGGACAGCCAGCGCCTCGTAGATCTCGACGACCGGCAGACCGCTGCGCGCCAGGTCGGCGATGGTGTTGTCGTAGTCCTTGCTGTGGGCGATGGCCTTCTCGAAGATGGCCGGGTTGGAGGTGACGCCGCGCAGGCCGTCCTCGTCGATCAGGCGGCGCAACCCGCCACCGCGCACCAGGTCACGGCTGATCTCGTCCAAGTACACCGATTGCCCGAGGCGGGCCAGTCGTAGCAGCGGGTTCATGGCCGCAGGATACCGCGCCCTCAGGTGGGCGCCGGTTCCATGCCGTCCGCCCACACCGTGGCTTCTGCCCCCTCGCCCTGCAACCGCAGCCTCGCCCTCGGCAGCGGCTGCAGGGCCGGTCCGCTGACCGCCCTGCCGGCTTGGCTCGGGTCGAAGACGCTGTAGTGGCATGCACAGGTGAGGCTCGGCAGCTCGCTGCGGTGGTTGTAGGCGAAGGCCACCAGCTCGGGATCGGTGCTCAGGTCCACGATGCACTGCTGGTGGGTGCAGACGCGCGAGAAGGCGGCCAGGTGCAGCGCGGGGGCGGGGGGCTGGCCGGCGGCCGGCCTCGGGCCGGCGGCCAGCCTCGGGCCGGCATGGGGCAGGTCGAGGCTGCCTGCCACCGCGTTGGGGAGGCGCATGGCCAGGCATGGCACGCCGGCCAGGACGAAGGGCACAGCGTCCCAATCGGCGGCGAAGGCCGCCAGGGCGGCCACCTGCACCGGCGCGGCGTCCTCGAAGGCCGGGCTGCGGCTGGGTTCGCGCTTGCCGAAGTACACGCGGTAGGCCTCGCGCACCCCCCATGCACCGCCGCCGACGGCGATGAGAACAGGCAGGCGCCACAGCCAGGCGCTCAGCCTGCGGCGGTCATGGTCGACGCTCTCTGCCTGCGTGGGGGGCGGACGATCCGGCTCAGCCACGGTGCGGCCCGCCTCAGCGGGTGGTGGCCAGCTCCTGGCCGACCCAGCGCAGCAGCAGCTCGATCTCGGTCTCGGACAGTTGTGCGCCGAAGCCCGGCATCATGCCCCTGCCGAAGCGGATCAGGCTGCGCACGTTGGTGGGCTGGTTGGCGCGAGCGTTGCCGCGCAGTCGGGGACCGGCGCCACCATCGCCCTCGGCCCCGTGGCAGACCGCGCAGTAGGCGCGGTACAGGCCCTCGCCCACCTGCAGGAAGAGGGCTGGGTCGTCCATGGCGGCGCGGGCCAGGTCGTCGCCGCTCAGCTCCTGGCCCACGGGCTCCTCTTCGGCAGCCTCGGCGCTTGGGATCCCCCCATCATCTACGCCCCCGTCGTCCGCAGGCTCCTCGTCGATCTCGGTGAGGTCAACGGGCGGTGTGGTGGTGCCCCCGTCAAGCGGCGCCTCGCCACCGGCTGCCCGGATGCGGGCGGCCGCCAGCAGCTCGGGCACCCTGCCGGCCGCGGCCTGCCCCACGCTCTGCACGTAGGCCTCCCATGCGCGCACGGCGCCGACGTCGTCGCCCATGACGGCGTAGGCATTGCCGAGGAAGAGGCTGGCCTGCGGCTCCAGCAGCGCAAGGCCACCGGCGGCCACCGCGGCGCGTTCCAGCACGGCGGCAGCGTCCTCGGTGCGGCCGCGGACGAAGAGCAGCTGACCGGTGCGCGAGAGCGCGGTCGGCTCGAAGGCGTCGAAGTTGCTCAGCACCTCGAAGTACAGCTCCACCGCCGGGTCCTGTGCCCCGGCCAGCCAGAAGACGTCGGCCAAGGCCAGCAGGTTCTGGGCGCTGCGTTCCTCGACCACCGCGCTGCTGACCGGCGCAAGGGCCTCGACCAGCTCGGTGCGGGCGAGGGCGTCCAAGTCGTTGACGCCCTCCGGTGTGGCCAGGTAGGCGCGGAAGGCCTCGGAGGAGGCGCCGAGGTCGCCGAGGGCGAAGTTCAGCTCGCCAAGGGCGAACAGCGTCTCCGGGTCGAGGGGGTCGACGCGGCGGGCTTCGATGAGCAGGTCGCGGGCGGCGGCCAGGTCGCCTTCCAGCACCAGCAGGGCAAGGCGCTTGTAGGCAAGGGCGGGCGCCGATGCGGTGGGGGAGGCCACCGTGAGCACTTGACGGTAGCTGCGCTCTGCGCCTTCGGCGTCCTCGAGGGTCCAGTAGGCGTCGGCCAGCGCCATGAGGTTGCTCACCGACGCATCGCGCTCGGCGGCGCGTTGCAGGTCGCGCAGCGCCTCGGCCGCGCGCAGGTCGTCGGCGAAGAAGGTGGTGACCGTGCCCTGCCCCACGCGCGGCAGGACGAAGGCGCCGAGCGAGGCGGTGGCGGCAACGGCCAGACCGAGCAGGCCCAACATGGCCCATGGCGGCTTGCGGCGCCCGACGGGCGTGGTCACCACCGGCTCGCCGCCACGCTCCGCCTTGCGTTCCTCGAGCCCTCGCAGCACCTGCGCCGCCTTGGCCTCGTAGCGTGCGCGCAGCCGGTCCCTGCGGTCGCCCTTCAGATCATCGCGTCCGTCCAGCTCACGGATGGCCCGCAGCAGGGCGTCGCGCTCCTCTTCCAGGTCGACGGTGACGGGGTCGCGGTCGTCGGGCAACGCGTCGACCTGGCGTGGCGCCAGCAAGGGGATCACCGCATAGCTCACGGTCACCAGCACCAGCAGGACGACGATGATCAGCGTCAGCACGGCCGCCTCAGCTCTCCGTCCGCTGGGGGGCCGGGTCGCCGCCCTCGGCTGCCATGGCGGCGGCCAGCCGCGCCTCGTCCTCTGGCGCCAGTGCGGCGGCCGGTTCCTGCGATCCACGCCGCCAGCGGGCCACCAGACGCCATACGAGGACGGCGCCGATCAGCAAGGCCAAGGCAGGCGCCAGCCACAGGGCAAGGGTGAGGCCGCTGAAGGGGGGCTCCTGCAGGATCCAGTCGCCGTAGCGTTCCTGGAAGAAGGCGAGCACCTGTGCGCGGTCTGCGCCGGCGTCGAGCTGCTCCTGGATCAGCACCCGCATCTCGCGGGCGATGGGCGAACTGGACTCGGCCACCGACTCCGACACGCAGGTGGGGCAGCGCAACAGACGACCGATCTCGAAGACCTGCGGATCCAGCGCCCGCTCCTGGCCGAGCGCCGCCGCTGGCCATAGCAGCAGGGCGAGCAGGAGCAGCCTGCCCGCCGACCACGGTCGCCTCATCGGAGCAGGGCCCCGATGCGTTCGTGCATGACGGCCAGGGTCACCGGGCCGACGTGCTTGTGGTCCACCGTGCCGTCGGCGCGCACGAAAAAGGTCTCTGGCACCCCGAACAGGCCGTAGCCGATGGACACGCGAGCGTCGTTGTCGATGACGTTGGGGAAGCCGAGGTCGAACTGGTCGATGAAGGCCCGGCCGGCCTCGAGTTGGTCGCGGTCCTGTGTCTGCACGCCGACGAACAGCACCTCGTCGCCGTACTGCCTGTAGGCGGCCTGCAGGTGCGGCGCCTCCTCGTAGCAAGGCACGCACCAGGATGCCCAGAAGTTGATCACCATGGGCCTGCCTTCGCGCACCTGGCCGAGCTGCAGGTTGGGCCCGAAGGCCGCCTGGTAGCGGGGGTAGAGCGGCAGGTCGAAGTCGGGCGCGGGCCGGCCGAGCAGGCTGGAAGGGATGTCGCGGTCCGGTGGGCCACGCAGCAGGCCGAAGAGGAACAGCGCACCCAACAGCGCGACCACGGCCACCACCGTCAGCGTGCGCTTCACAGCGGTACCCGTTCAGCCTGCGTAGCAGCTTGGCTGGCCGTCGCCCTGCGCCGCTCGCCGGCAGGCGAGAGCGACCAGGCGGTGCCGAGCGCCATGATGGCGGCGCCCACCCAGATCCAGGTGATCAGCGGGCTGCGCACCACCCGCATGATGACGGCGTCGGCCTGCGGGTCGACGTTGCCGGCCAGCGAGAGGTAGAGGTCGTGGCTGGCGCTGTAGCGCACGGCTGCGGTGGGCACGGTCATCTGGTTCTCGCCGAAGAGGTTGATGTGCGGCCGCAGCACCGTCAGCTGCCGGTCGCCGCGGTGCACCGCCACGTCCACACCGACCGAGGTGCGCCCGTCCCGGCGTTCGGCGAAGGGCGCGAGCGCCTCGAGGCTGTACTCGCGGAAGGGCACGGACTCGCCGTATGGCAGCCGCATCTGCACGTCGACGCGGTAGGCGGAGGAGCCGACGATGCCGAGCGCCACCACCAGCACGCCGAAGTGCACCACCATGCTGCCCACCTTGCGGCGCTGCTCGAAGGCGTAGCGCAAGGTGCTGCGGGCCAGCGAGGCGCCGGTGAGTCGCGAGCGGGGCACGATGGCGCCGGCCAGCAGCAGCGCGATGCTGGCCAGGTTCCAGCCGACCAGGGCGATGGTGAGCACGGGGTAGATCTGACGCAGGCCGAAGGCAACGGCCGTGCCGGCGGCCACGACGAAGCCGAGCGCCATCCAGGCCAGGTTCCGCCGCAAGGACTGCTCCTCGGCCTTGCGCCATGGCAGCAACGGTCCGATGCCCATGAGCAGCAGCACCAGCATCCACAGCGGCAGCGAGACGCGGTCGAAGAAGGGGGCCCCGACGGTGACCCTTGCGCCGTTCCAGGCCTCCACCACCAAGGGGAAGATGGTGCCGATCAGCACCGCGAAGGTCAGGGCGAGGAACAGCACGTTGACGGCGAGGAAGGCGCTCTCGCGGCTGACGGCCGAGTCGAGCTCGGCGCGGTCGCGCACCTGGTCCCAGCGCCAGGCCACCAGGCCAAGGCTGCCGAGCGCCACCAGCAGGAAGAAGCCGAGGAAGACGGGGCCGACCGGCCCGTCGCCGAAGGCGTGCACCGACGAGACGATGCCACTGCGGGTGAGGAAGGTGCCGAGGATGCTGAGCGAGAAGGTCAGCACGATGAGCAGCACGTTCCACGACTTGAGCATGCGTCTGCGCTCTTGCACCTGCACGCTGTGGATGAAGGCGGTGGCGGTGAGCCACGGCATGAAGCTGACGTTCTCCACCGGGTCCCATGCCCAGTAGCCGCCCCAGCCCAACACCTCGTAGCTCCACCAACCCCCGGCCACGATGGCGGCGGTCAGGAAGCCCCAGCCGGCCAGGGTCCAACGGCGGGTGAGGCGCATCCACTCGGTGCCAGGCCGCCGGGTGATGAGCGCGGCCATGGCGAAGGCGAAGGGCACCGTGAGGCCGACGAAGCCCAGGTACATCAGCAGCGGATGCACCGCCATCATCCAGTGGTTCTGCAGCAGCGGGTTGGCGCCTGCGCCGTCGAAGGGCGGGTTGGCCAGCACGATGAAGGGGTTGGCCACCAGCGCCACCACCCCGAGGAAGAAGACCTGCACCATCTGCATGATCACCAGCGCCCAGCCGCGCAGGGCGTGGTTGGGGGTGCTCAGCGCCAGCACCGCGGTGTAGGCGGTGAGCAGCCAGGCCCACAGCAGCACAGAGCCCTCCAGCGCTGCCCACAGCGTGACCACCTTGACCCAGATGGGGGCGGCCATACGGCTGTGCTCGGCCACGTACTTGACGCTGAAGTCGTCGGTGAGCAGGGCGGCTTCCATGACCACCACGGCGGTGGTGGCGGCTAGGAACACCGCCAGCGCCGTCCACCTGGCGGAGGTCTGCAGCCTGGCGTCGCGCCGCAGTTGGCCGACCACGCCAGCCAGCAGGGCATAGACCGACAGGCCAAGCGCCAAAGCGGTGGCCACCGAGCCGAGCAGGCCGAGGTCGGGGGCTAGGTTCATCGTCCGCGGCCCGTCGCTGTCGACGCTGGAGCGGCTTGCACCCTGAAGATCACGGCCTCAGCTTACCGTGGCACCTGTTCGGCGGAAGTCGCATCCGGCGGCGCCTCGGGCAAGCTACTTCAGTGCCTCGCGCAGCTGCTCGTCGTCGATCGGCCCGTCCTGCACCTCATAGACCTCACTGTGGCGCACCAGCAGGTTGTCGCTCCTGAACACGCCGTCCTCGAACCTTCCCTCGACCACGACGCCGACGCCCTCTTGGAAGAGATTCGGCGGGGTGCCGCGGTGCTCGACCGCGAAGGCGGTGCTCGAGTCGGTGATGTTGAAGTGGACGACGATGGCCTGCTCGTCGAACACCAGGCTGGTGTGCTCGACGATGCCGCCCAGCCTCAGCCGCCTGTTCTCGAAGTTCCCTGCCTGCGCGGCGTACTCGCCCGGCAGCAGGAAGTAGACGAGGCTGTTGCTCAGCGCCTGGAAGGTGAACCAGCCAGCCACAGCCAGCAGCGCCACGCCGATCAGTCCGTATGTCAGCTTCCTGTTGATCCTGCGACCTCTCTCTCCAACTTGCGTCGGATGCGTGTCAGGTGCACCCAGTACAGGCCGAAGCCCACGACCGTGAGCAGCCAGCTGACGGTCACCCAAGCCCAGTCGCCGGAGGTGGAACCGGCGGAGAAGGTGATGAACTCCCTGAAGGACTCAGACATGGACGGCCTCCTTCGCCTTGGCGCCGTCCGGCTGACTGCCGGCCTGCAGTCGGGCAGCGGCGGCCCCGAGGCGGGCGCGCTCGAGGAAGAACCATAGGAACACGAGGGCGACGGCGACCATGTTCAAGCCGAGGACGAAGGCCAGCTCCTCTGGCATGTTGGCCGAGCGGGCTGGGTGCACCGTGCGGAACATCGAGGTGGCCGCTCGGTTGAGGGGCGCGCCGGCTGCCACGATGATGGCGACGACGGCGCTGACGCGCGCGGCGCGCACCGGATCGTCGATCATGCCCCGCACGACGAAGTAGCCGACCATCAGGACCAGCATGATGCCGGACAGCGTGATGCGCGCATCCCATGCCCAGAAGGCGCCGAGGGTGGGCCGGGAGTAGATCATGCCGCCAAGCACCGTGATGGCGAGGAAGACCAGCGAGACCTCGGCGGCGGCGACCGTGCGCACGTCGTCGATGCGCCTGCCGCGCCACAGGTGCATGACGGCGAAGACGGCCGTCAGGATCGTCGCGGTCAGGGCAACGGCGGCCACCGATGCATGCGTGTAGGTGATCCGGAACAGCTCCTGCTGGGTCACCTCGGTCGGTGCGACGAGCAGGGCGTAGTAGACGGCCACCAGGAAGGCGGCGAGGGCCACGAAACCGAACACCGTCAGCCAGGTCGGCCGGCGCAGTTGGGCAGGAACCGGTGATGCAGCCATGAAGACTCCTAGGTTGGCGGAGCAGGTCGGCTTCGAGCGCCTTGGCACCCACCCCCGTGCGGCCATGCTACCGCCGTTCACGAGCACGGTTGTCACGAGAGTGTCGCTCGCCGGCCCACCTCTGGCAGGACGGTCTGCCCTCGGAACAGGCCTACTCCTCGAGCAGGAAGTGGAACAGGCTGGTGCAGATCACCAGGTAGCCGAGGACGAAACCGATCAGCAGGCGCAGCCAGTCGCGCGCCAGGGTGGTGTCCTCGAAACGCATGAGCTCGGTGCTGGCCCCGACCGAGGCGAGCAGGGCGGGCACGATGACGGGGAACATCAGCAGCGGGAGCAGCGACTCCCGTGCGCGCAGGGTGACGGTGAGGGAGGCGTAGAAGGTGCCGATCAGCGAGAGGGCAAGCGTGCCGAGGAAGAGGATCAGGATCAGCAGCGGCCAACGCTCCCCCAGGCTCACGTCGTACAGGACAAGCGAGACGGGCAGCAGCAGCAGCGAGAGGGCCATGAGGTAGATCCAGTTGGCCAGCATCTTGCCGAGGTAGAGCGTGGCCCGCGGCACGGGGTAGAGCAGCAACTGCTCCAAGGCGCCGTCCTCCAGCTCGCTGGCCCACGACTGGGAGGCCGTGATCACACCGGCGAAGGCCAAGGCGACCCACAACACCCCCGGTGCGACGGTCTCGAGAACCCCGGGCTCTGCACCGACGGCGAAGCCCATGATGAGCAGGGTGACGGCCGAGAAGAACACCGTCGCCGTCAACACGGTCCGGCTGCGGGACTCCTGGCGGAGGTCCTTCATCATGATCTGGCCTACGGCTGCCAAGTCGCTCGCGCCGCGTCGCTCGCTCATGGCGACCGACCCGGCTGCTCAGGGCGCGGTCTCGCCAGCACGCTGAGCTCACCATCGGAGAGGCTCAGCAGGGCATCGGGCTGCGGTGCACCCGGCCGTTGCTCCTCGTGGGTGGCCATCAGCACCGTGGTGCCCCTGGCCAAGGCCTCGGTCAGCACCTCGTCGACCAGGTCCCTGCCCGCCTCGTCCAGGGTCGTGTATGGCTCATCGAGCAGCCATAGCGGAGCGTCGGGCAGCAGCAAGCGCGCCAAGGCCAAGCGCTTCTTCATGCCGCTGGAGAAGGTCCTGACCAGCTTGCCGTCCGCTTCGGCGAGACCGACCCGCTCGAGCAGCGCGTCCGCGTCGACGCTCAGGCCGTGCAGCCGCGCGGCCAAGGCCAGGTTCTCGCGGGCACTCAGCAGCGGGTAGGAACCGCCTGCCACGCTGAAGTAGGCGACCAGGCGCCGGACCTCCGCGCTCTGGCGCCTGAGGTCATGGCCGAAGACCCGGCCTTCGCCAGCCGAGAGGCGCAGGCGGGTGGCGATCACCCGCAACAGCGTCGTCTTGCCCGCCCCGTTGCCACCGCGCAGCACGACGAAACGCCCAGGTGTCACCGTCAGGCTCACGCCACCGAGCACCGCCTCGCGCCCGAAGCGCTTGAAGGCCCCCACCAGCTCGATGGCGGGAGGGGTCGGCTGGGAGGCGATCACGAAGGGATTCTAGCCTTCGCCATGTGCGCCCCGACCTCGGTCGGGGCGCACACGGCCTCGCGACCTCGACCTCAGTCGCCGTCCACCTGCTCATCCACGTCGGCCTCGCCGACCTGCGGCAGGGCGACGGTGCGACCCGTCACGTCGACCACCACGTGGCTTGCCTGTTCGGCGGCGGCGCGCACGGCCGCCTGAAAGGCCTCCAGGTCGTCTTGGCCGGCCAGGTAGCTCAGCTCGGCGGTGACGTTGCCGCCCGCTGCCGGGTCGGCATCGTAGAAGGACAGACGAACGGCGGCGCCTTCGTCCAGGCGCCCCACGAGGCCGGGCAGGACGGTTCGCTGTCGCGGCTCCGCTTGGAGCCAGCGGCTGAAGGCACCAGGGTCCGACCAGTCGGCGGCTGCCCTGCTGCGGTCGTGGAAGGCGCCGTCGCCGAACAGCCTGACGGCCGCCACGCCGACCCTGCCCGGCATGCCGGGGAAGGAGGCGGACGGGAAGGCGCGGGTCATCCCAGCGGCGCGGATGCCGTCGGGTAGACGGGCGGGGTGCCCCATCCAGTGCTCGAGCCTGGCGGCAGGCTCCTCTTCGCCTGCCTGGGCTGGGGTCACGGCGTTCTCCTGGGCCAAGGCTGGCATGGCCAGGAGCAGCGTGGCGGCCAAGGCCAGCGCGCCGATGGCGATCCGGCGGCTCGGCCGGCCGGCGGGGTGTGGGGTGTCGTTCTGCATGTCGTCTCCTCGGGCGGTGGGGTCTGTCGGCCAACTGGCATGTGGGCCGAGGTCCGCCTAGCCCAAGGTTGAGGCGCTGAGGTGGCGGGGCCGTGCAGTCCCGATGCAGCTTGGATGCAGGCCGTCGTTCAGGCGATAGAAGGCAGCCGCACCGTCAGCTCGGCACCCGAGGTGCCGCCGTCCGCGGACGGCAGGTTGGCGGCCGACACGGTGCCG
Organism: uncultured bacterium; assembly: GCA_964465355.1. Taxonomy (GTDB): domain Bacteria; phylum Deinococcota; class Deinococci; order Deinococcales; family Trueperaceae; genus JAABTL01. The sequence goes on along the minus strand of CAYXJZ010000001.1, from coordinate 45,952 downwards.
CCATGGAGCTCGACCAGGGTGCGCACGATGGTCAGGCCTAGCCCGCTGCCGCCACGCAGGTCGCGGCGGCCGTCGGCACCCTGGCGGAAGCGCTGGAAGATCTCAGGCAGGTCGCTGGACGGGATGCCTGGGCCATCGTCGCGGACACGCCAGACGGCTTCCGATCCTTCGCGGCCCACCTCGGCGACCACCCTGCCGCCGCTCGGCGTGACGCGGATGGCGTTGTCGAGCAGGTTGCCGAGCACTTGGGCAAGGCGGTCGCCGTCGCCCTCCACCAGCGGTTCGGAGGCGTCATCGCCGATCAGCTCGAGCCGCACGCCCTTGGCGGCCGCAGCCATGGAGGCGTCGGTCAGCGCATCGCGGGCCAGGGCCAGGATGTCCTGTGGGCCCCGCCGCAACTCCAGCCGACCGGCGTCGGCCAGCGACAGCGTGCGCAGGTCCTCCACCAGCCGGTGAAGCAGGCCGGCCTGGTGGCGCAGCCGCTCCACCTCGCCGGCCGAGAGCGGCACGAGGCCGTCGCTCAGCGCCTCCAGCCGCAGCGTCATGGCGGTGAGCGGGGTGCGCAGCTCGTGGGCGATGTCGGCGATCATGGCCTGGCGCTCACCTTCGTAGCGCTCCAAGGACTCGGCCATGCGGTTGAAGTCGCCGGCCAGGCGACTCACCTCCGAGGTGGCGTTGAGCGGCGAGGCCGGCATCTTCACCCGCCGCGAGAGCTGCCCTTGGGCCAGGGCGGTGGCCGCCAGCCCGACGGCCTCCACAGGTCTGGCCACGCTGCGGGCCAGCCACCACGCCAGCAGGGTGGACAGCACCGCCGCCACCGCGAGGCCGAAGCCGATGCCGCGCCACTGCGCCGACTGCACCCGGTCGAAGCCTTGGGCCACCAGCCCCACCTGGGCGGTGGCGGTCTGCGCCATCTCCTGCGCCTGCACCAACGCCACGCGCATGTCCTGCCAGTCGAGCAAGGCCACGCGCGCGGCCTCGATGCCGTCGGTGCGCAGCCGGGTGGGACCGCCGACGAAGACGCCACGCTCCGTCACGTTGAAGGACGCGTCGTTCCCAGGGACGAGGACGGTTTGGCCTGCTGGTTCCAGCGCGGCAGCGCTGACCGACAGCTCCTCGAGGAAGAGCTGGGCTGCCCTGAGGTCGTCGTCTGAGACGAGGAAGCGCGTGCTCGGGGTGGCGATGAAGGTGGTCGGGGGTGGGCGCAGCCCGGGTTGCCCGCTGAGCGTCGGCCTGGTGTCGCGCCACTGGGCCAGCACGCCACCGAACTCGTTGGGCAGCCGCTGGGTCTCGCGTCTGGAGAAGAGGTAGAGGCCGGCGACCACGGCCACCACCGACAGCATGCTCACCAGCATCATCGAAAGGGCGAGGCGGGTGCCAAGGCGTTGCATGCTCAGCTCCTAGGTGAGCGCAGGCGGTAGCCGACGCCGCGCACCGTCTCCAGCAGGTGGTCGACGCCGCGGTCGGCCAGCTTGCGTCGCAGGTTCTTGAGATGGCCATCCACGGTGCGCTCCAGCGCTTCGGAATCCGGCATCGCCCGCTCGATCAGCTCGTCGCGCGACATGGCCTTGCCCGGTGCGGCCGCCAACGCCTCCAACAGGTGGTACTCGGTGGGCGTGAGGCTCAGAGGCTCGTCCTCCACCCGCGCTTCGACGCGGTAGCGGTCGATCACCAGCGGGCCGATGGTGGTCACCTCGCTGCTGCTGGCGACGGTGCCACGCGAGCGCCGCAGCACGGCCTTCACCCGGGCAAGCAGGGCGCGAGGGCTGAAGGGCTTGGTCACGTAGTCGTCGGCGCCGAGGCCGAGGCCAAGCAGTTCGTCGATCTCTTCGCGGCGAGCGGTGACCACGATCACCGGTAGGTCGGAGCGGCCACGGATGCTGCGCAACACCTCGGTGCCGTCGATCTCGGGCAGGCCGAGGTCGAGCAGCACCAGGTCGGGCTTGGCCGCCTGGACCAGGTCGAGCGCGCGGCGGCCGTCGTGGGCGCGTTCGGTGGTGTGGCCGTCGCTGCGCAGGTAGAGCTCGAGGCTGTCGGCGATGTCGCGGTCGTCCTCGACCACAAGGACCTTGGCCATGCCGGCGACGCTAGCACGTGGTTCGCTCATGTCCCTGAGCTTGGACGCACCGGGTGCCCATCGCGTGCAGGCCGTGTGAAGGTCTTGTGCAGAGGGGGCCGGCGAGAACGTGTTCGACCCCCGCGGATGACGCGGGGGTCGAACACGAAGGGGCTCTTGCGGGGGGGCTTAGAGGCCCAGGTAGACCAGCACGCCGTCCTGGGCAGAGGAGAAGACCGCGCGGTAGGCGTTGGTGCCCATGCGGAAGTCGAAGCCGCGCTCGTTGACGTCGCCGACGCTGAAGCCCAGCTCCGTCAGGCGGTCGGCGTAGGAGCTCATCAGCTCACTCAGGCGGCCGACGTCGTCGCCGTCGTGGACCAAGGTGAGGCCGCCGGGGACCAGCTCGGGGCCGTCGCTGCGGACCAGGGCCTCGCTCTTGATGATGCGGCCCAAGGCGTCGAGCGGCAAGGTGCCGGCCTGCACGATGTTGGCGTCGGGCAAGCTGCCGGTGCCTGTGCGGCTGAGGACCAGCACGAGGTCGCCGTCCCAGGCCAGGTCGACGCCAACGCTCGTGGGTCCTGAGCTGCTGGTGGCGCTGCGGGTGAAGGGAACGGCGTCGGCGTCGATGCGCACTTGGCCGGCGGCCAGGCCGGCGGAGGCGATGAGGGCGGTGGCGAGCAAGACGCTCAGGCGGCGGATGAACGGGAGGTGGGTCATTGTGGTTCTCCTTCTCCGGGCCGGACGCCTGTCTGGCGACCTCGGCCGGTGAGAGGAGGATCGATCCCTGAGGTGTAGCGGTGGTGGGCGCCCCGTGAAGGGAGTTGTAGCTTCTGTGCAGGTACGGAGAAGGCGTTCGCCTCATGTCCGTCTGGGACGGCCTCTGGAGGCCTTCAGATGGTCGTTGCTATCACAGGCGCGACCACAGCCAGGCAGGCGTCCAGCGGATGAGCAGGTTGTTGAGCGCGGTGAAGGTGCCGGTCACCATCATCAGGCCGATGACCAGCAGCAGCACGCCAGAGGCCCGCTCCACCCAGCGCATGGCCGGCCGCAGCCGACGGCTGAGACGGGTGAAAGGCTCGATGGCCACCGCAGCGAGCAGGAAGGGCAGCGCCAGGCCGGCGGCGTAGGCGGCCAGCAGGCCGACGCCGCCGGCCAAGGTGCCGCTGGCGCCGGCGGCCGTGAGGATGGCGCCGAGGATGGGGCCGATGCATGGCGTCCAGCCGAAGGCGAAGGCCATGCCGAGCAGCGTGGCGCCGAAGGGTCGCTGGGTGTCGGTGCCATCGCCCAAGGGGCGGCGGGTGTCGCGGTAGAGGAAGGGGAGGCGGATGACACCGAGCATGACAAGGCCGAAGGCCATGACCAACAGGCCGCCGGCCACCGTGAGGGTCTGCTGGTGCTGCCGGATCAGGCTGCCCAAGGCGCTGGCCGAAGCGCCCATGGCGATGAAGACCAAGGAGAAGCCGAGCACGAAGAGGGCGGCGTTGCGCAGGGCCATCGCGCGTCCGGCCGTCCCACTGACGCCGACGTAGGCCAGGTAACTGGGCACGAGGGGCAGCACGCAAGGGGAGAGGAAGGAGAGCACCCCGGCGAGCAGGGCGACGGAGGGCGTTGGCACCTTGCCAGTGTGGCATCTCTGGTGGATTGCGGGTGTCCCGCCAGTGGCGGGTGTCCCACGGGTCGTGGGTGTCCCGCACTGCGTGCGGGTGACGTCCAAGCCGGTGGCGGGTTAGCATCCCTCACTCGAACCACGGCGCCCAGCGCCCCTTGGAGGAGCCATGTCCCGAACCCGGACCCTGCTGACGGTCGTCTTGACGCTGTGCCTTGGCGCGGCGGCGCTGGCCCAGAGCCCCGTTGCACCCCTTAGCCCACGCGAGAGCGTGCGCGTGGCCTATGTGCCGATCATGAAGTTCGCGCCGCTGTACGTGGCGGCGGAGCGCGGTCTCTTCGACGCCCTCGGCCTCGACGTCACCATCGACCGGGTGGCATCCGGCACCGAGGCCATCGCCTTCCTTGAGCAGGGCCAGATCGACGTCGGCGGCATCGCCATCGTGGTGGCGCTGTGGAACGGCTGGGCCCAGGGCATGGACCTGCGGGTCATCGCGCCAGGCGGCCTCGAGCCCTTCGAGGGCAGCCCCACCAAGCTCATGCTGCGCGCCGACCTGGCCGACACGGTGCAGAGCATCGCCGACCTGCGCGGCCGCAACGTGGCGGTGGCAGGCGGGCCAGGCTCCGGCGGCGAGTACCTGGCGGCCAAGGCGCTGGAGAGCGGCGGCCTGACCATCCGCGACGTCAACCTCATCAACCTGGCCAACCCCGACATCCCCGCCGGCCTGGCTGGCGGTGCGGTGGACGCCGGCATCCTCGGCTCCCCCTACGCCGACGCAGTGGAGGCCGACGGCTCTGCCGTGCCGTTCGCCACCGACCTCACTCCAGGCCTGATGACCGTGGCCTTCGTGGGCTCCGGTGACTTCGTGCGCGAGCGCCCCGAGGTGGCCCGCCGCTTCGCCCTCGCCCTGATGCAGGCCGCCCGACTCATGCAGGGCGACGACTACCTGTCGCCTGAGAACCTGGCCGCCTACCTCAGCTTCGTCAGCGCCACCGAGGAGGCCCTGCGCGCCGGCGACCCGGTGCTCTACGACCCCGACCAGGTCATCGAGGCAGACGGCCTTGGCGACGTGGAGCGGGTGCACCGAGAGAACGGCCGCACCGACTACGAGCAGCCCCTCGACCTCTCCGCCGTCATCGACAGCAGCTTCGTCGACTGGGCTCGCGAGCAGCTGGGCGTCTGGTCGGATTGAGGCAGGCCGAGCGGAGGCCGGCGGAGCGGCGCTGAGCCGTGCCGGCCAAGGTTGACGCAGCCGCTGCCGTCACAGTGGGCGCACCCGTGAAGATCATCGCCCGAGCGGCGCAGAAGCGCTTCCCCACCCGCCGCGGCCTCGTCACGGCGCTGGATCACCTGGACCTGGAGGTGCGGGAGGGCGAGTTTCTCTGCCTCGTCGGCCCATCCGGCTGCGGCAAGTCCACCTTCCTGCGGGTGCTGGCCGGCCTGGACGAGCTCAGCTCGGGCGAGGCGCGCATCGTGCCTGGGCCGGACGCCTGGCAGCCGCTCAACGCCGTGGTCTTCCAGGAGTACGCCATCTTCCCCTGGAAGACCGTGCTGCACAACGTGGCCTTCGGCCTGCAGATGCGCGGCGTGCCCAAGGCCGAGCGTGAGGCGGAGGCCAGGTTGTGGATCCACAAGGTGGGCCTCGACCGTTTCGAGGACTACTACCCCGCCCAGCTCTCAGGCGGGATGAAGCAGCGGGTGTCCATCGCCCGGGCGCTGGCCCACGACCCGCAGGTGCTGCTCATGGACGAGCCCCTCGGCGCCCTCGACGCCCAGACCCGCGCTGTGCTGCAAGAGGAGCTGCTGCGTCTGTGGGAGGAGAGCCGCAAGACCCTGGTCTACGTCACGCACTCCATCGAGGAGGCGGTGTTGTTGGGTGATCGGGTGGTGGTCATGACCGCCCACCCTGGGCGGGTGAAGACCGAGTTCAAGGTCGACCTGCCGCGTCCGCGCGACATCGGCACCACCAGCCTGCCCGAGTACGCCGCGCTCACCGGCGCCGTGTGGGAGGCCTTGCGTGACGAGGTGCGTAGGGCGATGGAGATCGCGGTGCCTGGAGGAGGACCATGAGGCTGGGCGCGTCGGGCGCCGTGGTCTGGCCGGCTGCCGTGCTGCTGCTGACGCTGGCTGCTGGCACCTTGCTCGACCTGTGGTCCTCCGTCTGGTGGGCGCTGCTGGGGGTGGCCTTCGTCTGCCTCGTGCTGTTGGCCGAGGCGCTGGAGGGGCGCTTGTCGCTCCGCGCCCAGGGCGTCTTCCAACGGGTGCTTGCCTTCGGGTTCCCCTTGCTGCTCCTGCTCAGTTGGGAGCTGTTGGCGGGCAGCGGGGTCATCAGCGCGCGCTGGTTCCCGCCGCCCAGCCGCATCCTTGTGGCCCTATGGGAGCTGATCGTGCGCTACGACAGCTTCAACCGCAGCAGCCTGATCGGACGGCCGTGGCTGATCCCCGAGCGCTTGGCCGCCGAGGGATGGCCAGGGGTGCAGGCCCTCATCCGCGAGAGCCACGTGGCTGCCACCCTCGGAAGGGTGATGGGCGGCTTCGCCATCGGCATGCTGCCCGGCCTTGTGGTTGGCATGGCCATGGGGCTGAACCGCACCGTGCGCCTGATGCTCGACGGCACCATGTCGGCCATCTATGTGTTGCCCAAGATCGCCATCTTCCCGATCCTCATGCTGGTGTTCCCCAACCCCTTCGGCGAGGGCCCCAAGCTGGCGGTGGTGGCCATCTCGGTGTTCTTCCTCGTCGCCATCAGCACCATGGCCGGGGTGCAGGGCATCGAACCCGTCTACCTCCAGGCCGGCCGCAACTTCGGCGCCAACCGCTGGCAGATGTTCCGCCACGTCATCCTGCCAGGCGCCATGCCCATCGTCTTCAACGGCCTGCGGCTGGCGCTCGGCAGCGCGCTCATCGTCATCGTGGCGGTGGAGTTCGTGCGCGCCGACAGGGGCGTCGGCTACCTCGTCTATCACTACTGGCAGGTGCTGGGGGTGCCGCGCATGTACGCGGGGCTGTTCGTGGTGATGGCGCTGGGGGTGTCGCTGACCTTGCTGCTGCAGTGGGTGGAGCGGTTGGCGATGCCGTGGAGGCGGAGTTAGCCTGCTAACTCCCTCAACCGCTCGGCGAACCACCGCACCTCATCCTGGTTCACCGTATGCGGCATGCCCTGGTAGATGCGGGTGGTCACCGCCGCGCCTTGCTCCGCCAGCTGAGCCGCGCTCGCATGCACCCTGCCCTCGGGGATGTGGAAGTCAACGTCCGAGCAGCCGAGGAAGGCCTGTGTCCCCTCCAGCGAGCCTGGGTAGGTCGCCGGGTCCACCTTGTCGCCGATGAGCCCGCCGGACAGCCCGACCACCGCGCCCCACACGCCACCCTGCCTGGCCACGTACTCCAGTGCAAGGCAGGCGCCCTGGCTGAAGCCGGCGATCACCAGCTGCTCGCGCGGCAGGCCGGCCTCCTCGAGGGTGGTCACCGCCCGTTGCACGGCGGCCAGCGCCGAGTCCAGCCAGGGTTGGTTGTAGGCCACCGGCTCGAGGAAGCGATGGGGGTACCACTGCTGCCCCACCGCCTCGGGCGCAAGGGTGGTGAAGCCGGTGGCGCCCTCCTGTTCCAAGGCGTCGACCAGGCCGAGGATGCCGGCTGCCGAGTCGCCGCGGCCATGCAGCAGCACCAGGCCGACAGGCGCCTCGCCGGGCGGTGGTCCGCGGCGCAGCACCGGTCCAGTGGCGTGCGGGTCGGCCACAGGGGCTGCGCCAAGACCCTCGTCGCCGAAGGGCCTCATGCGCGCACCTCGCCGCGGGCGGTGGGCAGCTCGGGCAGGGCACTCTCGATGTCGGCACGGTGTGGCTCCAGCCAAGGCGGCAGGATGAGCCGCTCGCCAAGGGCGTCCAGGTCCTCGTCGACGGTGAAGCCCGGTCCCTTGGTGGCCAGTTCGAAGAGCACCCCACCCGGCTCCATGAAGTAGACGGAGCGGAACCAGAAGCGGTCGATGACCTCGGAGGGGCGGCGGCCGGCGCGCAGCACGGCCTCGCGCAGGGCCATCTGGTGCGCGTCGTCGTCCACCGTCCAGGCCAGGTGGTGCACGGTGCCGACACCGAACGAGCCGCGGCGCAGATCGGGTTCCTCCTTGAGGTCGAGGATACGGCCGGCGCCGGAGGCGTCGTCCCCTGGGAGGACGAAGCGGGTCCAGTCGCCCTCGTCGCTGCCCTGGCGCTCGAAGCCCATGACCTCGGTGAGGAAGGAGGCCGTGGCGGCCAGGTCGCGGATGGGTGCACGGGCGCCGTGCAGGCCCCTGATCTGATCGTCGGCCGGCACCGGGCCGTCCGCCCATGGGGTGAAGGCCACGGGGTCGGGACCCTCCACCAATGCCAGCACCAGGCCGTGCGGGTCGACCACGTGCAGGTAGCGCTCGCCGAAGCGCTGGTCGATGACGCCCGTCACCACGCCCTGCGCCGCCAGGCGCTCCTGCCAGCGTTCCAAGCTGTCAGGGGGCACGGTGAGGTAGGTCTCGGCGGTGAGGCCGACACCGGGGGTGCCCTGCTTGGCGTGTGGCCATGGAAAGAAGGTGATGTCGGTGCCTGGTGCGCCGACGCCGTCGGCATAGAAGAGGTGGTAGGTGCTGGGGTCGTCCTGGTTGACGGACTTCTTCACCAGGCGAAGGCCGAGCAGGTCGCGGTAGAAGCGCAGGTTCTCAGCTGGGTCGCCGGCGATGGCGGTGACGTGGTGGAGGCCCCTCGGGGCTGTGGTGGTCATGATCGTTCCTCCGCGTGGGTGGGCGATGGGACTGGGGTGACGGGCTTCGGTTGGGCGTGCGCCAGGTCGGCCTCGGCCAAGGCGGCTTGCCCCAAGCCGAGGCGCTTGCACAGCTCGGCCAGGCGCAGGGTCTCGCTCGCGTCCAGCACGGAGAAGGCGTTGACGACACGGCGCACGTGGCCGGGGAAGACGGACTCGATGCGCTCTCGGCCGTCGTCTGTGAGCGAGACCAGCATCTGACGACGGTCGGCCTGGCCGCGGCTGCGACGCACCAAGCCAAGCCGCTCGAGGTTGTCGACCACCACCGTGACGTTGCCGCCCGACTTGAGGATCTTGCGCCCCAGTTCGCGTTGGTTGAGGGGGCCAAGGTGGTGCAGCGCCTCGAGCACGCCGAACTGGCTGACGGTGAGGCCGGCGGCCGTCAGCGATCGCTGCAGGTAGGCGTCGACGGCCGAGACGGCCCTGGAGAGCTTCAGGTAGGCGTCAAGGGCGCGACGCTCGTTCTCGGGGCCTTGGTGATGGGTCGGCATGGTGGTCGTTGTGTGCTCCTTCTTCCAGTCCGGCTCTCGGATGCCATAAGATTTGATATCAAACCGTTCAACATCGTTATGTTACTGATCTCAGCCCTCTTCGTCAAGGCAGAGGGGGTAGGCGGTACCATGGCGGCCATGAGCAGCTTCCCCGACCCGGAGCGCTACGGCGCCATGGTCTACCGCCGCAGTGGTCGCAGCGGCCTGCACCTGCCCGCCATCTCCCTCGGCTTGTGGCAGAACTTCGGGGGCGCCGCCCATGCTGACGAGATCGCCGCCATGTGCAGGCTGGCCTTCGACCTAGGCATCACCCACTTCGACCTGGCCAACAACTACGGGCCACCGCCCGGCTCGGCCGAGGAACGCTTCGGTCGGGTGCTGGCCGGCGACCTCAAGCCCTACCGCGACGAGCTGGTCATCAGCACCAAGGCCGGCTACCACATGTGGGACGGCCCTTACGGGGAGTGGGGCTCGCGCAAGTACCTGATCTCCAGCCTCGACCAGAGCCTGAAGCGCATGGGCCTCGACTACGTCGACATCTTCTACTCGCACCGCTACGACCCGGACACGCCCCTCGAAGAGACCATGGGCGCCCTGGCCAGTGCCGTGCAGCAAGGCAAGGCGCTCTACGCCGGCATCTCCTCCTACTCGGCGGCCATGACCCGGGAGGCGGCGCGGCTGCTGCGCGAGATGGGCGTGCCGCTGCTCATCCATCAGCCCTCCTACTCCATGCTCAACCGCTGGATCGAGCCCGAGCTGCTGCCTGCCCTGGAGGACCTTGGGGTGGGCTGCATCGCCTTCTCGCCGCTGGCGCAGGGCCTGCTGACGAGCAAGTACCTGCATGGCGTGCCCGACGGCAGCCGCGCGGCCGAGGGCGGCAGCCTGCGGGCCGAGCATCTGAACGAGCAGACGCTGGCCAAGGTGGAGGGCTTGAACGAGGTCGCGGAAGCGCGCGGTCAGACCCTGCCGCAGATGGCGCTGGCCTGGTGCCTGCGCGACCCGCGCGTGACCAGCGTGCTGATCGGCGCGCGCAACGTGCAGCAGCTGCGTGAGAACGTGGCGGCGCTGGCGAGGCTGGACTTCTCCGACGAGGAGCTGGCCACCATCGACCGCTACGCCACCGAGGCCGACATCAACCTCTGGGCCAGGTCGAGCCGGGCGGGCTGAGGGTCGGGCGGTGGTGGGCGGCCGCCATGGCTGCGCTCATGCTGCCCTTGCGTAAAGTCCCCTGTTCGCGCTACACTTCGCGGGCTGCCTCGACGCGGCTGCGGTACCCATGGGTCGCGCAAAAGGCGATCCGTCCAGCCCCGCCGGGCACCTTGGAGACCTGATCATGAAGTACAACAAAGGCGCCATCCTGCGCGCGATCGAACAACCCGCCATGCGCGACGACCACCCGGAGTTCGACACGGGCGACACCGTGCGCGTCGATTACAAGGTGGTCGAAGGCAACCGTAGCCGCATCCAGGCCTTCGAGGGCGTGGTCATCGCCCGCAAGAACGGCAAGGGCGCCCGCTCCACCATCACCGTGCGCAAGGTGTCGGGTGGCGAAGGCGTCGAGCGCGTCTTCCCGCTCAACTCGCCGCTGATCGACAAGATCGCGATCGTCAAGCGTGGCCGCACCCGCCGCGCCAAGCTCTACTACCTGCGCGACCTGCGTGGCAAGGCTGCCCGTCTGAAGACCGACACCGGTCGTCAGGAAGCCGACCGTGCCGCGGCTCGTGCTGCTCGCGAGGAGTCCAAGGGCGCCTGAGCCCTTCCGAAAGTTGATGGACGACCGGCCGGGGCAGCAGATGCCCCGGCCGGTTCCATTGCTGTCGTCAACGCGGACCCAGCGTAGCTCCGTCTTGTACGTGGTCCCGTTGACTCTAGCCGCCGCTGGTCGTCGGCGGCCTGGCCCCCTCAGCTGTTCACTTACCGACTGATCTCGCGCAGAACCTCAGGGTGCTTGACGGCCACCTGAATCAACTTTCGTGCTGCCCCCGTTGGCTCACGCCGACCCTGCTCCCAGTCTTGCAAGGTGCGTGGTGAAACACCAAGAAGCGTCGCGAACTCCCGTTGCGACATCCCCATGTGGAGTCGCGCAGTTGCGACAGGTGACAGTTCAACTCTCGTGAGCCTTGCTGCCGTCCCGTGCTTCATCTGCTCAACCGATGCCAACAGGTCTGCTTGGAACTTCTGCATGTCACTGCTCATCCTTGATCCCTCGCTTCAGCCTTGCTAGGAACTTGGCTGGCAAATCGTCGAACTCCGCCTTCTTGTAGGCGATCAGCAGCCAGATGGCGGCGTCAGGTCCGAAGGCATAGATAACCCTTGCACCACCACGCTTTCCATGCCCATCGGGGGACCATCTGACTTTCCTACAGCCACCGCTACCGCGGATGATGGTGCCGGATTCGGGATTGGCGGCAATCCACGTGATGAATGCCTCACGCTCGACGTCACTCCAAATCTCCGCCGCATACTGCACGAAGATGGGGGTTTCGGCGACCGTGCGCACGCTCGATTATACGGCAACGCCGTATGCCTCGGCTGTTCTGAGACACTTTCCCTAGTCGCTTCAGGTGCTCGTGCGGCCAGCCCTACCACGAAGCCGGCACGGCGACCGGCCTTGCGGCGGCAGCGAAGGCCCTGGCCATTCCATTGTTCGGCCTAGCGGAGGACAGCCTGGGCTGCACAAGCACCCAACGTGCGAGTTGCTGCAGGACCATCATCTCAGGCGATTAACGGCAGGCTAATCGGCTCCTCCCTAGACTGCGCCATGCGCACACTGCCTGGCCGTTCAAGATCCGCAACCCCGTCTCGGGTCTCCCTTGCGCTGGCCTCTGCGCTGGCGCTGGCTCTGGTCTCCTGCGGGGGCCCTTCCGGGCCTCCTGGGCCGCCGCCAGACGAGGGCTTCGAGGTCAGCGGGACCATCGCCCTGCCCCCTGGGCACGGCGTCGACCTCGACACCCTCAGGGTCGTCACACCCTTCGGCAGCTTCCAGGTCGAAGCCGACGGCACCTTCACCGCCGAGGTGTCGGAGGACTTCGTGACCGAGCTGGGGGTGGAGACGGCTGACGGCGCCCTGCTGCTGCTCGGGGTGACGCAAGGCGACACCGCGACGGTCTCCTTGACCAGCACGGCTGAGGCGCTGCTCTACTACCTGGCTGGCGGCATGTGGCTGCCAGCAGAGAACCAGGCCAGGCTGAGGGCGGAGCTTCGGGGTCGGGAGGAAGCCCAACCGCTCGCAGCCGAACTGCAGCGCCTGCTGAGTGCAGGCGGCAACGGCCTGGCAGAGGCCGACGACGACCTCATCGCGGCCATCGAAGCGGCGCATGCCAGCCTCTTCGCCGACGTCGAGTTCGCCAACCCTGACGCCTGGCTTGGGCTCGTGCCGGATGCCGCCGCCAACACCGTCAACAACGTCCTCGTCCAGCCCACCTCGCGCCAGGCAGGGGCCTTCCTGCTCCACAACCAGGAGGGCGGTGGGGTGGTGGTGCTCAACGAGTTGCGCCGTCGCGCCACCCTGCTGGCCTACGAGGTGGGTTGGGAGAACGTCGACCGGGAGTGGCAGGACGTCGACCCGCCCGTGCTGGCCGGCAGCATCGAGGTCCCGGCGACTGGCCAGCTGGAGTTCTTCAACGCCCTCTACGACGTGGTCACCCGCGACGCCCCCTGGGCGCCGGTGCTCAGTGAGCCGCTGGGTCTGCCCATGCGCAGCGGCGCCTTCCGTAGCCACTACGAGTTGGTCCTGCTCGGCCCCTCCATCTGGGCAGGGACCCCGGCCATCATGGACGACCCCCGTTTCGCCTCCTTCCAGGACGAGTGGCAGGAGATCATCGGCGACCGTGCCGTCGACCTCTTCCTCGACGAGCTCTTGCTGCCCCTGATCGAGGTCTACACCCTGGGTTGGACGGCGAAGTTCAGCGCAGCCAAGCTGAGGGAGATGCGCGCCCACGTGCGCACCATCTACGACAACCACCTGCTCGGCCTCGGTGTCTACATCAGGCAAGGACCGAGCGGCTACGCCCAAGGCATGAGGTTCGTCCTGGAGGAGCTGGCCCACAACGGTACCCTCAGGTCGGACATGATCAACATGGTGACCGAGGCCCTCGAGCAGAGCCAGCGCAGCCGCGTGTCGGTGGAGAACGTGGAGAGGCGGCTGGCCACGAGGGCCAGCGCCGCCGCCATCGCGGCAGCGGTGCAGACGGTGCTGGTCGGTGGCGATGTGGCCAAGATCCTCTACGACCTCACTGGCACGCCGCCTGCCGCATCCTGGCAGGCGGAGGTCTCGGCCGCCCGCTTCGTGCTGCAGCCAGGCGGGACGGCGACCATCGGTCGGACGATCGCCCACGACGTGCGCATCTCCGTTCACGCAGTGGGCGACGTCCAGGGCAACTTCCTTTTCCGCTGGACCACCACAGGCAAGCACGGGACCATCTACAACTTCCTCGGGGAGGAGGGCCTCGGTTTCGACACCTGGCACAACGAGGTCCTGTATCAGCACAAGGACCCGCTCAACATCATGTCTTGGCACGTCGACACGGTCACGGTCGAGGTGTTCGAGCTGGATGCCGGTGTGACGGAGATCCCGGATGGCACCGAGGCGGTCGCCAGGTTGAGCATCGTCATCAAGGGCGAAGACTGCGAGGTCCCCACCTGCAGCGAGTACAACGGCAACCTGATCTGTTTCTGCGACGGATAGCGCAGCTGGCGTTCCAAGGAGATCGGCGAGGACGCCGGCACCTCCTGCGTGCTCCGTCGGGTGGTCTCAGATGCCGTCCCCCTGCATCAACCCCGTCGCCCGTCCGTCCTCCGCCACCCGCACCTGCTTGGCCGCAGGCTCGCGCGGCAGGGCGGGCATGGTGACGATCTCGCCCATCAGCGCCACCACGAAACCGGCGCCGGCGGCCAGGCGAACCTCATGCACCCGGAGGCGGAAGCCCGTGGCCAGGCCGCCGGCCTTGGGGTCGGCGCTGAAGGAGAGGTGCGTCTTGGCGATGCACACCGGCAGGTGGCCGAAGCCCTGGGCCTCGAGGGCAGCCAGCTCCGCCGCGGTGCTCACGGTCAGGTCCACACCCTCGGCGCCGTACATGGCCTGGGCCACCAGCTCCAGCTTGCGCCGTAGCGGGTCATCGTCTCGGTAGAGGAGGCGGGGCGAGGGCGGCGCCTCCTGCTCGTCCAACAGGGCAACGACCTCCCGTCCGAGCGCCTTAGCGCCGGCACCGCCTTCGCGGAAGGAAGTGAAGCGCGCGCTGCGCACGCCCAGCTCGGCCAGGAAGCCTTCCACCGCCGCCAGGTCATGCTCGCGGTCGCCAGGGAAGAGGTTGAGCGCAACCACGCAGGGCAGACCGAAGCGGGCGACGTTGCTCAGCTGCCTCTGCAGATGAGCTAGGCCCAGGCCTAGGTCCCCGCCGCCATGGGCCGTCAGCGCCCGTACCGTGGCCACCAGCACCACGGCATGCGGCCATAGACCCGACTGGCGCATCTTGATGTCAAGGAACTTCTCGCCGCCCAGGTCGAAGCCGAAGCCCGCCTCGCTGATGACCAGGTCGGCCAGACTCAGGGCGGTGGTGGTGGCGACCACGCTGGAGCATCCGTGGGCGATGTTGCCGAAGGGGCCTGCGTGCACGAAGGCGGGCGTGCCCTCGCGCGTCTGCACCAGGTTGGGCTTCAGCGCGTCCTTGAGCAGCGCCAGCATGGCGTCGGTGGCGCCCAGGTCGTCGGCGGTCACGGGGCTGGCGTCCTCGCGGCGGCCCACCACGATGCGCGCCAGCCGCCTGCGCAAGTTGGCCAGGTCGTTGGCAAGGGCAAGCACCGCCATGACCTCGCTGGCGGCGGTGATGTCGAAACGGGTGGCCCGCTCGGCGTGGCTGCCGCGCGCCACGCTCACCTGACGCAGGGCGCGGTCGTTCACGTCCAGCACGCGCGGCCAGGTGGTCGTCTCCGGTCTCAGGCCGCTTGCGCCACCGAAGTGCAGGTCGTTGTCGACCAGGGCTGCCAGCAGGTTGTGGGCTGCGCCGATGGCATGCAGGTCGCCGGTGAAGTGCAGGTTGATGTCATCGGCCGGCTCCACTTGGGCGTGGCCGCCGCCGGTGCCGCCGCCCTTGATGCCGAACACCGGCCCAAGCGATGGCTCGCGCAGCGCCAGGGCCACGTTCTTGCCCAGTCGCCGCAGCCCGTCGGCTAGACCGACGCTGACGGTGGTCTTGCCCTCGCCTGCCTTGGTGGGGCCGATCGCGCTGACCAGCAGCAGGCGGCCTTGCTTGGATCCGCGCACGCCCAGGTTCACTTTCGCCTTGTGGCGGCCAAGGGTCTCGTACCCCGCGGGGCTGAGCCCCAGGTCAGCGGCCACCTCCTCGATAGGGCGTAGCTGTGCCGCTGCAGGCGGCGACTCGCGCAGGGATGGGGTCATGGTGCTCCGAGCCTAGTGCTGGAGCGCCTGGAGCGGTATGGACGTATGTCTGCCTTCAGTGAGGAAGGCTGCTCTGAACTCTCGCCCACGGAGGGCGCTAGCCAGCGCAGTTGCTCGTGAAGTCGTGCTACACTGATTCACATGGGATCTAGGAACATCACCCTCTCGCTGCCAGATGACTTGGTTCGCCGGGCCAAGGTCCTCGCTGCGCAGCGCGACACCTCGGTGTCAGCGTTGGTGGCCGAGCTGCTGCAGCAGGTCGCAGGATCCGACCTGGACTACGCCGATGCCTGGGCCAGGGAAGAGCTGCTCATGGCCGAAGGGATCGGCCTGCGGGTCGGAGAGATCAGCTGGACGCGAGACGAGCTGCACCAGCGGTGAGGCTGGAGTTCGTGGACACGAACGTCCTCCTGTACGCCTACGACGTGTCAGCGGGGGCCAGGCACGAACGGGCGCGTGAACTGTTGGGTCGCCTAGGTCAGACGCGTCTCGGCGCCACCAGTGTGCAGGTGCTGCAGGAGTTCTACGTGAACGCCGTCCGCAAGATCGCGTCGCCTCTGTCTCCAGAGTTCGCGCGCGAACGCATCAGGGTGTTCAGTCGCTGGACCACCCATGCTCCGATGGCCCACGATGTCATCGCCGCATCCGAGATCGCCGAGGAACAGCAGTTGTCGTTCTGGGACGCCATGATCCTGCGCAGCGCTGGCGAACTCGGTTGCGCCAAGCTGTGGACAGAGGACATGAACGCTGGACAACGTATCCGAGGGGTCGAGATCGTCAACCCCTTCGTCGGGGCACCTGGTTGAACCGGGCGCTGCGGATGGGCTCCGTGGCGCTCCACCCCAAGTCGCGTCTCGGTTGACAGCCCTCCGAACGCGCCGGTACACTTCGGTTCGCCGTGTACGCACGGGGCTGTGGCGCAGTTGGGAGCGCGTCTGAATGGCATTCAGAAGGTCAGGGGTTCGAATCCCCTCAGCTCCACCAAGCAAGAACGGTGACTAGGACGCAGAATCTACGGGTTCTGCGTCCTCTTCTTTGGCCACAGGTGGTAGGGCAGTAACCAACGGCGTAACCAACGTCGCGGCGTGTCAGGATCGACGGGTGCGGGTCCCGGGCAGCGTAGGTCTCTCCATCAGCACCATCCTCCGCCAGTCCTGGCTGGAGCTGCTCCACTTCGGCCTCAAGAACGCCCGCGCCTGCCTCTTCCCTGTGTTCATCTTCCTGATGCTGGCCCTGTCCCAGGTCCTGCCCTTGCCCATCGCCAGGTACGACTTCCTGCTGTTCGCCTGCCTGGCCATGCAGGCGCTCATGCTGGCCACCGGGCTCGAGACGAGGGACGAGCTCAAGGTCATCACCCTCTTCCACCTGCTCGGCCTTGGGTTGGAGCTGTTCAAGGTCCACGTCGGCTCCTGGTCGTACCCGGAGGAGGCCCTCTTCAAGGTGGGGGGCGTGCCGCTCTACAGCGGTTTCATGTACGCCAGCGTGGCGAGCTACATGATCCAGGCATGGAGGTTGCTCCGACTGCGCTTCGTGCGCTGGCCTCCCGCCCATCTGGTGGTGCCGCTTGGGGCGCTCATCTACCTGAACTTCTTCAGCAACCACTTCCTGCCCGACATCCGCTTCCTCCTCATCGCGACGGTGCTGCTTGTGTTCGGACGCACCTGGGTGGCCTTCACGCCCGCGTCGAAGCAACGGGGCATCCCGTTGGTCCTCGCCTTCCTGCTCATCGGCATCTTCGTCTGGTTCGCCGAGAACATCGCCACCTACCTTGGCGCCTGGCAGTACCCCCACCAGCAGGACGGCTGGCGGGTGGTGAGCCTGCACAAGCTGACCTCGTGGGCGCTGCTGGTGATCGTGAGCATGATGGCCGTCGTGCAGCTCAAGCATGTCAAGGGCTCACGCGCGACCGAGAGGCAGGATGTCGACGTCAGCGGAGGCTAGGCGCCCATCGCCCCATGATGACGTCACCGCTCTCATGTGCCATGCTGGCCGCATCTCATGCGGTAGGAGGAACCATGGACGTCCTCGAGGTCTTCCGGGACTCGGTCAAGGCCCGCACGTACCAGGCTGGTGAGCAGGTCTTCGGCCAAGGCGAGAGTGCGGCGGAGATGTACGTCGTGCTGTCCGGCCGCATCGACATCCGTGTCGGTGGCCAGACCGTGGAGAGCTTGGAGCCGGGCAGCGTCTTCGGCGAGATGGCGCTGGTCGATGACCATCCCCGCAGCGCCGACGCGGTGGCCAGCGTCGAGAGCCGGCTCGAACCCATCGACAAGGACTGGTTCAGGCACCTGGTTCGCAAGTCGCCGGACTTCGGCCTCCACGTCATGGGCGTGATGGCCAAGCGGTTGCGGCGCTTCATGGAGCACGCCGGCTAGGGCGCCTGGCGAGTTGGTTCTGCCCCTGTGGTCTCCAGCCCCGCCGCTGCGTCGCGGCGGGGCGCTTCAGTGCGGCGGCGACCATGCCTGGACGCTCTGTGCTCCTCGCGCGATCACATTGTTCGGCGTGGCTTGGAGGGCGAGGTCGCGCAGGAGGACGGCGGCTGGGTGACCGAGCTGCGCCACCTGGCCCATGGCGCGTGACCGTTGCGCGACGCTCTGGCTCCTGGGTCGCCGCTGGCGGTCGTAGCGCAGGAGCGCATCGTCCAGCGAGGAGTTGGTCCCGACCTGTGGCAGCAACAGGGTCAGCGCTGCCGTGTCCTCGATGCCCTGCCCGGCGCCCTGACCAAGGTCCGGTGTCATGGCGTGCGCCGCGTCCCCCATCAGTACCGTCCTGGTCTTCACGAAGCTGCTCAGAGGCTTGGCCAAGTCGTGGATGTCGTGGCGCAGGACGGCGCCCCGCGGTGTCGCCTCGATGAGCCGACGGATCGGCGCGTGCCAGCCGGCGAAGCGCTCGAGCGCCGCTTCGCGCTCGTCGCCGAACACCGTCCCTTCCGGCAGGTTGTCGGTGGCGAACCAGTAGACGCGTCCGTCTGGCAGTGGCACGACGCCGAAGCGTCGGCCACGGCCCCAGGTCTCGCCCGCCTCGCCGCCCAGGTCGACGGTGCCGTCGGTGACGCCTCGCCATGCGCTGTAGCCCGCGTACCTCAGTCCGCTGTCGAGACCAAGACGAGCCCGGCTGCGGCTGCGGATGCCGTCGGCGGCGACGACCAGATCGAAGGCGTGCTCGGCGCCGTCCACCGTGATCAGGGCTTCACCATGCGGGTGGACACTGGCCTCTCGCCCGAGGACGAGCGTGCCCGGTGCCAGGTCGGCGACCAGGGCGTGGTGCAGGTCGGACCTGTGCACCGCCCTGAGCGAGGCGATGGCCGCTGGGGGCATCACCACCATCCAAGCCCCAGACGGGCGCCGCTGGCCGGCCTTGAACTCACCGATGACCGGCGAGGTGAGCGGTTCCACCACGCCACGCAGGCCCATGGCCTCCAGCGCCACGAAGGCGTTGCCGAACAGGGAGAGGCCCGCCCCGACCGCCTCGCTATCGGTGCGGCGCTCGAACACCCTCACCTCGTGGCCGTCCCGTTGCATGGCGGCGCCAGCGACCAAGCCCGCGATCCCCGCTCCGATGATGCCGATCTTCATGAGGTCCTCCTCGACGCTACATCCTTGACTCTACATCTGTAGAGTACGCTACGCCTGTAGAGTACACTGGTGTGGTCATGATAGACAAGCCGGCCCCAACGAAGGATCGTCGCGTGGCCATCGCCGAGGCGGGGATCGGCCTGATCGCGACCCGTGGGTTGCGGGCGCTGACGCACCGGGCGGTGGACACCGAGCTGGCTGCGCCAGCCGGAACGACCTCCTACTACGCCAGGACGAGGCGCGACCTCATCGCCCTGATCGTGCACGCCCTGGCCGACCAGACGCGCGGCGAGGTTGAAGCTGCCCCCATGCCCGACGTCCTGACGGTGGCGACGGCGGCAGCGGGACTGAGCGCCCTGATCGAGCGCTTCGTGCAGACCCGACCTCTCGACCACGTCGCACGTTTCGCGCTGTTGGCCGAGTTGCGCAGCGACCCCCAGCTCCACGCCATCCTCAGCCACGCCTCGCCGGTCAGGGCGCGACTGCTGGCATCGGCCGATGGACTGCTCAGGCTGCTGGGTGTGGAGGACGCCGGTGCGCATGCGCCCGACCTGGTCGGCCTGGTGGACGGCATCCTCTTCGACCGCTTGGTCGGCGGAGGCAGGGTTCGGGCCGGGCCACTGGTGGAGGCCTACCTGCGGGGGCTCCCCTTGGAAGCCAAGGCATTGGATGGTAAGGCGGCGTCATGCCCCTCGTCCGGCCGCCGGTAGACTGGCGACCAGGTCAACCATCCAGCTGCTGCAGCTGCGCGAAAGGAAGACACCATGTCCACCCCCAGCATCGAGATCGAGTACTGCGTGCCTTGCGGCCATCTGCCCCGTGCCATGGACGTCCAGAAGAGCATCCTCGAGCGTTTCGGGCAGCGCGTCGACGGCGTGAGGCTGAAGACCGGCGAGAAGGGCGTCTTCGTCGTCCGCATCGACGGCGAGTCGGTCTACGACAAGGCCTCCAAGGAGGCCTTCGAGTTGGACCAGCTCATCGCAGGCATCGAGCAGCGGCTCTAGCGTCGGAGCTTCGCCACCACCGTCTGTGCCCCATCCGTCGGCGGATGGGCCCCATCCGGCGGCGGATGGCGATCATCCGCACGGCGCCCGGCGGGTCGAGGTCTGACTCCGGCAGCGCAGCGAACATGAGCCGGCCCGCTAGACGGCCATGATGGCCCCCATGACATCCGGCGCTGTGGGGGCCGGGGGAACCGGGGATCCATGAGCCAACCCATCAAGATCGACGTCTGGTCCGACATCGCCTGCCCGTGGTGCTACATCGGCAAGCGGCGTCTCGAGAGCGCCTTGACCGAGTTCGGCGCCATCCAAGGCGCACCGCCAGTTGAAGTGATCTACCACAGCTTCCAGTTGGCGCCCGACCTGCCGGAAGACGACCTCGACCTCGGCTCCCAGCGCGAGTACCTCTCACGGCGCAAGGGCATCCCCGAGGAGCAGGCCGACCGGATGATGGAGCAGGTCAGCGGTGTTGCCGCCAGCGTCGGCTTGAGCTACGACATGCCTGCTGTGCGCATGACCAACACGGTGCGTGCGCACCGGCTGCTGCACCTGGCCAAGGAGAAGGGCTTGCAGCTGGAGATGAAGGAACGGCTGATGGCCGCCTACTTCAGCGAGGGCAGGCACCTTGGCCAGGTGGAGGAGCTGGTGGCCTTGGCCGGCGAGTTGGGCATCGCCGCCGACGATGTCCGCCGGGCCATGAGCGACGCCAGCTACTTGAGTGAGGTGCACGCCGATCAGCTCCAGGCCCAGCGCTACGGCATCCAGGGGGTGCCCTTCTTCGTCCTGGACGGGAAGTACGGCGTCTCCGGTGCGCAGGAGCCTGCGGTCTTCCTGCAGGCCTTGACGACGGTCCATCAGGAGCAACTGGAAGAGGCTGCGGCGTGAGCGGCCCAGAGCGCCTCGGTGGGCTGCGCCCCTTCCCTCTGCGCGCCTTGCCCGACGCTGCCGATGAGGCTGGACTGTGTGTCGACGGCGTGTGCGCCGTGCCCCAGGCCTGGGGCACGGCCACTGAAGAGGCTGATCAGTCGGGCAAACCGAAGATGATCACCGTGGGCGAGCCCTTCGAGCCCCACAACCCCGAGGGGTTGCCCGACATCACCGCCACCAGCTGACGACCGTCCACCTGGTAGGTCAGGATGCCGCCTGCCATGGCGCCACCGGTCTCGAAGCGGTAGAGCTCGTCACCGTTGCGGGCGTTGAGCGCCACGAAGCGACCGGCGATGTCACCTGCGAAGACCACGTCGCCACTGGTGGCTGTCACCCCGGCGATGGCCGGCGCCCCGGTGCGGTAGCGCCAGCGCACCAGGCCGCGGGTGGGGTCGACGGCGGTGACCCAGCCGCTGGCAGACTCGGCGGGATCCATGCGGTAGGTGCCGCCGCGGGTGCCTTCCGGCTCCAGGATGAACACCGAGCACCAGTCCACCGCAGGCGTGTAGAGCAGTCCTGTGCCGGGGTGGTAGGCCGCGCCGTTCCACTGCACCCCGCCAAGGTAGCCGGGGCAGACGTGCACCCCGTCTGGCGTCGATGGCACGTCGACGTTGCTCTGGGTGGTCACCGGCACCTCGAACAGCCGCTCCTGGCTGTCGCGGTCGAGGATACGCAGCAGCCCGTCCTTGCCGGCGGCCGCCAGCAGCCTGCGTTCGGCGCCGTCCACCACCGCGGTGAACAGCGGCCCGGCCTGGCTGGTGTCCCAGTTGCGCAGTTCGTGCGGGCGGAGCTGGTCGTACCAGAGCAGTTCGCCGCTGCGCACGTCCAGCGCCAGGACGCTGTTGGTGTAGAGGTTGTCGCCAAGGCGGTTGCCGCCGTAGAAGGCGGGGTTGGGGTTGCCGACCGGCACGTAGAGGATGCCCGCCTCGTGGTCGAGCGACATGACGGTCCACACCGAGGCGCCGCCAGCCTCCCCGGCTTCGAGGGCCTCTGGGTCGCTCCAGCTGTCGTAGCCCTCGCTGTCGGGCAGTGGGATGGTGTCGAAGCGCCACACCGGCTCGCCGCTGGCGACGTCGAAGGCCTGCAACCAGCCGCGATCGGTGCCAGCCGGTCCTACGATGACCAGGCCGCCGAACACCAGAGGCGCCATGCTGATGCCCTCGTTGCTGCCTTCGGTCCTGGCCAGGGTGGCCCACAGCAGCTCGCCGCTGGCGGCGTCGAGGGCGATGACGTGGCCGTCCCTGGTACCGCGGAAGATGCGCCCTTCGAGGATCGCCAGCCCGCGCTGCGAGGCGATGCCCTGGGAGCCGGTCGGCTGCCACGTATGCCGCCACAGCTCGCGGCAGTTGGCCGCGTCGATGGCGTAGGTGCTGCTTGGGGTGCTGGTGAACAGCACGCCGTCGTACACCAGGCCGTTGCTCTGGAAGGTGTCGATCTCGCCAAGCTGGAACATGCACACCGGCGCCAGCCGGCCGGCGTTGGCCACGTCGATCTGGTCGAGCTGCACGTAGCGCTGCCCGCTGTAGTCGTGGGTGGCGTACAGCCAGTCGCGGCTGTTATCAAAGGCCGCGTCGAGGTCGGCTTGACTGGGACCCGGTTGGGCGAATCCCTGGCCAAGGACCAGGGCGAGGAACGAGAGGCTGATCGAGACGGCAGTCCGCATGTGCATCACACTCCCGAGGCCATCAGACCGCGGGACCGCCCTGGCGGACCGCCATTTGCTAGCAACATGGTAGAAACCGCCCAGAGGGCGAGTTTCACTCGATGGTCACGACTTCCATGATCCGCAAGCCCTCGCGCTGGCTGTGGGTGACAACGTCTCCGAGGCGCTTGCCGAGCAGCAGCTGGGCGATGGGGGAGGTGAAGGCGATTTTGCCTGCCGCCGGATCGGCCTCATCGACCCCGACCAGGCTGAGTCGCCGCGTCCCGCCCGCGCCGGGACCGGAGCGCGTGAGCAGGACCACCGTATGCCCGAAACCCACCTCGTTCGGGTCCGAAGCGGTGGGATCCACCAGCACGGCGCTGCGCAGCCGGTCAGCCAGTTCCTCCATGGCCAGCTCGATCTCGGCCAGTCGCCGCTGGTCGCCAGACTCGTCCTGTACGCGTTGCTGTTCGGCGAGCAGCTGGCCTTGCTCCTCGTGAAGCAAAGCAAGGCCGCGAGGTGTGACCAGGTTGCGCTCGCCCTCCGGCAGGGCGGCGCGGGCGTTGACCACCACCGCCTCCTGGCTGGCGTCTTCCTTGACGAAGGCACGGCTCATGCTGGCTCCTTGCTACTAGATGGCTAGCCTACCGCGGCCGGCCACCCGGCTGGCTATGCTGCTGAATCATGGGCACCACCAACTACGTCGACACCTTCATCGGGGTGGCCGAGGATTGCCCGGCCACGGCAGGTACCGTGCCGCCGACCCGCGGCGAGCAACCTACGGTGGCACGCCGCACCTACAGCATGATCGCCGAGCATCCCTACCGCTACACCTCGGACGACGTCATCTTCACCGTCCATGCCGACCGGCAAGCCATCCCGGAGGCGGACCGGCCGGCTGCGCGCAAGGCCTTCTTCGCCAAGCCGCAGGCCTGCCTGCGCGCCTCCGACCTTGGCAAGCGCTACGGCTGGGGCATCCACGCCGATGGTCAGAGCCGGGTGGCTCTCTACGGGGTGGAGACCGAGGCCTACCGGCGCTTGGCTGCCGGTGAGGCGCCGGATGGCGATGGCGAGGTCGTGGTGGTCAACCGGGCGATGAGGTCGAAGCGGGCATGAGCGTGACTCGGTAGAGTGGGCCAACGCTTCCGTCAGTGAAGCAGCCACGGAGGTCCCATGGACCCGTTCGTCCTCTTCCTCGCGCGCCTCGAGCCGTTGGCGGCCGGTGCCTGGCTGGGTGCCTACCTCTACGCAACCTTCGTCGTCACCCCGGCCATGCGCGACCTGCCCTTCAGCCCGGCCGAGCAGATCGTCCATCGCAAGGCCTTCGGCCGCCGCTACGGACCCTTGGCCCTTGTGATGACCGCCGTCTGGGCAGCGAGCCTTGCGGTGCAGGCTGGAACCCCGAACCTCGGCCTGCGCTGGGCAGCGCTGCTGGCCCTTGTCGTCATCAGCGCCCTGCACGTCGGCGTCTTCAGTCGCCGCATGATGCGGGCCGCTACGGACGAGATCGCCGGCCGAGCCGGCGCTGCCGAGCTCAGGGCCGGCATCCAGGCTCAGGCCAGGCTGCTCACCTACCTCGGTCTGTTGACGTCGTTCCTGGTGATCGTGCTGCTGGCTTGGTCACGTTGAGGCGCTAGCTTTCAGCGGCAGGAAGGCCTAGCTTCGCGGACCCCTTTCGGCTTCTGCGCTGCCGTGGTGCAACGACGGCGTCCGCAGCTTGATCGGCGCCCTGTCCTTGCGCGCCCGCAGGTTGAGCAGCTCGACGAACACCGAGAAGCCCATGGCGAAGTAGATGTAGCCCTTGGGCACGTGCTGCCCGAAGCCCTCGGCCACCAGCATGAAGCCGATGAGCAGCAGGAAGGCCAGCGCCAGCATCTTCACCGTGGGATGGCGCTCCACGAAGCCACTCACCGGTCCGGCCGAGAACATCATCACGCCCACCGCGATGATGACGGCCAGCACCATGATCGGCAGCTGATCGGTCATGCCGACCGCGGTCAGCACCGAGTCGAGCGAGAACACGATGTCGAGCAGCAGGATCTGCACGATGACGGCCAGGAAGGAGGGTGCGACGCGCTGGGCGGCATGTTCACCCTCACCTTCCAGTTTGTGGTGGATCTCGGAGGTGGCCTTGGCGATGAGGAAGAGGCCGCCGCCGAGCAGGATGAGGTCGCGCCCCGAGAAGGCGTGACCGATCAGGACGAACAGCGGCTCGGTCAGGCCGATGAGCCAGCTCAGCGCGAACAGCAGGGCGATGCGCATGAACATGGCAAGGCTCAGCCCGACGAAGCGGGCACGCGCCTGCAGCGCAGCCGGCAGCCGGCCAGCCAGGACGGAGATGAAGATGACGTTGTCGATGCCGAGGACGATCTCAAGCACGACCAGGGTGAGCAGGGCGATCCACGCTTCGGGGCTGGCAGCCCACGCGAACCATGCAGCCATGTGCGCTCCTTAGGGTACACGCGAGGTCCAAGCAGGGTTGCTGAACTTGCTCTGCGCCAGCGCCTCGGCCTCCTCCAGGGTGGCCGGGTCGGCGGCCACATCGCTCAGCCCGTAACGACCGCGGAAGTGGGCGGTCATGGCCGCCATCACCTCGTCCCGTGACAGGCCGGTCTGCGAGCGCAGCGGGTCCACCCGCTTGTTGGCGCTCTTGGTGCCCTTGTCGGAGAGCTTCTCGCGGCCGATGCGCAGCACCTCGAGCATCTTGTCCGCGTCGATGTCGTAGGCCATGGTGACGTGGTGCAGCACGCCGCCACCCGGCATGCGCTTCTGCGCGGCCCCGGCGATCTTGCCAGATGGTGAGGCGATGTCGTTGAGGCCGGCGTAGGCCGCCTTGATGCCCAACTCCCCGAGGGCGCCGAGCACCCAGTCGTCGAGGAAGGCGTAGGAGGCCTGGAAGGACAAGCCGTCGACCAGCGTGCCGGGCACGTAGAGCGAGTAGGTGATGGTGTTGCCCGGCTCGATGAACATGGCGCCGCCGCCGGAGACGCGCCGCACCACGGTGACCGCATGCCGATCGGCCGCCTCGGCGTCCACCTCGTTGCGCAGCGATTGGAAGCAGCCGAGCACCACCGCGTTGCTCGCCCAGTCCCAGAAGCGCAGGGTAGGCGGGCGGCGACCATCTGACACCTGCCTGGCGATGACCTCGTCCATGGCCATCTGCACGGCCGGCGCCAGCGGCAGGGCGGGGAAGAGCTCGAAGCGGTGGTCCGCCCAGGCGGTGGCCTTGCCAAGGGCGCGTCGCACCGCCATGGCCACCGACTCGGGGCCGAAGCCCAGCATGACGGTGCCCTCAGGAAGCGCGCGGCGCACGCGCTCGGCCAGCTGGCCGACGGCGGCCTCGGCGGGCGCGCCCTCCAGGGCAGCGTTGATCGTGTCGAGCGCCTCGTCTGGCTCGAGGAAGAAGTCACCGGAGACGGCCACCTGGCTGAGGCGGTCGTCCGCCACCAGCAGCTCCACCGCCACCAACTTGCCGCCTGGGACCTTGTACTCGCCGCGCATCGACAAGAGTGTAACGAGGGAGAGGGGCGCAGGCGGTGTCCGGCGCATGCCAACGGCAGTCCTTGGCTCTGCTCCCGAAGACCGGTACCGAACTCAGACTCCGTGCCGCCTACGCCCTGCCAGCATGGCGGTGATGGCCAGGCCTTGGGCGATGGCCACGCCGAGGAAGAGGACGGCGGGATCGGCCAACGACCGACCATCCGCCACCAGACCGCCACTCCGGAGCCAACCGAACACGGCCGGAGCGAAGGCGTAGGTCGCCTGGCTGATCGCCACGATCAGGGCCACCACCCGCTGCACCTGCGCCTCGGCGAACTCCTGTTGGACGATCAGCGGTGGCAGCGACGTCATGTTGCCGACCCCGGAGCCGAACAGGGCGATGCCGAGGCCGATCAGGACGAGGTCTTGGCCGCCCGAGGCCAGCAACAGCAGCGAGCCAAAGAGCTGGATCCCGCAGCACAGGCCAGCGACCACCCTGCGGTCCGTCCCCGGTGGCATGGCGCGGGCCACCAGCAAGCGCCCGCCGACCGCGCAGGCCGTGACGAGCGACATGGCCACGCCAGCCGCCTGCGAACCGAAGCCGGGCGCCAGCACCGAGAACAGGTGGGCGATGAGGCCGGCTTGGGCGAACAGACCAAGCGCCATGCCGGCCGCCAGGGTCAGGAAGCCACGGTCGCGCCATAGCCAGGTGCGGTCGGGCCAGCGCGCGACCGGGTCGCGGGTCGAGACCAGGGGACGTGGAGCCTCGCTGCTCGCCGTGCCAGAAGTCGCAGCCACATCACCGTCGGGTGGCTGACCCAGTCCCTCCGGTGTCTTGGCGAAGACACGAAGCGACATGAGGACCACCACCACCGCCATCGTGCCCGCGACCAGCGCGGCCGCCACCGGGAAGGAGAGGCCGGGGATCAGGACGGCCCACAGCGGCGAGAGGATCACGCCCCCGACGCTGGCGCCGTTGTAGGCCATGGACAGGGCGGCCGGACGAGTGCGCACGAACCAGGGCGCCAGGATGGCGTTCACCGCGGCGGCGCCGAGGCAGACCCAGCCTCCTCCGGTCAGCAGGGCAGCGAAGGCCAACTGCCATGGCTGCGCCGCCAGTGCCCAGCCCATGATGCCGGCAGCCAGTGCCACCGCTCCCCACAGCGTGACGCGGGACAGTCCGTGCCTGGCGTGGAGCCAGGGCAGGGCGGCCGTGACCATGGCCCCGAACAGGAAGTGCAGCGTCACCATGCCGGACAGGAAGCTCAGCGACCAGCCCGTGCGCTCCAGCACGGCCTGCATGTAGATCGGCGGCCCGTAGAAGCCCAGCCCCCAACCGAACACGGCCAGCAGGAAGGTGGACCGAAGGACGGTGCGGCCGAAGAAAGGGGTTGGGGAACAGAGCATGGCTGACGCTAGCGCCGACCCGGCCGCGGTCGTTTCACCCGGTCATGGAGCGTTGGCCGATCACCGTTCGGACTCCGTCATGGGACCAGTCCGCCAGGCCCCAGCCATCACGACCTCGACGAAGCGCCTCAGGCGCTGCTCGACGTACGCGTCGACGCGCTGCTTAGGGTCGAAGCTCCACCACAGCAGCGCCCCCTGCCACTGTGCCGCCATCAACGAGCCGATGTCGTCTGGGACGTACGGGACGCTGGCGAAGCGCTCGCCAAGGGCCTGGTTGAGCGCTTTCTCCCAGGCTGCGCCACGGGCGCGCAGCAGCGGGTCGCGCAGGTCCTCACGCAGCAGCAGAAGACCATCGGCGTAGGCCTCGATGCCGCCGTAGTCCTGCGAGAACCCTACCAGCAGCTCGATCGCGCCTTCGGGTGTGTTGGGCATGGTGGCCGCCAGGCGCGTGGTCGTCTCCATGAGCTGGTCCCATGCCTGCAGCAAGGCAGCCTGCTTGAGCCTGGCCTTGGTGCCGAAGCGCTGCACCAGCGTGGCGGGGGAGAGGCCGCAGGCTGTGGCCAGGCGGGCGAAGGTCAGGGCTTCTGGGCCGTGCTGCAGCATGAGGACCATCGCGGCATCCAACACGTCCTGATCGGGCAAGGTCTTGAGGCGAGGCATCTCGTCCTTGATTGTAACCGAATGTTCGGTTATATATGGGCAAGCGGGTTCTGACCTGTCAGGATCAACGAGGAGGTCGTCATGACGCTGGAAGGAAAGGTCGCCTTGGTGGCGGGTGCCACACGCGGTGCTGGTCGCGGCATCGCGGTGGAGTTGGGGGCCGCTGGAGCGACCGTCTACGTGACGGGCCGCACCACGCGCGACCAGGTCTCCGAGTACGGAAGGAGCAGCGAGACCATCGAGGAGACGGCGGAGCTGGTGTCGGCCGCCGGCGGCGAGGGCATCGCCGTCCGCGTCGACCACCTGATCCCCGAGGAGGTGGCCTCGCTGGTGGCGCGCATCCGCGCCGAGCAGGGAGGGCTCGACGTCCTGGTCAACGACATCTGGGGCGGCGAGAAGCTCTTCGAGTCCAAGCCGGTCTGGGAGCATGACCTCGACAACGGACTCCGCTTGATGCGGCTGGGGCTGGACACGCATCTGATCACAGCCCACCACGCGCTGCGGCTGCTCGTCGAGCGGCCGGGCGGCCTGCTGGTCGAGATGACCGACGGCACCGCCGAGTACCACGCCCAGCGCTATCGGCAGTCGCCCTTCTACGACCTGGTCAAGTCGGCGGTGATCCGCATGGCCTGGGGACACGCCAAGGACCTGGAGAGGCACGGCGCGACCGCCGTCGCCCTGACGCCGGGCTGGCTGCGCTCCGAGATGATGCTGGAGCACTTCGGTGTGACCGAGGCGACTTGGATGGACGCGGCGGCAGGGGAGCCGCACTTCGTCATCTCGGAGACCCCGCACTTCGTCGGCAGGGCGGTGGCGGCACTGGCCGCCGACCCGGACCGGGCGCGCTGGACCGGCCAGTCCTTGTCGAGCGGCGGTCTGGCGCAGGTCTACGGCTTCACCGACGTGGACGGCTCCCGTCCCGACTGCATGCGTTACCTGGAGGAAGTGGTGGAGGCGGGGAAGCCGGCGGACGCGACCGGCTACCGCTAGCTAGAGGGAGGCCGCCTTGGCCGGCATCAAGGTGAGGAGAGCTGAGCTTCCGCGGCCAGTGAGGCGATCCGCTCGATGAGCTCGGGCCAGCTGTCTCGCGGGGGAAGCTGATGTCCGACCCCTTCGAGCCTGAGCAGCGGGGCGGCAAGAAGTGATGCGAGCGCCTCTCCATGGGGGAGGGGGAAGAGCGGGTCGGCTGAGCCGTGGACGACCAGCGTGGGCAGGCCACGAAGGCCGCGGAGGTCGGCGGGCGCACTGTCGTCGGCCAGGATGAAGTGGTTGGTGGCGGAGGCCATCGAGGGGGTTCGGTCCCAGATCTGCCCTATGAGTGCGCGGAGCTGAGCCTCCTCGAACTTCCCTGGACCGGCATAGGGGCGTTCACTGTTCATGACCCACTCGATGACGGCCTGGCGATCCGCCCAGTCGGGCTCCGGTTCGCCGTTCTGGAACGTTGCGAGGATCTCTGGGGTCGGTGGCGGGAGGGCCCTGTCGGTCCCGTCGTTGGAGCTCGTGGACACGAGGACGAGGCCCGCGTAGCCGGGCTCGCCCGGGGGATACATGGTCGAAGCCCTCGTGTCTCGGTGGTCGTATCGGATGACGCGTAGTCCGGCTGCGGACAGGCCAAGGCAGAGCTCGTCGAGCCACCAGTCCCTCGACCAGGTCCCCCCGCCGATCAGCAGGAGCGCTGGGTCGGCCAGGTCACCTGTGGACTGGGCGGCGATGGTGGCCCCTCCGCTGCTCACGGACACCGAGGTCCAGTCGGGTCTGTCAGTCGCGTCCGGTCGTGTCATGGGGCCAGCCCCGACTGGAAGGCGAACACCACCAGCTGTGCCCTGTCGCGGGCGTAGAGCTTGTTCATGGCGCGGCTCACATGTGTCCTCGCCGTCGCCGGGCTGATGCCGAGGCGCTCGGCGATCTCCTGGTTGTTCAGCCCCTCGGCGACCAGGGTCACGACCTCCCTCTCCCTTTCGGTGAGCTGTTCGACCTCGGGATGCGGCTTCAGTGGCTGCGGCGTCCTGGCCACGAACTCGGCGATGACGGTGCGCGTCACGGAGGGCGACAGCAGCGCGCCGCCGTCGACGACGGTGCGGATGGACTCGAGGAGCTGTACTGGTGGGGTGTCCTTGAGCAAGAAGCCGCTGGCGCCGACGCGCAGCGCCTCGAAGACGTACTCATCGTGCTCGAAGGTGGTCAGCACGATGACCTTGGTGCCAGAGAGCTCGCCGTGGCCGGTGATGCGGCGGGTCGCCTCCAGCCCGTCCATGCTGGGCATGCGGATGTCCATCAGCACCACGTCTGGGCGTGTCCTGAGCACGGCGTCGACGGCGGCCTTGCCGTCGGTGGCCTCGCCAGCCACCTGGAAGCCGTCCTCGTGTTCGAACAAGGTGCGCAGCCCAAGGCGCACGAGGTCCTGGTCGTCGACGATCAAGACCCGGATCACGCGCTCGGTCCTTGGAGCCCGCCCCGGCTGGCCATGGGCGACATCGTACCGCCGCCTTCATGGGCAGCCGCCGAGCGGATCGTGCGCCCCCATGGCTTGAACACCGACAGGACCATGGCGAAAAGCACCGCCGTGGACGACACGACGGGTGGGAACAACATGGTGTTGCCCACCGCGAAGCCGTCGCCACCGGCCAATGCCGCCCCGGCGGTAGCCGCCAGTTCCTCCACACCTGGCCGCAGCACCAGCGTAGCCACCGTCACCAGCGCCACGTTGAGGACGAGCTTGACCAACACCCAGCGGTAGCGGGTCAAGCCGTACTTCGAGCCAAGCCCCAAGATGACGCCGGTGCCGAGGGTCAGCAGGCCGACGGTGATGAGCGGCCAGGTGGCGAAGGCGGCGATGCCGATGGAGAAGGCTGCGGTCTGCGCGGGGTCGGGGGAGGTGACGGCGGTCAGGACGAGTACCCCCAACACCAGGTCGATGCCGAGCCAGGCGCCGGCGGCCGCGATGTGCGCCAGTAGGACGATCTTCCTTGTCCGGCTGGACAGACGGATCGTGCTGACTCGGGGCTGCTGCGCCCTTGGGCTTATCGCACTGACGTGGCTCATGGGGTCCTCCTCCGACCGCCCCATCAGCGGACCGGGGGCTCAGCCTAGGGCTGTGGCCTGAGTCGGCGCGTCCGCCCTGGGGCGACTCCTGGCTGCGTCGGCCGGCGCAGGCCGACTACGCCGAGGGGCGCAGCCCGGCTACGCCGGAACGAGGACGACGGGCCTGCCGTCTGCGACTAGAGTGGTCCGTGCTTCGACGAAGGCCATGGCGGATCGCCGCACTCGACATCGCGCTGGCCGCGGCCCTCTCCTTGCTGAGCGTGGTGGTGGCGCTGCTCGTGCAGCCGGAGGGGGCGACACCCCTCGACGCTCTCGGCCTTGCCCTCGTCCTGCTCGCCACGGCGGTGACGGCGCTGCGCCGTGTCCGACCGGTGGCCACCTTGGCGGCGAGCGCCATCGGGACATCGGCCTATCTCACCCTCGGTTACGCATACGGCCCGGTCCTGCTCAGCGTCGCGCTTGGGGTGTACACCATGGCTCGCTTGGGGCCGACGCGGAAGGCCGTGTTGCTGAGCACCGCGACGCTCGCCGTGCTGCTCGTCCACCTGTTCACCAACGAGGCGGCCTTACCTGGCGCCTATGGCCTGATCCCTGCCACGGCCTGGGTGGCGGTTCCCTTCACCATCGGCAGCGCCCGCCGTCTCGTGCTCGAGGCCGGGATCAGGGAGCGGGCGGCGTCGGAGCAGCGAAGGCTGGACGAGGAGCGGCTGCGCCTTGCCCACGAGGTGCACGACATCGTCGGGCACGGACTGGCGGCGATCCAGATGCAGGCCGACATCGCCCTGCACCTCAAGGAAGCGAAGCCCGAGCAGGCCCAGGCGGCCTTGGAGGTCATCAGCCGCGCCAGCGCGGCTGCGCTGGCCGAGTTGCGGGCCACGTTGAGCGCCATCGCGCCAGCCGGTGGTGCAGACGAAGCCGGATCGCGTGCGCCGACGCCAGGCCTCGATCGTATCGAGGAGCTCTGCCGCCGTGTACGGCAGGCAGGCGTCGAGGTGGAGCTGCGCTGGAGCGGTCAACGCCGCCGTGTGGCGCCCGAGGTTGACGTGGCCGCCTACCGTCTGGTGCAGGAGTCGCTGACGAACGTGGCCAAGCACGCCTCGGACCGGCGGGCCGAGGTGGACATCCTCTATGCGCCGGAAGCGATCGAGCTGACCGTGACCAACCGGCACCACGGCGCCGGCATGGCTGAAGGCTTCGGCATCGCCGGGATGCGTAGACGCGTGCTCAGCCTCGGGGGCAGCCTAGAGGTCGCTGAGGACGCCGGCGAGTTCCGGGCCCACGCCGTCATCCCGACCACCAGCTGAAGGCAGGGCTGGGACCTGGTCATGGGTCCACATTCTGTGACCGCGTGCGCACGGTGGGCGGCTGGGCACTACGACGCCGAGCGCAGGCAAGGACAGAGACAGTACATCCTGCCAACTACGAAGCACACCGCTCCTCGGGGGATTCGCGATCTCGGGTTCCCAAGTACGTTGGGGACATCGGTCGAACCGATGAATCTACAAGCAAGAAGGAGCTCATCATGTTCACAAATGAAACGATCTCTTGCCGTGGCAGGTCCAGCGACACCGGTCTCGCCCGGCGTATGGGCCTGGCCCTGTCCAGGCACGGCGTGGACCTGCTGCGCATCAGCCTCGGCCTCGTCTTCCTGCTGTTCGGGATCCTGAAGTTCTTCCCCGGCCTGAGCCCTGCCGAGGACCTGGTCGTCCGGACCGTCGGCGCGCTCTCCTTCGGCTTGCTGCCTGGACAGGTCGGTCTCGTCATGGTGGCTGGCGTGGAGGTCTTCATCGGCCTCACGCTGCTGAGCGGCCGCTGGCTGCTGCCTGGCCTGTTCGCCATGGGCCTGGCTTCGGTCGGCTTCTTCGCGCCTCTGCTGCTGTTCGCCAGGGAGATGTTCGCAGGAGGCCCCACGCTGGAAGCACAGTACGTGCTCAAGGACCTGATCCTGGTGGCAGCGGCCCTGGTCGTGGCGGCGAAGGCGCTGGGTGGACGGATGGTGGTGGCCGACAGCCCTACCTAGCCAAGCCACCCGCCCATGGTGTACACTGCCCGTTCTGGGAGCACCCCCGCCTCGTGCGGCCGCTCCTGCGGAACCACTGCCACGCCTGCCAGGCCTCGGAGCCCAAGCGGAGCGTGAGCACAGATACGTCACACGCCCCGGTCCCGGCACCTCGCTCCAGCAGGGCACCCACCGGACGAGGGGACCCGGAGGTAGGAGAAGCATGTCCCAGTTCGCGATCATCCAGACCGGCGGTAAGCAGTACCGCGTCGAGAAGGGCACGGTCCTGCGCCTCGAGAAGCTCGAGGCCGAGGAGGGCGCCACGGTGGACTTCCCCGTGCTGCTCGTCGGTGGCGAGTCTGTCACGGTCGGCGCTCCGCTGGTCGACGGCGCCAGCGTCAAGGCCCAGGTCGTCGCCCACGGCCGCGGCGAGAAGATCCACATCTACAAGTTCCACGCCAAGAGCAACTACCGCAGGCACAACGGCCACCGTCAGCCCTACACCGAGGTCCGCGTCACCGACATCGTCGGCTGAGCGCGAGCGAGGAGACAGAACATGGCTCACAAGAAGGGCGTCGGCAGCTCAAAGAACGGCCGCGACAGCCAGTCCAAGCGCCTCGGCGTCAAGCGTTTCGACGGGGAGACCGTGACAGCTGGTCACATCCTGGTCCGCCAGCGTGGCACCAAGTTCCATCCCGGTCGCAACGCCGGCCTTGGCAAGGACTTCACCATCTTCGCCCTGCGCGACGGCGTGGTGCGCTTCGAGAACAAGGGCGCCAAGGGGCGCTTCATCTCGGTGGTCGAGACCACCCCGGCCGAGGCCATCTCGGCAGACTGAGGCTCCTTGGCCTTGGCCCAGCCCTCCACCCCAGCACCTTCGCCGCGCGCGACCGACGGTTGCGCGCGGCTCCTTTGCTCTCGACCATGAACTGCCCCTGACCATGAACCGACCCAAGCACCACACCCCCAGGAGTCCCACCCATGCCATTCCGTGACGTCGTCGAAGTCTTCGTCAAGGGCGGCAAGGGCGGTGACGGCGCCTTGTCGTTCATGCGTCTGAAGTACATCCCCAAGGGCGGCCCGGACGGTGGGCACGGCGGTCTTGGCGGCAGCGTGTACCTCGAGGCCACCGACTCCCTCAACTCGCTCGACCAGCTGATCACCAACCATAGCTACAAGGGCGGCACCGGCATGCAGGGCGAGGGGCGCAACCGCAACGGACTTGGCGGGGAAGACCTGGTGCTGCCTGTACCGGTGGGCACGCAGGCCATCGACGTCGACACGGGCGAGCTGCTGGCCGACCTGGTCGAGGTGGGCCAGCGGGTGCAGGTGGCGGCCGGCGGCCAAGGCGGCCGCGGCAACGCCGCCTTCGCCAACTCGCGGCGGCGCACCCCGCGCTTCGCCGAGAGGGGCAGCCTCGGCGAAGACCGCCGCCTGCGCCTCGAACTGCTCACCATCGCCGACGTGGGCCTGGTGGGTTACCCCAACGCAGGCAAGTCCAGCCTGCTCACCGCCCTCTCCCGCGCCCGACCCAAGGTGGCCGACTACCCCTTCACCACCTTGATCCCCAACCTTGGCGTGGTCGAGCAGCACCACGAACGCCTGACCGTGGCCGACATCCCTGGCATCATCGAGGACGCCCACCTAGGCAAGGGCCTCGGCCTCGAGTTCCTGCGCCACATCTCCCGCACCCGACTGCTGGTCTACGTGCTGGACGTGGCCGACGACCCGCTGGTTCACATGGCTTCGCTGCGCGCCGAGTTGGAGGCCTTCGACCCCACCTTGCTCGATCGTCCTGCCCTGGTCGTCCTCAACAAGATCGACCTGGTCGACGCCGGTGAGGTGTCCGCCGCCGAGGAGCTGCTGGCCGACTTCGGCCTGCCTGTCTTCAGCGTCTCCTGCCTGCAACGCCAGGGCCTCGACGCGCTGGTGGAGGCGCTCTTCGAGCTGCTGCCGCCCGTGCCGAAGCGTGTGGCGAGGCCGCTGGAGCGTCGGGTGGTCGTCGAGCCGGTGCGGGTCGCGCGTGACCTCAGCGGCCTCGGCTGGATCGTCACCGGCAGCGATGTGGAGGCCGTCGTCGCCCGCTTCGACGCCACCAACCGTGACGCGGTGGCCTACCTGCAGCACCACTTCGCTGCGATGGGCGTCAACAAGCTGCTGGCCAAGGCCGGCGCCAAGACGGGTGAAGAGGTGCAGATCGGCGCGGCCGTCTTCGACTACTTCGACGAGGCAGCAGCCGCCGCCGAGACCAAGGCAAGCGAGGCCGAGCAGGAGGCGGAGGAGGCCGAGGCCGAGCGCCGCTACCTCGAAGAGGATGGCGAGGACTCGGACGACGGCTGGACCGACGAAGGCGAGGCCGAGGAAGAAGAGGACGCCCCGCTGCCTCCCGAGCAACCTGGCCCTTCTGAGCAAGATGCCTAGGACCCATAGGCTGCCGGCCACGCCGGACAGATGGTCTCATGCGGTCGTGCTAATCTCTGCGCCAAGGCGTGAGAGCACGCCACCCACGGTCTTCTTTCGCTGGTGAGCCGACCTTTGACGACCTACATGCCCCCCTTCTCCCCTTCGGGTCCCTGCCAGAGACCCAGCATCGCGCCCTACTGCCAGCGGGTGCGAGCCAGGCTCTCGGCCGAACGTTTCGCCCATGTCATGCGGGTGGCCGAGCTGGCCGAGCTCATCGCCCGCGCCAACCGCTTCGATCAAGGTGAGTTGCGCGCCACCGGCCTTGCGGCCGTCCTGCACGACGTGGCACGCGAAGAGAGCGACGAGTGCCTGCTCGAGCTGGCCCCCGCGGAGAACGAGATGGAACGCCTCCAACCCATGACCCTGCACGGCCGTGCTGGCCGCGTGATCGCCGCCTCCTGGGGCGTCAGCGACGAACGGGTGCTCGGTGCCATCGAAGGTCACGTCATGGGCGTGCGCCCAGGCGACCGCGTCGGCATGGCGGTGTACGTGGCCGACGTCTCCGAGCCGGCAAGGGGCGTCAACGCCGACGTCCGCGAGGCCGCCATGAGCAACCTGGAGCGCGCCTACCGCAAGGCGGTGGACGCCAAGGTCCGTTACCTCCGAAGCTGCGGCAAGGACGTCCACCCGCGTACGCTGCAGGTCCATGACCAGATCGCCCAGCACCTCTGACCCCAAGCCCCCCGAGGCGGGGGCCCCCGATCGGCCCGATCCCGGGATGTTGGATCGGCCCGATCCTGGGCTGTTGGATCGGCCCGATCCTGGGATGTTGGATCGGCCCGATCCTGGGATGTTGGATCGGCAGCGCCGTCAGCGCCGCTGGGCC
Organism: uncultured bacterium; assembly: GCA_964465355.1. Classification (GTDB taxonomy): domain Bacteria; phylum Deinococcota; class Deinococci; order Deinococcales; family Trueperaceae; genus JAABTL01. Next base: position 9,595 of record CAYXJZ010000001.1, on the reverse strand, counting down.
CGTGGTCTGCAGCTCCTCGGTCTGTTGACGGCCATCGCCGGCCTCAGCGGCTTCTGGCTCAACCGCGACGTCGAGCGTGCTGTGCTCAGCGACGTGCAGCGCGAGATACTCGGGCTGGAGCACGACGACCAGCACATCGGCTTCCTCTTGGCAGGCCGCGACATCACCTACGATGGCAACGCCACGCCCATCTACAGCCAGAGCGGCCAGATCATCGGCTGGAACCACCGCGGCTTCCGCTCGGTCAACGGCAGCCTCACCGACACCATCATCTACGTCTCGCTGGTCAACGACCAGGTGACCATGATCGCCTTGCCGCGCGACATCTGGCTGCCCGCCTGGCAGACCGCGATCAACTCCATGTACGCCTACCAGGGCATCGAGGGGCTGGTGCGCGAGGTCGAGAGCATCGTCGGCCTGCCCGTCGACTACTACGCGCTGATCAACCTCGACATCTTCAAGAACGCGGTCGACGCCTTGGGCGGGGTCGAGGTCAACGTGCCTTACGTGATGCAGTACAGGGACAGGGCAGCGGGTCTGTTCATCGACCTTCAGGCCGGTCCCCAGCTGCTCGACGGCGAGGACGCCGCCGGCTTCGTGCGCTTCCGCCAGTCCTTGCGCGGCGACATCGACCGCCTCGACAGGGTCAAGACGCTGGCCTTCGCCATGCTGAACAAGCTGCAGCAGCTCAACGTGCGCGCCGTCACCGTCCTGCCCGGCTTGATCGACACCTTCTTCGATGACGTGGAGACCAACGCCAGCCCGGCGCTGATCCGCGACCTGCTGCCCCGCCTCTCGCGCCTGCAGATCCAGGCGGCCACCGTCCCCACCCACGACATCGAGGGCAGCGGCCTGCTCGCCATCGACCGCCGCGAGGTGGAGGCCTTCCTGGCCGGCGTCTTCGGTGGCGAGGCCCGCGCCTGGGTCGACGCGCCGGACGCGCGCCTGCAGGTGGTCGACCGCTCCGGGCGCGAAGGCCTTGGCGAGGCCTACCGCCTGCGCCTCATCGCCATGGGCGTGCCGGAGGAGCTGCTGGTGGTCAGCGAGGCCTCCTTCGACCCGTCCCCTACGCGCCTCGTCGTCACGGCTCCGCACTGGGAAGAGGCCGACTACTACGCTTCGCTGCTCGGCGTCGGCAAGCAGCAGATCGACCGCCTGCCGGCTGTCGGCGGCCGCTCGGTGGGCTTGCAACTGATCCTGGGCGACGACGCAGCCGACCCGACACCCCATCCCGAGCGCCTGGCGCTCGCTCCCCCCGTCCCCGCGCCCTGAGCGCCCGAGGAGACCGCGTGACCCAAGCCATCCCAAGCGACACCAGCCCAAGCGAGACCATGCAGATCGACGCAGCCGCCACCGAGGAGATCCAGGTCATCGTCGACGCCTTGGACGACAAGCGCGCCAAGGACATCGTCGTGCTCGGCCTCGCCGAGGTCTCCAGCTCCCTCGAGTTCTTCGTCGTGGCCACCGGTGAGTCCGGCCTTCAGTTGCAGGCGCTCGAGTCATCTGTGCGCGAACGCGCCAAGGCGGTCGGCTTGCGCCTCAAGGGTGTCGAGGGGCCGTCCCAGCGCTGGGTGCTGATGGACTACGGCCACGTGGTCGTGCACCTGATGAGCCCTGAGGCGCGCGAGTTCTACGACCTGGAGGGCCTGTGGGCCGACGCCCCCCGGCTCGAGGTGGTGCCGCGCTGAACCCGCACTGGGCCGAGTCGCTTGCCCGCTCGGCGCTCGAGGCACGTGGCTGGACCACCTTGGCGGCCAACGTGCGCAGGCGCGAGGGTGAGATCGACCTGGTCATGGACGACGGCGAGGCCGTCGTCTTCGTCGAGGTCAAGCAGCGCCGTGCCGATGCGCATGGTGGCGCGGCCCACAGCTTGGGACCGGCCAAGCAGGCACGACTCCGCCGCACCGCCCTCGCCTGGCTAGCGGCCTGCGGCAGGCATGAGGATCCCGTGCGCTTCGACGCCATGCTGGTCGAGGGCGACCCCGCCCAGCCGCGCCTGCGCTGGCTGCGCGACGCCTTCTGAGCGGCGGGGTCCGTGCAGCGCATCGCCATCGTCGACCTCGGCTCGAACACGGCCAAGCTGGTCGCCTTGGCCTACCAGCCGGGCCATAGCTGGCGGCAGCTCGACGAGCTGCGCGCGGTGGTCCGTCTCTCCCAAGGCATGGGCGCGGGCGGGCCCATCCAGCCCAAGCCCTTCGCCCGCGGCCTGGCTGCGCTGCGCTCCTTCCACAGCTACGCCGAGGCTGCCGGGGTGGATCACCTGGTCGCCACCACCACCAGCGCCGTGCGTGACGCAAGCAACGGGGCAGAGTTCGTGGCCGCCGCCGCCGACATCGGAGTTGAGCTGCGCACCCTGGCCGGCGAGGAGGAGGCCAGCGTGGCCGCCCTTGCGGTGGCCAACGGCCTGAACGTGCATGACGCCGTCACCATGGACCTGGGTGGCGGCAGCTTCCAGCTCTCGCAGTTGCGCGCACGTCGCTGGTGCCGCGGTGGCAGCTGGCCCCTGGGCGCGGTGCGGGCCACCGAGCGCTTCCTCAGCGGTGACCCGCCCAAGGGCAAGGGCCTCAAGGCCTTGGCCGCCGCCGCCCGTGAGGCCGCCGACGGCTGGCTGGCGGCCGGGGAGCAGCAAGGCCCCTTCGTCGGCGTCGGCGGCACCATCCGCAACCTCGCCAACGTCCACCAGCAACGCCTTGGCTACCCGCTCGACCTGCTCCATGGCTACCGCCTGCCTGTCGCCGACCTGCGCGAACTGGCCGCCGAGCTCAGCCGCCTGAGCGCTGCTCAGCGGGCCGAGCTGCCCGGTCTCAACCGCGACCGCGCCGACATCATCGCTGCCGGTGCGGTGGTGATCGCCGAGGTGGTGCGCGCGGCAGGGGCCTCCGAGGTGCTGATCTCGGGGCAAGGGCTGCGCGAAGGCCTGTTCTACCCCTACTTGCTGCCTGATCAGGAAGACGCGCTGCTGGATGACGTGCGCGGCTTCTCGGTACTCAACCTCATGCGCCAGTACTACGACGAGCCAGCCCACAACGAGCACGTGCGGGCCTTGGCCCTGTCGCTCTTCGACCAGACGCAGCGCTTCCACGGCCTGGCCGCGGCCGAGCGCGAGCTGCTCGGGCACGCGGCCATGCTGCACGACATCGGCCTGGCGGTGGACTACTACCGGCACGAGCACCACGGCAAGATGCTGGTCCTCAGCCGACCCCTGCCCGGCTTCGAGCATGCCGAGCAGGTGATGCTGGCGCTGCTCGTGCGCTACCACCGCAAGGGCACGCCCAGCCTGGAGGGCTACGCTGGGATCATGCCGGCCGACGCCCAGACCACCCTGCGCACCCTGTCCGGCCTGCTGCGGCTGGCCGAGTACCTGGATCGGGGCAAGGCCCAACGCGTGTCCTCCGTCGAACTGGTCGATGAGGGCGGAGACCTGCTGCTGCTGGCCCGCTCGGCGGGCGAAGCCATCGTCGAGGTGGAGGCCGCCTCGCTTCGGCGTGACCTGCTGGAGCAGGCCTTGGGTCGCAAGCTCAAGCTGCGGGCCGCCGATGGTGCAGAGGTGGGCGCGTGAGTGGGCACCTGTCCGAGAAGGGCAGGCACCTGCCCGAGAAGGGCAGGCACCTGCGTGTGAAGGTCTGCGGCCTCACCCGTTCGGAGGATGCGCTGGCGGCGGAGGCCTTGGGGGTCGACGCCGTCGGCGTGGTCTTCGCGCATGGCTCCAAGCGGCAGGTGGACCTGGACAAGGCGGCCGACGTGCTGGCGCCGCTCGGCCCCTTCGTGACCAGGGTCGGCGTGTTCGCCGACGCTGGGTCCGACGAGGTGTGGGCCGCCGTCGAGCGCCTGCGGCTGGACGTGGTGCAGCTCCACGGCCCGGAAGGCGCAGCCGAGCTGGCGGCCTTCCGGGTGCGGGTGGCGGTGATCAAGGCCGTGTCATGGTCGCAGTCGCTGGACCTGGGCAGCCTGGCCGAGCTGCCCGTCGACGCTCTGCACATCGACGGCCCGAAGGCCGGCAGCGGCCAGCCCTTCGCCTGGAGCGAGGCCGCCGCCGATGGCTTGGCCGGGCTGCCACGTTGGGTGCTGGCAGGCGGCCTGCGGCCCGAGAACGTGGCGGCGGCCGCCACAGCGCTCAGGCCCTGGGCGGTGGACGTATCCACCGGTGTCGAGTCGGCGCCCGGCATCAAGGACCCGGTCAAGATGGCGGCCTTCATGGCGGCGCTGGCCGACCTCCGTCATCCCCCAGCCCTCCCGTCTGGCCGACCTTGAACGGGCCCTCCGAGACCCCCGATCCGGCCTGGGTGATGCCCTGCACGGGCCTCCTGAGTTGTCCACAGATCCCCCGAGTTATCCACAGCCATGTGGAGAACCCCCCTGCAGGAGCCAGGAAGCGGCTCACAGACTCGCCTCATGAGCGAAGCCCGTCCAGGACGGTGTTCTCGCGAGGATCGCGACTCGGCCGCCAGCTACCAGATGGGCATCTCGCTTGTCAAGAGCGAGCGAGTTTTCCACAGTTGCAAAGGGTTATCCACACCATCAGCAAGGCGTAGGATGGGACAGGAACGCGAGGAGGACCATGCACATCAAAGCCATCGCCGAAGCCCGCCGCTTCTCGCCGAACCAGGTCCAGCGCAACCCGCTGGTCGACACCGCCGACCTCCACATCGAGCTGCTCTGCTTCGAGGCGGGCCAGCGCGACCAGCCGCAGGTCGGGGCAGGCACCCTCGTCTATCAGGTGGTCGAAGGTGAAGCGCTGCTCAGGCACGGCGGCCAACAGGTCCGTCTCGGCAAGGGCAGGCTGCTCACCGTCGACCAAGGCACCGAGCACACCATGGAGAACGCGGGGGGCGGCCTCTTGGTCGTCATGGCCACCCGGTCGTGGGCCTGAGCTTCGCCGCACCGGCCTTCCTCTGGCTGCTGGCGGCCTTGCCGCTCGTGGTCTGGTGGTACCTCTATCGCCAGCGCCTTTCGCCACGGCAAGTGGCTGCGCTGTTCCTGTGGGACCAGGCACTGCGCGAGGCGGAGCAGCGGCGGCGTTGGCGGCCTAGCTGGTCGCTCCTCCTGCAACTGCTGGCCGTGGCAGCGGCTGCCATGGCCCTTGCCCAGCCCAGCCTCGAGCTGCGTGGCCCCCCTGACCTGATCATCGTCATCGATGCAGGGGCGCGCATGCAGGCCGTCGACCCGGAGGGCCAGCGTCTGCAACGCGCCATCGATCAGGCCATGATGCTGGCAGGGGAGGCCGGTGCGGTGGCCTTGGTGCGCGCAGGCGCCCTGGCGGAGCTGGTCTTGCCCTTCAGCCGTGACCGCGGTGAGCTGCGCGCCGCCCTCGACGTCTTCGAGGCGGTGGACGCCAACGTCGATGCCGAGCGCGCCCTCGACCTGGCCCGCAGCCTCGGCGCTGCAGAGGTGGCGTGGATCAGCGACGACCCCGGCCCCGAGCGGCCAGGCATCCGCCGCTACAACGTGGCGGGCAGTGGCCACAACGTCGGCATCGTGGCCTTCGACCTCGGCATCCAGCAGGCCTTCGTGGCAGTTTCGTCCGACCACGACAGGCCCTTGGGCGTGACCCTGCTGCTGGAGGACTTGGACGGCCGCCTGCTGGCGCTGTCCGACCTGCTGGTGCCTGTGCGTGGGACGGCCACCGTCACCTTCCCGCTCGAGGTGCATGACACCATGGTCCGCGCTCGTCTGGAGGGCCTCGATGCGGGTGATGCCCTCGCCATCGACGACGTGGCCTACGCCGGCAGCAGGGCGCTTCAGGTGCTGCTCGACGCCGACGAGCCCAACCTGCGCAGGGCGTTCGAGGCCGTCGGCGGGGTGGAGATGCGCGTCACAGGCAGCGCGGGTCGCCTGGCAGGCGACCTGCGGGTGCTCAGCGGCGCCGATCCGGCCACCCTGGCGCCTGGCGACCACCTGCTCATGCCTGCGCCCGTGGCCGATGCGGTGCTGCAACGGCAACGGGTGGCCGGTTGGCAGCGCGCGCACCCCTTGCTGCGCTTCGTCGACCTGCGCGAGGTGGTGGTCGGCGTGGCGCCCATCGCGCCAGTCGGCAGCGCCGAGCCGCCGCCATGGGCCACCGACGTGCAAGGTGCCGAGGCGGCTGGTTGGACGGTGCTCGCCCACACCGCGGAGCTGCGGCCGGTGTTGGCCTACCGTGAGCGTGAAGGCGTGCGCGCGTTGGCCCTCGGCTTCCATCCAGCCCAGACCGATCTGGTCTTCCGCCCTGCCTTCCCCACCTTGATGGCCAACGCCCTCGACCACTTCCGCGGCGTGCCGAGGTTGCCGCTGGGCAGCCTCGATGAGCAGGGCCGCCGCCTGTCGCAGCCTGGTCAGGTGACGGTGGCGGGGCGGCAGCTCAGCGTCAGCCTGCTGAGCGAGGCGCAGAGCCGCCTGCCCGCCCCGGCACCGGACGACGCCGAGGCAGCGGCAGACAGCCTCCTGCCGATCGAGCGCCCGACACCCTTCGCCTGGATCCTGGTGCTGATCGCCGTGCTGGCCCTCGCTCTGGAGTGGTGGGCCTGGTCGGCCGAGCACAGGCTGCCGCCACGCCCCACCAACCTCGGACTCGGCCGCAGGCGGGGGTTGCGCACATGACCCGCGTCGACCTTGCCCTGCCCTTCGTGGTCGCCCTGCTGCTCGGGGTGGGGTTGCTGACGCTCTCGACGGCCGCGCCTGGCGACGAGTTCAGCCGTCAGCTGCTCTTCCTCGCGCCCGCCCTGGTGGCCGTGGCCGCAGTGCTGTGGCTCGGCAGGGCGCGCCTCTTCCGCTTCACGGTCCACGGTTACCTGCTCAGCCTCGCCCTGCTGGTGGCGGTCCAGATCTTCGGCACCACGGTCAACGGCGCCAAATCGTGGCTCTACCTCGGTCCCCTGCCTGGCTTCCAACCTTCGGAGCTGGCCAAGCTGGCGCTGATCCTCGCCTTGGCCGCCACCCTGCACCAGCGTCCCATCCGCCGCTTCACCGACTACCTGCGGCCGGCAGCGCTGATGCTGGTGCCCACCGCCCTCGTGCTCATCGAACCCGACCTGGGTGGCGCCCTCGTGCTGGCGGCCATCGGTGCCGGCATGGTGCTCGTGCGTGGCGTGCCATGGCGGCATGCCGTGGTGGCGCTTGTGCTCATCGTGGTGGCGGTGCCGACGCTGGTGCTGCCCAACCTCAGGCCTCACCAGACGGCGCGCATCGTTGCCTTCTTCAACCCAGAGGCCGATCCTCAGGGCGCCGGCTATCAGGTCATCCAATCCGCCATCGCGGTGGGCTCAGGCGGCCTGCTCGGCAAGGGCTACGGTCAGGGCACCCAGTCGCAGCTCGGCTTCATCCCCTTCAGGCAGACCGACTTCATCTTCCCTGTGCTGGCAGAGGAGGGCGGCTTCGTCGCCGCCGCCCTGCTGCTCGCCCTCTACGCCCTGCTGTTCTGGCGTCTGGTGACCATGGCGGCCGAGTGCCCCGAGGAGCGCGACCAGCTCACCATCGTCGGGGTGCTCGTCTTCATCGGCTTCCAGGTGCTGGTCAACGTGGGGGTGACGCTCGGCCTCGCCCCGGTCACCGGCATCACCCTGCCGCTGGTCAGCGCGGGCGGCACCTCGCTGATCTCCACCCTGGCAGGCCTGGCGGTCGCCTTCGTGGTCCATCGCGACCGCTACGCCGACTGGTGACGACCCCTGCTATCCTCTTGAGCATGAGCGAGCTTCCCGTCCATCCGGCCTCCACGCCCTCCACGGGCGCCGAGGGCAGTCCCTCGTCGGACGCCGCCTCGGCGAGCGCCTTCCCCGAGCTGCGGGCGGCCTGCCTCGAGGCGCTGAAGGTGGTACGCGACCCCGAGATCCCCGTCAACATCGTCGACCTCGGCCTCGTCTACCGCCTCGAGGCCGACGCGGCAGGCGCCGTGGAGATCGACATGACCCTGACCAGCATGGGCTGCCCCGTGCAGGACATGATCCAGGCCGACGCCGAACTGGCCTGCATGAAGGTGGACGGTGTCAGCAAGGTGAGCGTCAACTTCGTCTGGTCGCCGCCATGGGGCACCGACAAGATGAGCGAGGACGGCAAGAAGCAGATGCGCATGTTCGGCTTCCACGTCTGAGTCTGTTTCGACGCGCGCCACGCGCGCCTCGAGACAGCTTGCCCTGGCCGACGGGTCTCGCCGCTGAAGGCTTCGGCGTGGTACCTCTGAGCGTCGATGTGGTTCCGCTCCTCATCCAAACCGACTGACCGAGCCGTGCGCTGGGCGGACTTCGCCCGCACGCTGGAGCTGCGCGACGCCACCTCCGGGGCCGAGCGGCTGCGCCGCTTCCTCGACCTGGAGGACGCCGAGGTGCTGCACCTGCACGTCCTGCAGCGCGACTCGCAGCCAAGCCTCTACCTCTTCGACGTGCGCAACACCCGCAGTGGGCCGGCCGGCGTGGTGCACCGCTGGGCATCATGGGCCGTCGTGCGTGCCGACCGGACCCTCTCCGAGGTGGCCTTCCGCGCCTCGCCGAGGCGGGAGGCGGTGCTGGAGTCGCTGGAGGCCAGCCGTACCGGCGCCACGCGGGTGGACCTGAGCGACCGGCCCGACGTGGACGCCCGCATGGCCGTGCTGGCCCGCGAACCGGCCAAGGTCCGCGGCGCGCTGGCGGCGCCTGCCACCGAGGTGCTGCTGCGACTGGTGGGGCAGGGGCCATCGGCCTCGGTGGTGGTGGGCGAGCGCCATCTCATCGCTCGCGTGGACGTGGATCCGGAAGCGGACCCCGGGCTTGCGCTGACGCCATTGGCCACCGACCTGCTCGCCCTTTCGGCGCTTCTGCCGCGACCGCCGCTACTCAGCATCGACGAGAGCGACTTCCTGCAGTTGGATGACTGAGTACGATGCCCTATGCCCAGGACCTCTGTACCCGCCGCCGACGCCCTTCTCGACGAGCGCCACGACGTGCTCGATCACGGCTTCGTGCGCCTGGTCGACTACCTCGGGGGTGACGCCCGCATCGTGCAGGCGGCCCGCGTCAGCTATGGCGAAGGCACCAAGAGCCTGCGTGAGGACAAGGGCCTCATCGACTACCTGCTGCGCCATGCCCACACCAGCCCCTTCGAGCAGGTGGTGCTGACCTTCCACCTCAAGATGCCCATCTTCGTGGCCAGGCAGTGGATCCGTCATCGCACCGCCAGGCTCAACGAGCTCTCCGGGCGCTACAGCGTCATGCGCGACGAGTTCTACGTACCTGCACCGCATGAGGTGCGCTACCAGTCCGCCACCAACAAGCAGGGCTCCTCCGACGAGGAGGTGCCTGACGAGCTGCGGCAGCGGGTGGTCGATGCGCTGAACAGCGCGCAGGAGATGACCTACCGCGGCTATGAGGAGATGCTGGAGGCCGGCGTGGCGCGCGAGCTGGCCAGGGTCAACCTGCCGCTGGCGCTCTACACCGAGATGTACTGGCAGATCGACCTGCACAACCTCTTCCACTTCCTCAAGCTGCGCATGGACTGGCACGCCCAGTACGAGATCCGCGCCTACGGCGACGCCATCGCCCGCTGCGCCAAGGCGGTGGCGCCGATGGCCTTCGAGGCCTTCGAGGAGCATCTGCTCCACGGCCGCAGGCTGTCGGGCACGGAGGTGGCGGCGGTGCGGGCGGCCCTCGAC